>NZ_CP104694.1:2792547-3098057 GCF_025398735.1 Tahibacter amnicola
ACTGCCCGGGGTTCTGCAGCGCTGTCGGTGTTCCGGAGATAACGCCGGTCGTGGTGTTGAGCTGGAGTCCTGCCGGCAGCGCCGGCGCGACGCCATACGACTTCGCATAGCCGACCAGCGTGGGCGACGCCGGCGTCATGGCGACACCGCGCGGCAACTGGAGTGGGGCACTGGCGTACGACAGCGAGGTCGGTGCAGGTTGGCTGCCGCAGGCGCAGAGCCGCCGGAAATACAGCGATCCGTTCGATGCGCTGCTCGCGGATGAGGTCGTCGTGGAGGTGAAGCGGTACGAGGTGGCGTTGTTGGTGTAGTCCGAACCGCAGCCCAGGCCGGAGATACCGCCCAGAGACACCTGCTCGGTCACCGGCAGCGGGTTGATCACGTTCAGCGCAGTCAGCAGCTCTCCGCAGATAACGCTGTCGCCCGCTGATCCCGTGAGCAAACGCGAACCGAGCTGATCACCGCCGTGGTCGGCGCACACCGTGTCGCAGGACTGGTCGTTCTCGCCGAACCACCAGCAGGAGCCGCCTTTCCAGTACCCGTCACACGGTTCGAATGTGCCCGTGTAGACCTGCTCCGATGCGCCGGATGCGATACCAGCAAGCGCGGCGAACATCGCCAGTGATTGAACGAGACGTCTGGCGGCAGTACGCATGACGATTCCCCCCGGCACCTGGTCAGCGGTAGGCGCATCGTACGCCCGGCTGTTGTGAAATGCAGGGGGCAGGCTCGTCGGCATCAGACAGGCCAGCCTGTTCCTTCTTCCCCGGCACCGCTTCTGACGGTTTGGCCGGCGCATACCAGAAGGAGGTGCGGTACCCGCTCTCCGTCGGCCGCCGCCGCATGTTCCCGCGGTGTCGAGCGGGCGGTTCTGCAGACTGCCGGCCTTGGCGCGGCCGGTATCCCGCGCAGGCAGTGACGTACTACACTGGAGCATTCGGAATGCGCACGGTCCCTGCGCGCAGAGGTTCGCTCTTGTCAATCCGTGAAATTCCCCGCGCGGTAGTCGCGTTTAGCCTGATCGTCGTCAGCACCCTGGTGCATGCGACACCGTTGCTGTTGCTTGCACTGGTCAAGTTCGTCATTCCCTTGGCGCGATGGCGGGTGGCGGTTTCCGGGCTCCTGGTGCGTTTGGCGGAAAGCTGGGTCGGGGTCAACAGCCGGCTGGTCGCGTCGTTGACAGGGACGGTGCTCCACGTCGAAGGACTGGACGACCTGCGCTACGGCGGCTGGTATCTGGTGTTGTGCAATCACCAGAGCTGGGCCGATATTCCGGTGCTGCAGTCGATCTTCCACCGGCGCATTCCCTTTCTGAAGTTCTTCCTCAAGCAGCAGTTGATCTGGGTGCCGGTACTCGGACTCGCCTGGTGGGCGCTCGACTTTCCCTTCATGCGGCGCTACACGCGCGATGTGCTGCAGCGGCGACCGGAACTGCGCGGCAAGGATATCGAGGCGACCCGGCGCGCCTGCGCGAAATTCCGTGATCTGCCCGTGTCGGTGATGAATTTCGTCGAAGGCACGCGCTACACACCCGCCAAGCACGTCGCGCTGAAGTCGCCGTATACGCATCTGTTGCCGCCGCGGGCCGGTGGTGTCGCGTTTGTGCTGCAGACGATGGGCGAGCTGCTGCAGGCCGTCGTCGACGTCACCATCGTCTATCCCGGTGGCCGGCCCGGTATATGGGATCTCCTCAGCGGGCGCGTGCGCGAAGTGCACGTACACGTTCGGAAATTGCCGATGCCCGATGGCATGCTGCAAGGCGACTACGAGAACGATCCGGCGTTGCGCGAGCGTTTCCAGACCTGGATCAACGGGCTGTGGGCGGAGAAGGATGCGCGGGTCTCGGCGATGAGCCGGTAGTCGTTGCGCCCGCGGAATCGCTGCCACGGCGCGCACGAGCGGCGACATCTAGCCGGCACTCGCCGCCGTCTTCAGCTCCGTCAATATCCGGACCACCTCGTCTATCGCGTTGTCTGACAGCTCGACGGGATCGCCGCAATCCGTCACGGCCTTCATGCAGACCGAATGCCCCTGTTCCAGCCAGATATGGACCTGGCCATCGGCGAGTTCGTAGTAGTTCTTCATAGTCAAGATCGATGGTGGATGACGTCACGTCAGGGGCGCCGTTGTACGCGTCGTGACGAAGCGGCTGACACGCGGTAAAGGACGATGGCGATCACGCTGTTACAGATCAGCCAGATTATGAAGTAGGGCAGAGCAATAACGACAGGCGACTGGCCCGGAAGCCGAAAAAGCCACAGGGTACCTCCGTTCCTGCGGATCTCTGCCGTTGACGCCAGTCTCAGCGCAACCGGTGAACAGCGTATTGTCGCTTACGCATCGCTGCCAACGCCATGCGGCGATTTTCGGTTTCGAGGTGACGTCACCCCCGGGCAAACCCTGCGGGTTGACCCGGCTACAACGGCTGTAGCGAATGTTCGGCGCAACACACTGAGCCGAAGTCGTGGTGCATGTCACGGCGTACGCACCGCCACATAGCCGGTACTCCAGGACGTGCGCGATCAGGTGCCGATATTTATCGATGGAATAATCGTGTAGGTATTCAAATGCGCATCTAAAAGCGGCGCGCCGGATTATTCTTGTCGCGATGCGAATTGACCGTCGAATATTTGATGTGAAAGTATCCGCGGGCTTTTCCGCGTAGAAATAGGGAAAAGCGCAAATGGTAGGACCGTTCCATTGCGATCCATCACTTCAATAAGGCCACTATAATGAATACCAGCTCTGCTATTTCCGCTATTACTTCTGACGTTGCCGAATTCCGTCTGACGGAACTCGAAGAGCGCCTGGAAATGACGGCGATGAGCGCCGCGACCGAGTCGCGCTATTGCTGCGAGTGCGTTGGTCGCCCGATGTGCGATTCCGAGACCTGAGCGTTGCGCTGACTGCTATCGACGAGGCCCCGTACGCGGGGCCTCGTTTTCCGGTACCGCTGCTGGATTGTGTTATTCGTGAGCGACTCCTATTTTCTGGCTGGCCCCTTGCGCGTGAACGCATCCGATGCGGACGCAGACGCGACGCGCTGGTGCATCTGCGTGGGCGAGCGAGTGTTTCTCGGTTCGGCGCAGAGCGCTGGCCTTTTGACAGCGATCGCCGGCGCATCGGATACCGAAACGATCGCGTGTCGCTACAACGCGGAATATCCCGATCGTCCGCTAACCGTCGCCGCCATCGAACACATCATCCGGACCGAATACCTGCCGGCGCGTCTGGTATTGACCGTGCCGCCGGCTCCCATGGTCGACGAAGAAGCGACCCGCAATCGGTATATCTATTTCTCACGCACGCTGGTGTCCGCCAGTGCGGTCGAGCGGATCGCGACACTGGTCCAGCCACTGCTGGCGCCCGGGGCTGTCGTGGCATTGTTGCCGTTGTGCCTGCTCGTACTGGTAGCGTGGAATGTCGTCGACGCGGCGAGGATGCAGCTGCTTCTCAGCTTTCAGCCGCTAGGTGCTCTGGACTGGCTGGTCCTCTATGCAACCTTGTTCGCAACCTTTCTGTTTCATGAGTTCGGACATGCCGGCGCAACGCGGCGCTATGGTGCGCGTCCGGCCCAGATAGGCATCGGCCTGTACCTGATCTTTCCCGTGCTGTTCTGCAACGTGACTGAAGCCTGGCGCCTGCCGCGTTCGCAGCGTATTGCGATCAACCTCGCGGGAGCCTGGTTCCAGATCCTCGCAACGGCCTTCATTGCAGTGATCCAGCACTTCAGCCAGAGCCGCGCGCTGGGCCTGGTCGTCGGAGCAAGTCTTTTCTCGCTGTTGATCACGCTCAATCCTTTCCTCCGGTTCGACGGCTACTGGGTGTACGCGGACTATTTCCGCTTGCCAAACCTGCGCGAGCGATCGGGAAAATGGTGGGCTGCGGTGGCAAGTCGTGTGCTCTACGGTGATGAGGGAAGCCGCGCTGCGACACCGACGCCGCTGGTGGTTTACGCGATCGCTTCCGGTGTGTTCTTCGTGGTGTTCACGGTGTTCGTCATGCACACCGCCTGGGCAACGGTGACCAACCTGCCGCAGGTGCTGACGCTGGCGTCAAGCTATCTGGCGCTGGGCGTAAATGCCGATTCCGTGGCGACCGTGGTAGTAAATGCCCTGTCGATGCTGCTTACGGCGGCAGGATTTGCACTGATGATGTATGTGGTGTTCGTGCGACTGTGGGCCATTGCGCGCAATATCGCCCAGGGCATCGGTCGGCGGGTCCGTCGAACGACGCCAATGGCTGGCGGAGACTTGCCGTGATCGCGGCGCTGTCGATGGCCTATCGCACGCAGCTGGCACGGACGCGCGCCGAGGTCGACGCGGACCTTGCCGCAGTCGCTGGAGCGACGTCCCGGGAAGATCCGTTTTCCAACGCTTTTCATCTCGCCGACGCGAACTTGCGCTACTTCTTCCCGGCACTGACCGTTGATGAACGTCGCGCCGTCATCGGTGAAGTGATCTTCCAGCAACGCATGGCTCTGTTCGACCAGGGCGAACTGGACTTGTCCGCATCGAGCGTGATCGATGATCCGGATGGCGTGCTGGATCGGCGCACGCCGGTCATCTTCTGCGCCAATCACGTGGGTTCCTACCGCCACCTGTTTTCGGTGCTGTTGCGCCGAGGTGTCGATAGTTCGCTGTTCCTGGCGCGACGGACGCGCGACCGCCACAGCGAGACATTCATCACCCAGGCCGTCGACGTCTCGCGCACGCGCGGATGGCCGGGCTCACTGATGACGATTGACGCGGAAAGCCAGGGTAGTGCCTTGCAGGGCCTGCGCGCACTGCGCAAGGGGCGCTCGCTGGTGCTGTATCTCGACGGCAACACCGGGGCTGGCGACGCGCGGGAGAACGACAGCCTGGTGGATGTTTCCTTTTTCTCGCGAACGCTGCGGGCGCGCAGCGGCATCGCCTGGCTCAGTCGCGCCGCTGACGTGCCGATCGTCCCGGTCGTGTGCCTTCGACAGCCTGATGGATCGCTCGTCCTGCGCTTCAATCCCGCCGTCGTCGATGCCAGTACCGATCGGCGCGACCACGCCGTGCGGGTGACGCAGGCGTTGTACGCGCGCCTCGAAGCCGACTTGCGCCCTGATCCGGGCCAGTGGGAAGGCTGGCTGTACGTGCACAAGTCGCTCAGGCGCGACGAGGGTGTGCTACCGGCAAGTCTCGACGCGACGCCGTTGAACGAGCGTCTCGCGCTGCTGCATTTCGGCAGCCAGCCCGTACTGCTGGACAAGGCGCGGCATAGCGCGGTGATGGTAGACCCAGCGTCCGCGGCGACGATCCGCGATGCGTGGAAGGACGAGGCTTCGCTGCGTCTGGCATTGGCGGCGGATGGCCGGACGATGCATCTCGTCGGGGAGGGGGTTATCCGCGCGGCGTAGTGGCGGGTACCGCGCGAACGGCACCAGCTGGCGCGTTATGGCCGCGCTGGGCTTGCCGCTCGTTTCGTCTATGGCGGTGCTGCAGGTCTCCGTCTCCTGAGATGTTCCTTTGGGTAAGCGAGCCCAGCAGCGCAAAACCCCAGGCACCGTATTCCGGGACTACAATTGCCAGCACCAACAACGGCGCGGGTCCCGCGCCAGCGAGGCGATCGCATGGCTTGGGTCAACGACAAATTGCGCGTGCACGACCACGACGGAAAAGAACACACCGTCGTCCGCGTGCGGATCGACAATTTCACCACCCATGCGGAAGAACGCAGCGAGCCTGTGGAATTCCGCTACACCATTGATGGCGTGCCTGTGCACCAGTTCCTGGATAGGGATACGGAATTCATCGGGCACGGCGGTATCGTCTATCGGGAGTCCGGTGGCGATTGATGTTCCGGTGAACCCTGCGGATTGGTGCTGCGCTCCCTGTAGCCCGGGCAAGCGCAGCGCGCCCGGGGTGAACTACGCCATGACCTCGGATTGGCGACCCCTTCGCATTTCGCCACCGTGGTCGCAGGCTCGCCCCGGGTGAACCCTGTGGGTTAGCCCGGGCTACGGAAGGCGAATCGCTACGCTCCGTGTAGCCAAAGCCCGGGGGTGATCTACACCGTAACCTGGGATTGGCGACCCCGTCGCATCGCCACCGCTGTCGCAAGCCAAACCCGGGTGAACCCTGCGGGTTGACCCGGGCTACGACGGCGAAGGAGTTTTCCCGTGCGGTTGTCTCCGCCGGACATGCCGTCCTGGTCCGCGTCGTATATTTTTTGCCATACCCGTCACAATTGGCGGTTTCTCCCTGGCACACGGGGCTGCTGGTCCGCGAGCGAGATCAAGCCGGAATGCAGTGGGCTCGCAGCCTGTTCCGGCACACCGATGCGTGCATCGGTGACCCTGAACCCGAATCCAGGAGACCCATTCGTGAACTCCCGTACTCGCACGTTTCCGCGCCGGTCGATCTTGAGCCTGGCGCTTGCAGGCTGTGCCCTGTCCGCAGGCTACGCCAGCGGCCTGGGTGCTTCCGCGGACACCGTCCCCGCCGTCGCAGCGCCCTCAAACACCTATGTCGTGGTCTATCGCCATGGCGACGCCGAATCCGGCCGTTCTGCCGCTATCCAGCGTAGTCTGGCGCGCGCCGGCGCCGCTCTGGGAAAGCCCGTGACGCGACTGCGCACGCTGGCCACCGGCGCCGAGCTGGTCCAGGTTGAGGGCGCCGTGAGCGTGGACAAGGTGATTGCGGCATTCAGCGCCGATCCGGCCGTGGCGTCGGCGGAACCGGACCCGATCACCGGTTGCGCGGGCAGTGCAAAGGAAATGGGCCTGCGCGTCGTCGACAGCTGCGCCACCCGGCGTCTGAGTGACACCGTCGACGCGCTGGCCAAGGCGGCGAGCACGGCAGCGCGGCCACAGGACCGCGTCATCTACCTGGCCGACGCGGCAAATCGCTGTATGGCGCTGCAGGGTGCCGTCGATCTGGCGCATCGCCACGGTGCGCTGGTTATCACGGACGAGCGCTCCACGTGCGCCGGTACGCTCAAAGTGGAGGCGGCCGCCGTCGCGGCAGTCGCGCAAGCCGCCGCCTCTACACTGGAGCGTGCCCCCGAATTGCAACCGGACCAGCTTGCAGGCCGCCTGTTGGCCCATGCACATCGTGGTACGACCGACGCCATCGCGTTGCTGGATACCATGGCGGTCAGTCGCGACGGTGCGCCGCGCCGCGTGGTGCCGGTGGCCTCGGCGACGGCCAGCAGCAACGACGGCAATGTGCCGGCCAATGCCATCGATGGATCGTTCACGACGCGCTGGTCGGCCCTGGGCGACGGCCAATGGCTCCAGCTGAACCTGACGGCGCGCGAGACCGTGCAGGCCGTCAACATCGCCTGGCACCAGGGCGATCGCCGCCAGAGCCGCTTCGACGTTGAAGTGAGCGAAACCGGCACGGCCTGGCAGCGCGTCTTCAGTGGCACCTCCAGCGGCACGACGCTCCAGCATGAAACCGTGCGATTCGGCCCGGTGCCGGCGCGTTTCGTGCGCATCGTGGGACATGGCAATACGCTGAACATGTGGAACAGCGTGGCCGAAGTGACCGTGGATGCGGGCCAGGTGACGGATCCGGGTAACGATCGCTTTGGCGTTCGCATGGTCTATCCGACCGTGGCAGGCGGTGAGACATGGTTCATGAACATGACCAACCCGAACAACGATCCGCGCTTCGATCCGGACGGTTCGGCGCCGCTGGTACGCAACACCGACGGGTCATGGCGCTTTCAGAACGATAGCGACAATGACGCCGCCCGCCTGGACGTCAAGACCACCGCCGGCTACGACCAGGATGATGTGGAAGACAACCACGGCGTGCTGGCGACACGTGGCTATATGTTCAGTCCGCGCGACTGGAAGAACACGGAAATCACCGGCTATGTCCGCCTGCGCGATGCGTCCGACATGTCCGACGCCTTCACCTGGTACTCGCGTGGCGGCAAGCACAGCAATCCGAAGCCCTTCTGCGAAGGTTCGGCCTACAAGGGCGATCTGTTCTTCAATGGCAGCGTGCAGACGGCGAAAGAGCAGTGGCATGTCAACTACGATTTCCGCCCGTCCCGCCCCACGCCGGCCGTAGGCCCACTCAAAGACAAGTGGGTGGGCTTCAAGGTCATGACCTACAACCTCGCCGCTAACCGCCATGTGCGGATGGAGTTGTGGGTGGACGAGACCAACACCAATACCTGGTCGAAGAAGTATGAAACCACGGATACCGGCGGCTGGGGCTCGCAGGCACGTACCTGTCGCGCCAGCGTCGCCGATCAAGTCATCACCTGGGGCGGCCCGTTGGCCGTGTACCGCTGGGACAATATCCGCAAGGTGGATTTCAAGAACCTGAGCGTGCGCGAGATCCAGCCGCCGGTGCAGTAAGAACCAGGACTTCGCCCGGCGGTTTGTCGCCGGGCGAAGTGGGGCGAGGAACCAGGCGACGTTGGTGCCGGCGAGCACACTGGGTTTCCTGCCACGATCGCAGACCAATCCCGGCTGAACCCTGCGGGTTGAGCCGGGCCGCAAATCGGCGGTACTGATGACGCGAACCCCTCAATGACTCTCGAAACCATCGGCGAACAGCCCGATGACGGCCGAGTCCGTGGCGCGGTTATCGCTGACGTCGATATCGGGCTCGCTGGCGATCGGCAGCGCCTCCAGCGATACCTCCACGTGCGCGTCGCCACCCGCTGGCACGGAGGTGGACACGGTATAGACCAGTGCCGCGCCTGGCGCGATGTCGACCTCATCGCTGATGGCACCGCTGCCTGCGGCGGCGCACGTCGCGTTCGCCGTTGCTTCGCAGGTCCAGGTCGCGTTTAACAGATTGCCGGACAACGTGGCCCGCACCTGCGTGCCGTGGGCAGCGCCGGTTCCCTGGTTCTCGATGCGCGCGGTATAGGTGAGTTGCACCTCATCGGCCGTGACATGCGCCACACGTCGCAGCGTTGCCACCAGGTTGACGCCCGCCGCCACGGATACCTGGAACAGCTGCTCGGGCGACGTATCCATGCCGCCGTTCGCCGTGCCGCCATCGTCGCGCACGGCCACTGCAACGGAAACGGATCCGCAGTTGCCGGTCAAGGTGTAACGGAGCGTGCCGTCGTGTGCGATTGAAAGGTCGTCAACGACATTCGCCGGATCGTCCACGCGTACCAGCCAGCCGGCGACCTGCTGCCCGGATTCATCCGCAGGTCCGAGCCGCACGCTGTGCGCATACGCCGGCAACTCGCGCGGGCCAGCGGCACCGGCTGGCCAAAGCTGATCGCCGGAAAGGGCAAATCCGGGCGCATCGTTGACGGGCAGCACCTGGAAACGAACGCTTGCCGATGCAGCCTCGTAACCGTCGTCGATGCCGTATCCAAACTCGTCGCTGCCGCTGCTGTCCGCCGGCGGCGCGTAGTAGACACTGCCGTCGGCCTGGAGGGCGATTTCGCCGCCAATCCCGCTGCCGTTCACGGTGGTGACGACCTGCAGAGGATCGCCGTCCGGGTCTTCGTCGTTGGCGAGGACCCCGTTTGCCGCGGGGAGCGTGAGCGGAGTGTCTTCGTAGGTCACGAACTGATCATGACGGGCGATAGGGGCGGTATTGATGAATTGCTCGCCCGCATCAACGCTGCTCGCCTGGTAGTTGCTGTCACCGGCGTAGCGGGCGGATACGCGGTAACGCCCGGCGCCGCCTGCCGGCAACTCGCACTGCGTGGCCGGCAGCTGGATAACACACTGATCGCCACCGCGGTCGCGAGCAACCGTGATGGTCCCGGTCGGCACGCCCGAGCCTGGCAATTGCACATCCAGATCAACGCGCACCAGCGTGCCCTGTCCGGGACGGACCACTGCCGGAAGGGTGTCGACCCTCAGCGCGGTTGCAGCCGGCGATACAACCTGATTCACGGCGACCTGGCTGCTGTCGAACAGATTCGAACCACTGGTGAATTCCCCGGACAGCGCATGCACACCAGCCGTCAGCATGCGCAGTTCGCATCGCGCGAGACCATCGATCACCGGCAAGGGGCCGCACAGCACCTGGCTCCCTTCACGAACCAAAACGGACCCCTGCGGTTCGCCGCCATTCGCATCAAGTCGCAGCGTCAGTACCTGGGGTTCGCCCACCACGGGCTGCGCCGGTTCCGCCGACACCACGGTGATCGCCGTCGGTGACGGCGCGACGATGTAGCGGAACACGTCGGATCGGCTGCCATTATGGTCGCCATCGACCCAGTTCCAGGCTGCGCCCGCAAAGGCGAGGCGACGGCCGTCTGCCGAAAGGCTGACGCTGTTGGCAGCCCCGTTTCCGGCACCGTGCGATACGGAAGCGGTCACCAGCCGTGTTTCGCCCGTGTCGCGGTCGTGCAGGAAGATGTCCGCAGCACCGTTTGTGTCACCGGCAACCACGTTGGATGCCGCGCTGGTAAAGGCCACGGTACGGCCGTTGTTGGAAATGGCCAGCTCCGTCACGGGTGCATTGAGCGCTGTCGCGTTCGCCGTGAGCGTCAGGCGCGCGGCGCTACCGCTGTCCGCATCGAATACGAAAATATCCGCGGCGTTGTTCGTATCGCCTGGTACCAGGTTGCTCGCGCTGGATACGTAAACGATGAAGCGGGCGTCGTCGGAGATCCGGCTCCCGGTACTTGGGCCGTTGGCTGTGAATCCGTTCGCGGCGCGGCTGATCAGGCGCGTGGTGCCGAGGGTGCGGTCGTAGCGGAACACATCGGATGTATTGTTGAAATCGTCACCGACAAGGCTATTGGCGCCACTGCTGTATACGACGTAGCGTCCATCGGTGCTGATGCCGATGCGGGTGGCGCTCTTGTCATCCCAGCCGGCGCTGCCGTGTTCATCGATACGGCGGGTCATGCGTGCGACCCGGTCTGTCAGGAAGACGCGGTCGCGCATTCCATGGTCGCCTTCCCGCACGGCGGCGAGATGGACGACATATCGTCCATCGTCGGAGAGGGCCAACGAGGCATTGTGGAAGGGGAAAGTGACCGCCGGCGCGGGAATGTTCAAGGATTCCAGCTGGCCGGTGGACGTATCCACGACGTAGAGGTCTTTGCCGGTATGGGCATCACCGGCGATCAGGTCGGCCTCGCTGTCAAACCCGACAAACCGTCCGCTGCTGGAGATCGCCAGCTGGCCGTGCAATTGTGACGGACTCGACGGCACCAGGCTGCGTACCGACTGGGTTTCCAGGGTTGCCAGGTAGATTGCGCCTGCCGGGTTTGTGGCGCCTGACAGGTTGGTCGCTGCCGACCGGAATGCCAGGTATCGGCCGTTGCGCGAAAGGGCTGGCAAGGTGCTGGCCCCGTTGGCTCCCGTCTCGATGGGGCCGTCGACGGATTCGCTGATACGCCTGACGATGCCGGTCGACACATCGCGTTCAAATACATCGCGTGCCTGATTCGTATCGCCATTGACGAGGCTTGTGGATGTGGAATCGAAGTAGACCACGCGACCATTGGCGGTCATGGCAGGATGCAACGCCCATGGGTTGGCCGCCGGATTGTCGCTCGCCAGTGTGGTCTGGCCCGACTGCAGGTTGCGCACGAGAATGCGAAAGTGTTCAGCGCCGTAGCCCGGGCCCAATGAAGCGCTCGTGGCGAACGCCACCGTGGTGCCATCGTCGGATATTCGCGGCCGGTCCCAGTAGTTACCGACAATGGCTTCGCCCGCGAAGCCAATGCTGACCAGTGCGGTCGTCTGCGCCACGCGATCGCGTACGAAAATGCCCTGGTCGGTGCGGGGATCGAGATTGCTGGCCAGCGAGGAGAATAGGACATAGCGGCCGTCGGGCGTGATGACCGGGTCGTAGCTGCCTCGGTTTGCACCTGCCCCCTCCGTGGTGACACTGATGCGCTCTACCGCGCCGGTTTCGCGATCGCGCAGGAAAACGTCGGAAGCCCCGTTCGTATCACCCGCGACGAGATTGTCCGCTCTTGAGTCAAATACGATGAATCGTCCGGTGGCAGAAATCATCGCTGATTGCGGGTATTGATTCCCGCCCTCGCCGAGGGCGTTGACATCCTCCCGGGTGACAGAAGGCGAGTCCATGTCGCGCAGAAACAGCTTCTGATGCGGGCCGGTGTTGCCGTCGGCAAGGTTGCGTGCCAGAGAAACAAAGGTCACGAAGCGACCGTCAGCGGAAAGGGTGGGGCGCCGGCTATCGTTGTCGCCGGGAATGGCGTAGTCGCGAGCGGTCACCAGCTGTGTCACGCCCAGTGTGGTGTCGCGCCGGTAGCATTGGGTTCGTGGGATCAACGGGGCGATGCCGGTCACCACGTTGGGTGCGGCGCTGCAAAACACGACATAGCGGCCGTCCGCGGAGATCGAACTTTCGGTGCTGTCGCCGGCAATGGCGCCATTGCGGTCGGTCAAGCTGACGATGGACAGCGTGTTGCGTTCGTTGTCCCGCAAGAAGATGTCTGATGCGCCGTTCCGATCATTCGGTACCAGGTTTGACGCAGCGCTTTCAAAGAGGACGTATCGGCCATCCGCACTCACGCTCGGACTACCCGACGGCAATTCCCCCTGGGTTCCATATGCGAAGGGGTGGCCGAGTGTCACCAGCTGCAGATGGTCTGCCTGCGCAGTCAGCGGAGATATTAGGATGGCCGCTGAAACACATGCCATCGTTCGTTTTTTCAGTCCAGGCCAACGCATGGTCATATCTCTGGCGAACGCGATTATTCGGGGAACGCCATTATTCGGTTCGACCCCACGCGGCCCTAATACGCTGCCGTACAGATTACAAAAGCGACCGTGAAAGTGCGTTTCGCCGCAACAACGCAACGGATCGGCGCGTCGCGGTCATGCGGTGAAAGGGAAGTTGCGAAAAATGGGACAGTGCGGACTAGGAGATTCGGAAGCGTCAAGCAGGCCGGGTAAATGGCGCGCACCCGCGTGAATTGCGCCGTGACGTTGGATTTGGCGGCGACACTCGCATTTTCGTGCCGTGGTCGCAGTGCGTCTTGTCGGGCGAGTTTTCCTGGGCCACAGGTAACCCGCCGTTGGCCCCCAGCAATCACGCTGCCCGTTGAATACCAGTGCGCGCGTCTCATTCGGGCGTGGCCTCAAGGAACACGGATTCGCGGTTGTCCCGGCCGGTTCCTCGTCATAATCTGCCCTGTGCACCACCGGGCATTGGGGGCGAGATCGGCTATGGGTTCGTTTGTCATTCTTGTCGTTGGCGACGACTACCGGGAGCAGCTGGATGCGCTGTTGGGCGAGCCGACAGCGGAGTTCACCTACAAGAACGTCCTCGCCGATGCCACGCGCCTGTTCGGTACCCGGAACAAGGCTCCGCTGCTGAAGGTCGCGCAGGAGCGCTACGGCATCGTTCCGCTCGTGAACAATCGCGAACCGCGTCCCGGCATGGACTACGGATGGATTCGCTTCGATGCGCGGGGAGCAATCTGCGAAATCCAGGCACTGGTTGATCCGGGCGGCAATCTGTGGAAGCCGCGGCCGGAGCCTCCGTTTCTCTCGTACTCGTCGTCGTCGGACGGGTGGCTGCTGAAAGAGGGAGCAATCGGCGCCACATTCGCGAATCGTGGTCCCTCGGGTGTTGCAACGGGGTGGGCCGGCTCGGCACGCAAGCGCGATATCGCACTGGATGTCATGCGTCAGACGGTGCTTAGCGCAGCGGGAGCCCTGTGGGACGCGGCACACGCGGTGCGCGGGACTCTGGAATGGATACCCTACAACGTGTTCTGGGAGAGGTACCAGGACGCAGCAGAGGATCGCTACAAACTCGCCATCGACGCGTGGCGTTCCCAGCCGCTGGTCGCGGCCATGCGTGCGGCCAACCGGGAGTTCCAACCGATACCCATCGGTCCGCCGTCCGACACGCGCTTCTTCGGGCTAGGGCCGCTCTGGCCTCACCGTGACGTGGATCTGGACCGGTACCTGCTCCCGCGCGAGGAATTCCTTGCCGCGTACGGTATTCGCCAGATCGCCACGTTCTATGAGGTCGTACGGAATGGTCATTGGGGCAGGGATGTCGATGAGCGCGAGCTGTTCGACACCCTGGCGGATGATGACCTTCTGACGCTCGTCTTCGTGACGCATTGAGCGAATGCGCGGGTGTTCAGAACCGCTCGTTCACCGGCAGGTAGCGCCACTGCCCGACGGACATCTTGCCCATGGATATACGCCCGATGCGAATGCGCTTGATCGTCAGCGGCGTCAGACCAACCTGGGCGCACATCGCCCGCAGCTGGCCTGGCTGCGGCGCCTTGATCGCAAAACGCAGGCGGTTTTCGCTTTGCCAGCTGACCTTGCACGGGGGAACAGGCCAGCCACCAACGCTCAGCCCGTGATTGAGCAGGGCCAGTCCGTTCTCGATCACCTCGCCGCTGACCTCGACGACGTACTCCTGCTCAATCGTGAGCGTATCCTCGATCAATCGGCGGGAAACGCGCCAGTCCTGCGTCAGTACAACCAGACCGCAACTGTCGGACTCCAGCCCGGCAGGGCAGGTCAGTTTGCGAAAGTGGCGCTTCAAAGCACGAATTCCGGAGGTGTCATCGGCACTGCGCGAGTCCAGCGAGATCTGCTGCAACGCCAGGTCGACACTTAGCCCTTCGGGCTTGTTCAACAGCATGGTCGCGGGTTGCACGGCGTCGAGGTTGGCGGCCGGGTCCAGGCTGACGATCTCGTCGGTCACCTTGTAGTGCGGCTCCTCGACCACAGCGCCGTCCACGCTGACCCAGCCGTTCTCGATGTATTGCTCCGCTTCGCTGCGAGAGCAGCCAATCAGCGCGGCAAGACGCTTGGAAAGACGGACGGGTTCATTCATGGGGAGTGCCGTGGGTATTCGGGCGGCCATTGTAAGCGGCCTTGCCCGCGGTGGGCGTGCCCGAAAGCAGGTCGAAGTGCCTTGCAGGCTCGCTGTCGGGGTTCGCTGCGCTCACCGCGATCGACATGATTGCAAGATGCAGCAGCGCTTCCCGCAGCCCGGGTAAGCGCAGCACCCGTGGGAATGAAGATACAACGGCAAAAAGTATATAAGCGTGGGTTGGGGTGCACCGAACTCCAGCAGGGGCGCCAGAACCCGGGACTCGACCCTCCCGCGGCCAATGCCACCTGACTCACCAGGCCAGGAACATGCCCATTGGCAACACGGAGATCGGCGATGTCGCCGGAATCACGACGGTTGGAATCCGGCGCGCCCTGTAGCGGTCGCCGAATTGTTTCGGGGGCGGCGGCAGGTTGTTCACTGTAGAACCGGGAAAGGCCGAACCCCATTGGTGGCCCGGGGCTTTCCCATGGCTGGCGGCCTTTCCCCGGCAGCATCCCGGCCGCGCTTCGGGGTAAACGACCGCAACTTGGCTGATGGTCAGCGTACCTGCTGCTGCACCAGCTGTTTCACCCGTGAATTGCTTTCCAGCGCCCGGATTTTCGGGTTGGCCATCAGGCTCGCGTAGTCCCCCTCCTGGATGGCCCGGGTGATGGCAGGGTCGGCCAGAATCGCCTGGATCTGCGGATCGGACTGCAGGCTCATGATGGATTGCATCGCATCCGGATCCTGCGCCAGGCGCTTGCCGATCTGCGCGATGTCGAGGCTCAGGCCATCGTCGGGCGCTGAGGATGCGCCTGCCGAACTCGCTGCCGGCGCACCGTCGTACACGATTCGCGCGATGCTCGACTGCGGAATATGGACGGTCCCCAGGCTGGGCGAGAGCACGGTGTACACGCCATTGGTGATGCTCTGGATCTCGCCTTCGATGCGGCTACCGTCCTTGAGCTCGACAGCCGGGGACGCCAGCGCGCCGGACGCAAGGCCGAACAACGCAGCGGCCAGGCAGGCTTCGAGTACGCGCTTGAGTTTCATCGGAGTCGCCCTTTGCATCATCGTCTGGGCATGCATCGTACTCCGTGCGGGGAGAAAGAATGCGGACCGGGTTCAGGTTCGCCATTGCGGCGCCGAGCAAATGGCTGCCGGGTGCGAAATCGGCAGTGTTGGGGCATTCCGGCAGGGGGCGACTGCGCGGCGAGGCCCACCATCGGCCAGTTCTACCGCTGCTATGCCCTGAAACACCCCGTAGCCTGTGGTCACCGCAGGTGACCGCACGGTAGGGCGCCTCCTATCGGAAGAACGGCTAGAATCGCCCGCGCCGCGCCATGGGCGCGCCAAGCCTCACCCCCTTTCGAAGACGACGGAAAGACGATGATCAACGACTTGCCCCAGGCTCAATCGGATATGCGCACTGGCTACTGCAGTGGCGGCGCAGGCGTTCTCGCCTCTTCATTGGCCTGGTTTGCCGCCGCTATCGCCACGATCAAGGCTTCGCCGCAACAAGCGGTCTGGGTTCTCTTCATCGGCGGCATGGCCATCCATCCGGTTGCCATCCTGATCTGCAAGCTGTTCGGCCGTTCCGGCAAACATGCCAAGACCAACCCCTTGGGTGCGCTGGCGGCGGCCAGTGTGTTCTGGCTCATTTTCAGCCTGCCTCTGGCCTATGTCGTTTCGCTGTATCGCATCGAGTGGTTCTTCCCGGCCATGCTGCTGGTGATCGGCGGCCGGTATCTGACGTTCAGCACGCTTTTTGGCCTGCGCGTCTACTGGGTGCTGGGAATGGCGCTTGCCGGCACTGGCTATCTGCTCGGCAAGTTCGCGGTTACGCCGACTCTCGGTGCTTTTGCGGGCGCTTCTGTGGAGGCGCTGTTTGCGGTCTACATTCTGATTGCGGATCGACGCGCGGCGACCCTGACGCCGGCCGGGGCGCATGCTGCCGAGTCGGCATGACGCAGCATCCGTCAAGCGCGTGCGGTGCGACCGCCCTGCGACGGCCGCACGCACTTGCCTGGCGTTTCTACGGCCCGTTATCGCAATTCCCACCCAGCGTGAAGTGGTAATCGACCAACTGCCACGCACCACCGCGTGTGCTGTGCCACTGGTAAATCCAGGTTTCCAGGCCACCGCCGTCGATGCGGGGCACGCGGCGCTTGAAGGTGATGGATTCTCCCTCGGTTCCCGTCAACGGCAGCGCGTGCGGTGGATCGGGCGGGGTGGCTCCTTCTGCAGAGTTGCGCCAGATATGGGTGATTTCCAGGTCACCCGAATCCGGCGCCGCCGCATGCTTCAGCGGCGTATTCGCCATCCGCACGGCGATCCAGGCATAGGCTTCCCGGCTCTCTTTCGTGCCGGATTTGAGCGAGAACGACTCCGTCGTTTCCACATCGCGTGTGACACCTGCTGCCAAAGCCGGTGTCGTCGCGAATGACAGCGCAATGCCCAGGGTGAGGGTATGCGCGATCCAGTGAGATTTCATAAGAACTCCCATCGTTGACGCAGAACGCGCCAAGCGCCCTGCTGGTGTAGAGATATGCAGCGTGCAAGTAGCGGCGGCGTGACGCGTCCTTCCGCATCAGCCGCGACCTGTGGTGAGACGTGGAGGTGGATACGTCACCGCTCGTCAGCGGAACGCACCGTCCAGCGTGCTTCGCGATGCACATTGGCGCAGCTCCCCACGCCTCACCACCGGCGTTTTCAACAGCAAATGTCACCGGAAACACCGTCGATGGCAGTGAGTGGCAGGCGGCCTCTCCGGCAAGGACGACCACCACCGCTTGCAACCCCGCCCCGGCCAAGGGCGACGGTGTTTCCTACGGCATTCGCAAAGCCTCGAACGTACGCGCTATCGCTGTCGTAGCCCGGGAGCGCAGTGCGCCCGGGGCAAATCACGCGACAGCAATAAAACGCGCACAACTGCAGGTTGCGCTCACCGCCAACCGACATGGTTATCGCAGCCCCACCCCGGGTGAACCCTTCGGGTTAACCCGGGCTACAGAACAGCAGCGCTTCCTGTAGCCCGGGTAAGCGCAGCGCACCCGGGGTAAATCACGCGACAGCAATAAAACGTGCACAACTGCAGGTTTGGCTGAGCGCAGCGATGCCTAACAGGAGTGCCAGACCACAGGCCGAAGTTCCCTATAGGCCCGGTGTCGGGGTTCGCTGCGCTCACCGCCAACCGACATGGTTATCGCAGCCCCACCCCCGGGTGAACCCTTCGGGTTAACCCGGGCTACAGAACAGCAGCGCTTCCTGTAGCCCGGGTAAGCGCAGCGCACCCGGGGTAAATCACGCGACAGCAATAAAACGTGCACAACTGCAGGTTTGGCTGAGCGCAAAGCCCAACAGGAGCGCCAGACCACAGGCCGAAGTTCCCTATAGGCCTGGTGTCGGGGTTCGCTGCGCTCACCGCCAACCGACATGGTTATCGCAGCCCCACCCCCGGGTGAACCCTTCGGGTTAACCCGGGCTACAGAAGCCATATGACCCCGCTGATCAGCGCGCTAATCGCTGCCGTTGAAACTCCGCATGACTCTCCAGCGTCGTCACCGCATCGACAAAGTCGGTGAGCTGGGCGACGACGTAACCGGCGTCGTGCATCAGGTCGGACCGGCGTGGATTGTCGCCATGGGCCGCCGCGCGCAGCAGCTGCGCCACGGTACGCAAACTGGCGAGCGTGGTATCGCGGATATGACGCGCAGCGTGCAGGATGCGCGGAAAATCGTGGTGGTCCTCGGCCAGGACGGCTACGAGCACATCCTGGATACCGTACTCGGGGGAGGTGTCGGCCTGATCGTCATCGTGAGAATGGCTCATGCATCGCTCCTTGATGGCATGGAGCGGGCAGGGCGCGACGACGGAGCCTTCGATGAATGCTGCAACCGCCTGCACCGGCGTGAAAGCCGGTGCAGGCGGCGGGTACGACTCGACGGCAAGTGTTCGCGGATCGCGAACGGGCGTTCCATGCGGAGAGACATTGCGGTGTCCTCGACGAGTGGGGAGTACCCGTCACCGGACCCGAAGCGGTGACGGACGGCGCATGGTTGGCGTACCGGATTCTCGAACCGGCCAGCATTGCTGCTGCCACGCGCCGCCCGCCGTTGAAACCTGAGGGTATCAAAGGGCGCCCAGCCGACGACTGGGCGCGAAAAAAGCGCCGTCATCGTCGGATGGGCGCTTGGGGGCGCCGAGAATACCAGGACGCCAATCCTGGGCTGCCGATTTGGCGGCAGCGGGGCGATTCTTGCGGAGATGCCGGGTGGGCGTCAATCCGTTTGCGGGTGAATATTCCGGGCGGGGCGGTATGGCGGGACGCGTTCCTATTTCGCAGCGGTGGGAGTTCCTTGCCTCCCATCACAGCAAGGATCTGAGGCGTCCACCCGGCGACGTTCCCATCGCCCATTCGGTGCGCACGTCGAACGTGGATCTGGTGCTTGACCGCCGAGAGGGGATCACCATGAACGCCTGCGTCGTTCCGAGAGTGCTGCTGTACTTGCTCGCTTGCGGCAGCTGGTTTGCGTCGACGGGTGCACTAGCCGGTGGATTGATCGGCGATGCCATCGACCTTGTAGCTCCTGGTGCCGGGAAGACGTTGGACGATGCACACCGGCAAGTCAAAGATGCCATTCCCCCCTACAAAATCATCGAGGAAGGCGGAACCCGGCTCGTCAACGAAACCCTGGTGCAGGCTTCTGCGCCGGCATTGGAGCGATTGATCGAGGAATCCCGCGATGATGCGCTACGCCGTGGCGTGCAGCCCATACCGCACGCAATTCGACGAAACCTGACGGGGTTCGTAGCAGAAGGGTTGCTCAACCGTGTCCGATACCGGGTGCGTGGCGGCGGCGACCTGACGCTTCAGGTGAACTCGATCCGCTACGGCAAGGCGCAGGCGATCACGCTGGAATACATCGTTGTGTTCAAGGAAGTCAACGACGCGCTCTACAACCCCACGCTATGGGCGCACGAACTGTCGCACGTCGAGCAGTTCCAGAAATGGGGGATCCGCGACTTCGCCATTCGCTACCTCCGCAACCATCACTCGGTAGAGGCGGATGCCTACGCCGAGCAATCCCGCTATGTGGCATGGGTTGGATGGAGAAATTCGCAGCAAACGGGAATGCGTGGACGCATGAGCAATGCGGACATGGTGAATCGCCCGGTTTCGCCCTTCGCGCACAATAGTCCTTCGAGCACCTGCGGTACCGCCGTGATCACCTGCCAGGTAAACGGTTCCGCGCCCGTTGGAACGCCTTGCTGGTGCAACACCGCACACGGTGCCGCCACGGGCTCGCTGCTTCCCGTGACGGTTGCGGTGAACCGACCGGTTCCTGTTCCACCCCTGCCGCCGCCATCTCTGCCAGCACCTTTACCACCGCCCCCGCCTCCGTCCGTGAGTTTTCCCTCGGGATACGGCATGCAAGTCTGCGGCTGCTGGGGTCCCAATCCGCCTCCGATGGCGCCAGAACCTCGCTGTGCCAGCAAGCAAGTTCGGTTAGCCGTGTGTCCGGGGTTGTGCGCGCCGGGGCATCCGCTGTACGGATATGTTTGCAGCTGACGGGAACGAACGCGGGCCGGATGGCGGGCGTGGTTTGCGAGCAATTGCGAGCGTCAACTACGGCCGCGTCGACGCAGTCATCGCTGGTGCGGAAGTGCCACTCAACAAATCGATCACCACTGGTGAATGTGGCAAAGTGGACGTCACAGCATCGACGCCGGTATCCGTCCCACGTCATTGCGAGGAAGTGGAACCACTATTGGGAGCTTCATCGTGGCCACGGGCAATCAGCCGCCGTTTGAGGAAAGAAGATGGGAGCAGGAAGCCGCATTTCGCGATCGGGAAGTGCTGGTCAAGGAACGCGATGCGCAATTCCGTGATCGGGAACTGGCCATCAAGGAGCGGGAGGTAGCGCTCCGCGAAGGCGAGTTGTCGCTCAAGCGCGATGAACATGCCTCTGCCAGTTGGCGCAACCCGCTCGTCGTCGCCATCATGGCAGCCACATTGGCGGGGCTGAGCAACGCGGTTGTCGCCATCGTCAACGGGCGCTTTCAACGCCAGCTGGAAGACGGGCGCGCCGAACAATCGCGCGTTCTGGAAATGATCAAGACGGGCGATCCCGACAAGGCGGCCAAAAACCTTGAATTCCTTGTGCAATCCGGACTCATCGCTGACCCGGCGCGTGTGGCAAGCATCGAGAAGTATCTCGCCGGCCGCGCACCAGGCAGCGGTGCCGCACTGCCTGTCCAAGGGGCCATGCTAGGGGGAATTACCGGAGAAGACGACGCTGTTCCTGCGGAGAACCTGTCGTCGCAATCGGTTGTTGGCCGGTCGGCGGAAGCAGTGGGGCAGATTCGTGGATCCATGGACAACGGAGCCCTGACGACCTGCACGGGATTCCTGGTTTCGCCGGACCTTGTGATGACAGCGGGGCACTGCGTCGACCACCTGCGAGAAGCGACCTTTTACGTGGGCGCGAGCAGTCCCCTGTCGGAGTACCGCATGGTGCTGCCGCCCGTCGCAGTGCAGAACGTGCCGATCGGGCTCAATTACGCGCTGTTGAAGGTGGAGGGCACGCCCGGCAACAAGCACGGCATTCTGTCGCTATCCACCGAAGCACCCAAGCTCGGCCAGCCCTTGGCGGTCGTCCTGTTCCGGGGTACCCGGCGGCGATTGGCCGTCGTTGGAAATGACGACTGTCGCGTCAAGGCACTTGACGATCAGCACTTGTTTCACCTGTGCGATACAGGGGGCGGAAGCTCCGGGGCACCCGTGATTTCCGCCGCTGATGGGACGGTCGTCGGGCTCCATGTTCGCCGGAGCGAAAAGGGTGGCGCGGCGATCCGATCCGATGTTCTGGTCGGCAAGGTGCCCCCACTTCATGCCACAACGTCCGCTACTCAATAGCGAATTTTGGTTGGAACCGAACCGGCACATCCATGAATTGCACGATCGCTCCGTCGCGTGCATCCCGGGTACCCGTGCATCGTGGATGTCCTGGATTGCCCTTCTGCGGCGGACGTAGGACTGGCCAGCAAACCGAGCCTCCCCGCAGAGAAGGCGCGGCATGCGCCGCGGGAAATGCGGTGTAGCCACTGGTAGTGCTGGGGGCTTGAATCGTGTCTGGGGGCGCCCCACCGGCGCCACCGTTTCCGAGTTCAGGGGCCTCCACTGGCGATCGCTCAGCGTCGACCGGAAGCCACCCAGCGCCGGGCTGAAATCACTGGCGCGCGGCTGCCAGTCAGTCGTGTGTATGTGGTTTTTGTTCAGGGTGGGGGTAAGTCTCAGCCAGCGTCTACTCGGATTTACTCGGCGTTGATTGTCGATCACCCGGCGTCGATTGCCGCGCAGTCACCCCCGGATGAACATCGGTCAATGCCGACTGAAAATCACCCACACCCCCGGGTCATTTTTCCCGAACGACGAGTGATCGCCTGCCACGCGTGGGTGAATTTCACCCGCGCGTGACTGACATTCAGTGGCGCTCGGCTGAAAATCACCCGCGCGTGCATGGTTGGAAACCAAGGCCGACGGAAATTCACTCGCCTCCGGGTGATTTCCACCGGGCATTGCTTGACCGCCACTCCGAACAAAGTGGTTGTTTATGGACGCTGCGCGGGCGATTGGCATCGCCGGGTGGCGACGGAATAACCGTGGTGCCAGCTGAGGCAGGAATTCGGGCAGATGGCAACATGTCCAGGCTATGTGCCGGGGGCATCTGCTGTATGGACATGTTTCACCCGACGTGACTGATTCACGGACGCCAGAAACGCGGGCAATCCCCCGTCTACTTGCCTTCCTCCGGCGAAGCATCACCGCCGAGCAGCCCGAGCTGCTTGAGCATCGGGTACTGATCGAAGCTGGTCCATTCCTCGGCAATCTTCCCGTCTTCCATGCGGAAGATGGTCATCCCCCACAGGTTGCTCATGCGCTTTCCCGTTGCCGGAAGGCCATTGCCCGTGCCGGTATTGGTACCTGACCCGCTCCAATGCACGGCCACCATGTCGCATTCGGCGACGATGCGCAGAACATCCATGCGCAGATCGGGGGCGGCTTGCCGCCAGCCTTCGCTGGCCGCGCGGTCCTCTTCGCGACCGGCGTCGCGGTTGGGTCCGTGGGCGACGAAGCGCGGATGGTAGATGGATTCATTCTCGGCGATGCGGCCCTTGCTCAGGATTTCTTCGAACACCGTGCGCGCAATGGCCTTGTTGTGCGCCACGGCCTTCGGGCTGCAGTCGGCGCCAACGGCTGCCGATGCCGCAGGGGGCCCTAGAAAGGTTGCAATCAGTATGAAAGTAAGGTGATTCATCGCGCGCCCTGCTCGTTGGCCTTACGGCGTAAGGTGGACAGTCTCCACCTTACGCCGTAAGTTGTAAACCATGACCAACGACCCATCCAAACCCCGAAGGGCGAAACCGCGCCTGGCCTTGAGTCGGGAGCGCATCGCCGAAGCGGCATTCCAGATCGTCCATGCCGAAGGGCTGGCAGCCCTCTCCGCGCGCCGGCTTGCTACCACGCTGCAGTGCGAAGCGATGTCGATCTACCACCATGCGCCGAATATGGACGCAGTTCTGGACGACATCGTCGATCGCCTGCTGTCACTGCTGGCGTTGCCGACCCACGAATCCCGCAACCCGCGTCGCGACCTCCTCACCCTGTCGCGCGGATTCCTCGATCTTGCCGACCGCCACCCCCACGTGTTCGTCGTTGCCGTATCGCGCCGCTGGACGACACCGACGGCCTACGCACTCGCGCAGGCATCTGTCAGCCTCTTCCAATCCGCCGGGGCGCCACAGCGTGCGGCATTGCGCAATGCGCGCATTCTCGGCGCCTACCTGGGCGGTGCCGGGTCTGCTCTGGCCGGATGGCGCCTCAGTCATGGCGACCCGGGCACCGAAAAGCACAGGGCGCTGGATGCCGCCGCGCCGAAACTGAGGCGCCAATCGACACTGGGTAACGTCCGCCGCGATCTGGATCTCGGTTTGGGCGTTGTCATCGATGCCTTGTTGCAACGGGAGAAGCGCCAGTAAGACGGATGCCGCCCCGGTTGGTTTGTCCGAATTCCCGAACCGGCATTGCGCCGCTACTTCATGGACGTGGAATGGCTAGCAGGCTGTTGAGAAAGCCCCATTCAGTGCAAAATGCAGCATTCCGCCATTGACTGAAGCCACTCAGCATGCGAACACCGGACGTTCAGCAACTCGGATTGTTCTCCTACGTATCGGTCGAGGCACGCGTTCCGCCGGATCATCCCATTCGTCAGTTGCGGGAATTGGTTGACGGAATCTTGGCAAATATGGACGAACTATTCGAGTCGCGTTATGCCAGGATCGGGCGGCCGTCCATTCCGCCGGAACGGTTGCTTCGTGCATCGCTGTTGCAGGTCGTGTACAGCGTACGCAGCGAGCGACTGCTGATGGAACAGCTGGACTACAACCTTCTGTTTCGCTGGTTTGTTGGCCTGAATATCGACGATCGAGTATGGGACCATTCCACCTTCTCGTTCAATCGAGATCGGTTGTTCGATGAAGAGATCGCCCAACGATTTTTCGATCACACCGTGTTGGTGGCGCAGCTCAAACAGCTGGTGAGTAACGAGCACTTTTCGGTGGACGGAACACTGTTGGAGGCTTGGGCCTCTCACAAAAGCTTTCGCCCGAAGGACGGCGACGGTAGCGATGACAGCGGAAACTTTCACGGTCAAAAGCGCAGTAACGAAACACACGAATCTACGACGGATCCCGACGCACGCTTGATGCGCAAAGGTGCTGGCAAGGAAGCCAAGCTGTGCTACCAAGCCAGCACATTGATGGAGAACCGGAACGGTCTGCTGGTGGGAGTTGATGTACGCCATGCGACTGGGACATCCGAGCGAGAAAGCGGCCTGTTGCTGGTCGACGAAATGCTCCTGGGCGCCGGATGCACATTGGGTGCAGACAAAGCCTATGACACTCATGCTTTCGTAGCCGCGTTGAAGGAGCGTGGTATCAAGCCTCACGTTGCCCAGAACAATAGCCACCGTCGAAGTGCAGTTGACGGACGCACCGCATCAAGCAAGGGATACGCGATCAGCCAGCGGGTTCGAAAGAAGATCGAGCAAGGATTTGGTTGGGTCAAGACCATCGGTGAACTTCGAAAGCTGACTCGCGTGGGACTTCCGGCTGTACGCGCATGGGTTACTTGGACATTCGCCGCCTACAACTTGATCCGCATCGGCGGCATCCAAGGATGGTGGAATCCTTCGCCGACGTAGCTCGCGAGTCCCACACTGTCGATCAGCTACTGCACCACGAACGAACACTTGGCCAGCTTGATCTGGGCGGAAATTGGGTTTTCTCAACGGCCTGCTAGAATCGATGAGTAGCGCAGGCCCAGGCAGGCGGAGTGCGGTATTGCCGGGGCCTGCAATCCGCGACTCCCACGAGGCTTATCGGCAATGATCACGCTCAACCGTATCGCCGCGCTCGACATGGCGCTTGTCTTCGCCCACCAAGGCGATGCGGCCTACTGGCATGAATGGGAGATGTTCCATCTGCCAGGCGGGATACAGGCCTTCGATGTTTTCAATGTCGTGATATTCGCGACGGTGCTGATGCTCTTCATCCCTGTCGTCCAGCGGCGCCCGGAGGGGTACAAGTGCTCAATGGCGATTGCGGCCCTGTGTGCAACGGTATTGCCGATTCATGTCGGCTTCGCGCTGGCGGGTTTTGATCAGTTCCATCTTCCCGTATCGCTTTTCCTGATCGGTGCCAGCTTTGTCGCGGCGATCACGCACGCGGTGGTGACGTGGCGGGCAAGGCACGAGTTTGTTGCCGGGGGCGTTTCGGCCTGAAGCGATGGTGGGGCTGGACGGGTCAACCGAATGACTCCGCCCTCCGGGAAAAGTGCTCGACGCGCCAAGCGAAAAGGTTCAAGCGTCCAGGAAACGAAACAGCGAAACCGGGACATCCATGAATTGCATGACCGACCGCCGGTAGATGGGTCGGAAATTCCGAAGGTGGTTGTCCTGGTTTGCGTGCGTGGTTTGCGCGTGCGCGCGCGTTTCAAGCCATCCGAAGTTCCCGGGGCGGGTCACGTCGATGCATGTGTTGCACGTGACCTGTCGGCGCAAAACAGAAAGCACACAGTGAATCGCTTTCTCGCGACAGCAAAATGGGGGCTTCATTAATTCGCATCAGAAGGTCTGGCCAGAATCTGACGAACGAGTTGAACCTCAGCGACACCGCCACGCGCTTGCTCTCAATAAGTAGAAGAGGTCGCTCCCGGTTCCAGCCTGATATCTCAGCGATTCTCTCGCAGAATTGGTGATCGATTTCCTTGTCACCGTGCTGTGGGCGCCAGTTGCCAATCCAGTTTTTCTCACTTGTTGAGACCCAGGAGTTCTCAGAGACGTCGAATATCCCGCGGCAGTTGGCCGAATCAATATAAGACGTCCACGCGTCATGCGCTTCCTGTAGGTCAAGCAGATAGATGTCCGCGGCATCGACCTGGTCTGCTGGATGCTCATCAAAGCACCATGCAAAAGATGACTGCCTGACAGGTATCACGGTGTTGCCTCGATTTGGTTTGTCGTGCGAAATCGGAACATCCATCTTGCTCGCCCATTTGCTGGCGAGCGGAAAGGTGGTTGTCCTGAATCGGTGGTCCCGCACTCCACTGTCAGGCTTGGCCTGAACCCCGCACGCGGAGCGTCAGGCCTCTGAGAAAATTCCGTAGCATCTGGTCGCCGCAGGCGCGATAGTTCTTGTGGCCGGGCAGGCGGAAGAGGGCGCTCAATTCCGGCTTGGTGACGGGGAATCCGGCATTCTGGAAGATGTCGTGCATGTCGCTGTCACGGAGCTGGAACGCCACGCGCAGTTTCTTGAGGATCAGGTTGTTGGTGATGCGCTTTTCCACGGGGCGCGGTGGAAGGCTTTCATCACGGCCGCGGCAATGGAACACCAGGCCATCCAGGAAGTGCGCCAGCATGGTGTCGCTGCATTCGGCGAAGTCCGCCTCGCCATCCTTCTTGAGGTAACGGCGTACCTGGGCCTGGTCGATCGGAAACGCGGCGTTCGCGAGTTTGGTGATTTCCGCGACCTTGATTTCGCTCAGGTCGAGCATGAAGCGGATGCTGCGCAGCACATCGTTGTTGATCATTGGAATTCCCAAAGCATTGGACGCGCACATCCGGGTGGATGCCCAGCTCACGACCGGGCTGCGCGACGCCTGTGCCGGCGCCACCCCTGGCAGAGCGCAGGCCAGGGGCGGCGATTCTAGATCAGAAAGATCGGGCACACCCAGGAAGATCTGGAAAAGATCTCCTGCAAATCCGGGAGGGTGTGTGTGGGTGAATACCAAGTCGTGGTTGTCCTGGATCGCACTGGATCGCACTGGATCGCAGCGTGAGAACTACCGCGCTGTTGCGCCGTAGTTCCACTGGTCGCCATTGACACTCCGTCTGCGGCGACCCGCGGGGTCAGTACGCCAGGTCATGCACGCGGTTCGCCTCGCCAACAAGCTGACTCTTGGAAATCTTTGCCAAATTGTGGGCCAGGAAGAACCTCTTGAGCCATGGCGCCTCATGGAATGGCCGTGCCGCTGACGCGTGCAGCCATTGCTCGATGATGATCGCGTCGTTCTCGCGGTTGAATTCTTCGATGGCGAGCGGTTCTCCCGCACGACGATGCGACCAGTCGTAGCCCAGATCGTCGAAGTACAGCGGAACGCGCAACAGATCCCGTTCGCCGAGCTGCTCGACGATCCTTAATGCCGCGCGGGTCGATGAATACAGATCCAGATCGAACGCGACGAAGCCGAGCGGACAGTCGAGCTCATCGCGAAGGAACGGGGCTACCGTGTCCTCGACATTCCCGATCACCAGCTGCGTGTTCGCGGGAAGCGCCTGTCGCAGCCGGTCCACGTCCATCGGGAAGTCCCCTGCCTTCCACGCGTCGGGATGGTCGCGGTAGTCGCCACAGAAGGTGGGCAAACCGGTTCCGGCGTCAAATCCGTAGACCCGAATATCGATTCCGAAGTGCCGGGCGAGATCCTGCGCATGGCGCGCCATCGCGAGCAGGCCCCGGCCGCCCGCGCAGCCCATTTCGGCCACTGCAATCCGAGTGAGTCCTTGTGCACGGGCGAACTGCGCCGCCTTGAGAACACCAAAAAGGTACTGTGGGTAATCTGCGGCATCCCAGAACGACTTCACCGGCAACGGAGCTTTCACCCGCCGGAGGATCCATCGGGCGAGCAGCCGTATGGGCGGTTCGCAGGCGATGGTGAAGAGGGTCTGGTTGAACGCTTTCGTCAATGAGTTGGCCAACGGCATCCTCGACTCAGTAGAAAAAGGCCCCCTGATGCGACAACGGCATTCAGGCACGGCGATGAAGTTATCCGGCGGGACCACGGGGCAGCCGACGCCGTCATGAAGTTCTTGTTGGATCGGGCGGCGGTTCAGAGCCCGGGCAGCTGGCGGCAGGCGTCTCGACATCGCAGGCGGCCAGCGCGGCAATGCTTCCGTAGCTGAAAGTCCTACTGCTGCGATTAGGCCATGCCGACAGCATGCAGGACAAGCCTATGCTGGCGAGCAATCTACGCGACAGACCCGCCCGCTCGCAGGTGACCTGCGAAGAGCGGACATGGTCTGCCGCATTCCGCCGTCCTTCGTGCATGCAAATCTGGGACATCCATGGATTGCCCCGGGGGGCGTGCTGAGCTGCGCGTCTCCCGAGTGGGTCGGATGTCAATCCAGTCGTCAAGCGATTCCGACCTGTGCCTCAGCGCGCGAGGTTGCTGAACCTGGGGCTTTGCGGAATCCTGGTTGTCCTGGCTTGCGTGCTCGGAGAATCAGCGGAGTGCCGGCAGGCAGGGTCGGAAAATTCTGAAAGGTGGTTGTCCTGGTTCCGGGTGTCCGGGAACCGGGGCAAGATCATGTCCTGTTTTGTGGGAATATTCCGAAACTTGGTTGTCCTGGATTGACTTTCGAGCGTATCGACGTGGCCCACGGACAAGATGAAGTAGCCGGCCACACGATTACTATCGGCTGCAACGACGAAGGTTGGCAGAGCCACACCTTCCGTGCTAGCTGATTGTGCTTTCTGGAAGCAAGCCAACCATTGCGGGCTTGCAGGTGCTCATGTCGAACCTACTCCGGGGGAGTGGAATTTTGCGAATCATCTTCCGCGGCGATCACAGCGAGGCTCGCAAGGCGCTGATCGCCCAACTAGGCGCTGCGGGACCTGCCGCCGAGGCTGTACTCGACCAGTTGGCTTACCTTCTCGGCAACGCGATCCTTGTTTTTGAAGGCCCTCGAGAACCTGCAGTCCGCATCGAATTGTCCGATGTCGCCGGACGCATCGTTCAACGGTTTGATCCTGCGCGCGACGCCAAGGGGGCGGTCCGGACGGATCATGTGCCGATTCCCGAGAGACTGCGGCAGTTCGTGAGGCACAGCGGGGCCATGCGAATCTATTTCGCCGGTGCGGAGGTATACGATGATGGAGAGTTCGGCTTGGACGTACCGCTGAGCAATGTTCCAATCTTTGAAATGTTCGAGCAGACGGCATTTCACTCCGAGATCTTCCCGGTCGCCGAGGCGATAGCATTCCATGGGATGCGGCCGTTTATTGACGACTGCTTCTCGGCTGAAGAGATCAAAGCGCTGGATGCAAACATCTTTGTCTTTGCCGTGCATCATCGTGGCGACGAGTTACGGGACTATTTGTTCTTCGATAGAAATGGATCTTTCGGGAGCTTTGAATTCGATGCCAATGGCTACTCTAAAAGCCAGGAAGCGTTGGTAAGAATCATGCGTCGGGAGTTCGACCCTGAAGATTTTGATCCACTGATGGCGAGATTTTTCAGTCTGAGCATGATTGCGTTCTTCGACCGACTCGGTGAGTTCTGGGCTCCCTGGTGGGATACCGCCACCTGACATAAACAAAGCCGCTCCCGAGACAGCGCTGCTTTCTGCACATCGGCCGCGTTATGCGATGCCCGCACGGCACAGGCGGCCACATCGATCGCATCGTCAGGCCATGGAATCAGAATAAGGCTTGCAGTAGGGTCGGAAAAGCGGAAATGCGGAAGAGGAGTTCGAAGCGCATGCGCAATGCAGCGAAGTTACACTTCTTCTGCGGCAAGATGGCCGCAGGAAAATCCACCCTTGCTCGCGATCTCGCGGCAGCGGAAGGCGCGGTTCTGCTGGAACAAGATGCGTTTCTGGCTGCACTCTATCCGGGCGAAATTCGTGGAATTTCCGATTACTCCCGGTGTTCCGCACGCCTTCGGGACGCGCTGACACCGCATATCTGTGCACTTTTGTCGAAGGGAATCTCTGTCGTTCTCGATTTTCCCGGGAACACCCTAGGCCAGCGTGCCTGGTTTCGTGAGCTCGCCGAGAATGCGGGCGTTCAGCACGCGCTTCACTTCATCGACCTCTCCGACGCCGTGTGCAAGAGCCAACTCGCCCACCGAAGCCAGCATCTCCCGCCCGGCACTCCGTGGACCACAGAAGCCGAGTTCGACGCGATGACCGCCTACTTTCAGCCTCCTTCGGAGGACGAGGGATTCAACGTGGTGTATCACGATCGTAGCCGTCCGGCGCTCCCACCTTCCACGCCACTGCAGCGGCGCTAGGTAAGCAAACGGTTCGTGCCCAATCTGCTTGGCGGTGGCGATCAAGGCTCATGATGACTGCGGCGCGTTCGCCAGCAGACTGGGAGCCCGCAAAGAGCCAATTCTTGCGTCCAAGGGCAATGGGTCTGATGGAGTAGCGGCGAGGTCAATGGCCGTTGTGGCGGTCGTGGTGTGATCGCTGCGGATGACGTAGACCTGGTCGCCTGTGATAGCCCACCGGGTGATCTCGGTCAGGTCACCGCTGTAGCGGCTGCGGGAGACGCCGGTGGGGTCGAGGGTGATGGTGCTGGCGGCGGGGCCCTCGCCGCTGGTGTAGATGATGGGCGTGGTGGCGGATGCCGTGGCTTGCAGCAGCAGGCCGGCGGCGATGGCGATGGTGCGTTTCATGGGATCTCCGGATCGGGGCGTCGAGGGCGACGGGCAATAAAATGGAGTCCCGCGTGCCGGCTGGGCGTTGGAAGGGAACGCGACGGTGCGGCACGCGGGGAGGAGCCCTGCGCAGGTCAGAGGGAGGGGGCCATCGCCATGGCCATGGCGACGGGTGGGGCCGGGTCGATTCTCGGCGTAGCACGGCCGTGCTCGTCGGCGCGGTGCGTGCCGAGCAGCTGCTCCGCGGGCGGCTGCCGGTCCGGGGCGATGGTCCGGTGGGTTCAATGGAGGGCAACATCACCGGAAACAACGTTGCGCCGCTCCGGAGCGGCGGACGGCGCTCCCTGTGGTATTCGCGGGTGACTGGGGTTCAGATTGCCGTGCTGGCGCAAATTGCTCGGTGCCCCCAGCGAAAAGCCCCACACGCTGAGCAAAAAGCCCGGCGCTTCCACCAAATCGCTCGGCCGTCCGAGAAACATGCTCGGCGGTCCGGGAAAACAGCTCGGCGTTTCCAGCAAAACGGCTCGACGCGCCGAGCGAAATGCCTCGCGCGCCAAGCAAAAAACGTCAGGCGCCCAGAAAATTGCGCCGCGGTCCGAGCTTTGGGCTCGACGCGCCGAGCAAAAAGCCTCGCGATTCACGTTCCGCACTTCACGTTCTAGGCAATTAGGCCGGCTCTTCCGGTCACCCATGCTTGTGCATCCCGCAAAAAGCTGGACGCTTGAAGCTCAGCGCCCCACGCACGGACCAAAAGGCTGGCCCGTCGGGTCGCAAAGCTTGTTGGACGAAGCTTCGAGGCCCGAGCGCGCAGCTCTTTGACCGACGTACCAGGCCTACCAGCCCCGCGTTTCAAGCCCAAGGGGTGGCGAGTGACGCAAAATGCTGCGTGCATGCCGCCAATTGCTGCGTCGATGCCGCAATTGCCCTCCTGGATTGCGGTGTTGCCGGCAGGCAGGGTCGGAAAATTCTGAAAGGTGGTTGTCCTGGTTCCGCTGGTCGGAAAATTCTGAAAGGTGGTTGTCCTGGTTCCGCTGGTTCCGCCCCCTAGGTCGGATCTCAATCCAGTCGTCAAACTATTCCGACCTGCGCCTCGGCGCGCGACGTCGCTGGCCTAGGACTTCACGGCGTCCTGGTTGTCCCGGATTGCGGGAAACGCCATGCTTGCGGAATCGCGGATGTCCGAAATTGAGTAAACTACCCGGCCATTCGTCACGCAAGTTGTCCGACTCATGGTCGTCAGGAAACCAAAAGCCCCCCGACGTTGGCGCATCTGCGTGTGGAGTTGCGGCATGTCGACCCGCTGGTGTGGCGGGAGTTTGTCGTTCCGGTCTCCGTCACGCTGCGGAAACTGCACCAGATCCTGCTGACTGTGATGGGTTGGAGCGGCGGACATCTCCATTTGTTTACCGCTGGTCACGACCAATACGGCGTGCCTGATCCCGATTTCGACGGCGACGACGTGCTTGACGAGGCGCGAGTGCGGTTGAGCACACTGATCCGTCATCGCAAGACATTTACCTACCTTTACGACTTCGGTGACGGTTGGGAGCACAAGATCACCGTGAAGCGAGTGACGCCCGCCATCGGTCCGTGCCCGCACCCATTCTTCCTCGTCGGCGAAAACGCCTGTCCGCCCGAGGATATCGGCGGGCCGCCCGGCTACAGTCATTTCCTCACAGTGATGGCCTCTCCTGATCACGAATCACATCAGGAGATGGTGGAGTGGCATGGCGCCTTGTTTGATCCAAAGCACTTTGACGCCGAAGCCGTCGGAAGCGCGCTGCGCGCTTTCACGTTTCGAACGTAGCCCTGTGGGGCAAAGAGGTCGCGTCTCATGCCCTGCGCGGAAATGGTGGTGAATCACGACGCTGATCGATTGATCGGCTGGCACCGCCGCCTTTGAGCCAGCATTGGCCCAGTTCTTTCGCCTTGTCGATGAGCGTTTGAACTGATCCGACGGCGCGCCAATAGCGAAGCTCTATCGTGAAGACATCAGCCTGCCATTGTTCTGGCGTGATACCCAGGGTGCGAAGCACCGCCGGCGGATCGGCGGTCAGATGAAATCGCTTGTCCGGACGGCGTTGACGTCCTGACCAATCCACCAAGGCCACATAGTCGATTGACCGGATCGACAGCGGGCGATCGATGCTGCCAGCGACGGGCTTAAGCAGCTGCGCGCCATCGATTTCCAGGAGTCGGCGACGAATTGACGTATGCGCCGACGATGGCAGATCCTGGGCGATGCCGGCACGAATCGGATTGAGGTCGACATAGGCCATGCAGGCCAGCAGGGCCGTTTCATCGAGCAGTGCCTGGCAGCGATAACGTCCTTCCCAGAAACGACCAGTACAGGCGTCTTCGCGATTTGCGCGCCGCGCGATCGGTTCGTTCAAACAGCGCATGAACCAAGGCAGTGACGACAGACGTTCGCGATAAAGGGCGACTTTCGCTGGATCGGCAGCGATGTGCGTTGCGCGCACAGCGCAGGCAGCTTCGTCAACCGCGTTGTCGCGTCGAATAGGACAGAGTCGCATCCAACGCTGGGCGACTTCGTCCGCTGTCCATCTTTCGGCAATGTACGGCGCTACATGTGCCACAACGTGAATATGGTTGCTCATGACGGCGTAGGCGTACACGCCGATGGCGAAGATCGACGCCAATTCGTACAGGCGATCTTCGACCCATTGCTTGCGGTGTTCGTAGGATTGACCGGTGAAGCGATCCTCGCCGCAGAGAAAGGCGCGTCGCACACAGCGCGAGATGCAGTGAAAGTCACCGGCGCTGCCGGGCGTGACGAAGTGGTGTCGTGGGGCGCTCATGGCGCCACTATTTCATGGTGGCGGTGCGACAAGAATCAGCGGATTTCTTGCAGCGGCGTCGGAAAATTCCGAAACTTGGTTGTCCCAGATTGCCTCTGGTGAAAGTCACCGGCGCTGCCGGGCGTGACGAAGTGGTGTCGTGGGGCGCTCATGGCGCCACTATTTCATGGTGGCGGTGCGACAAGAATCAGCGGATTTCTTGCAGCGGCGTCGGAAAATTCCGAAACTTGGTTGTCCCAGATTGCCCGCGACCAGAATCAGCGTAATTCTTGCAGCGGCGTCGGAAAATTCCGAAACTTGGTTGTCCCAGATTGCCGTCCCAGATTGCCGCATTTGTCGGCGCGTTGAACGAATGCAGGGGAACCAGGATACCCATGAATTGCAGGCGCCGGTGCCAAAGCTACTGGCGCGCGCCATTCTGTTCACGGCGTCGGCGAATGGCTCGATGGTGCATCGGAAAATGCTGATCGAGGCCTAGGCGAATGCCAAATCGTGGTTGTCCTGGATCGCTCTGGATCGCTGGCGCCGGCGCCGGCGCCGGCTGCGACGCTCGCTTGGCGCGAAGGCGCGCGACCACCGCGCCGGGAGAGTTGGCGTCTCCCCGTGAGCGGTGATCGGCGTCTGGTGCAGCCAGCGATGGCGATCGCGCAGTTGGCGTCTGCGCGCCTCGATCGCCGGGATTGCGGGTAGAGGTTGAGTCGATAAGGTTCCTTTAGAGGAAACCTGCGCAGGTCAAAGTGGATGTGCCGCCGCCGTGGCCACGGGAGCGGGGTGGATGCCGGTGGTGAGGTACTTTGTGCCGCGCTGCTCGTCAGCGGTGCGGCGTGGTCGAAACCCTTCGCGAGCGGGTTCCAACCGCGCGGGTAACCCCAGCCTCGGCGTCTTCTACGGCAAATGTCACCAGAAACACCGTCGATAGCGTCGAGCAGTGGGGGGCCTTTCCGGGAAGGACGACCACCGCCGTTCGCATACGTGCCCAGACCAAAGGGCGACGGTGTTTCCTGTGGCATTCGCAAACGAAAAGGCTGCTGCCTCGGTGGCCCGGGTAAGCGCAGCGCACCCGGGGTGAACTACGAATTGCCGCTGGATCATCCGCGTCAACGCCACGCGCCGTTTCTCCGGCGTCGACGCAGAATCACCCCGGGTGAACCCTGCGGGTTAACCCGGGCTACAGAAGCAACAGCGTGTGCTTACGCCTTGACCGACCCTTTGCGCGCCGACCGCTGCCACTGGTAATCCGCATGACTCTCCAGCGTCGTCAAGGCATCGACGATATCGGCGAGCTGGGCGACCGCGCGGCCGACATCGTGCACCAGATCTGATCGGGGTGGATCGTCGCTGTTGGCGGACGAGCGCAGCAGCTGCGCCACGGTGCGCAGCGTGGCGAGCGTGGTTTCGCGCACGTGGCGTGCGGCGCGCACGATGTGCGGGAAATCGTGGTGATCTTCGGACAGGGCTGGCACGAGCAGATCGTGGATGCTGTATTCGACCGCGGCATCAGCTTGGTCATCGTCATCGCGGGAATGGCTCATGCGTCGCTCCTCGATGGGATGAGGCGGGCACGGCGCAGCGACAACGGGGCAGGGGAAGAACGATGCAACCGCCTGCACCGGTATGTGAGCCGGTGCAGGCGGCGGGTACGACTCGACGGCAAGTGTTCGCGCGGGGCGAACGGGCGTTCCATGCGAAGAGACATTGCGGTGTCCTCGACGAGTGGGGAGTACCCGTCACCGGACCCGAAACGGTGACGGACGGCGCATGGTTGGCGTACCGGGTAACCGACCGGCCAGCATTGCTGCTGCCACGCGCCGCCCGCCGTTGAAACCTGAGGGTATCAAAGGGCGCCCAGCCGACGACTGGGCGCAAGAAAAGCGCCGTCATCGTCGGATGGGCGCTTGGGGGCGCCGGCTACACCAGGACGCCAATCCTGGGCTGCCGATTTGGCGGCAGCGGGATGGATTCTGGGAAACGGATGAGGCCACGTCAACCCATTTGGTGGGGGAGATTCCGGGCGGGAGGGTATGGGTGGGCGTGTGTCCGATGCGCAGCAGAGGCGTCTCGGAATTTTCCGGCGACGGCGTAGGCAGGATCCTAGGCATGGTTGGCCTGATCTGCCCCTATTTCATGGTGGCGGTGCGACAAGAATCAGCGGATTTCCGGCAGCGGCGTCAGAAAATTCGGAAACTTGGTTGTCCCAGATTGCCACTCCAGATTGCCACTTGGTTGTCCCAGATTGCCACTTGGTTGTCCCGGTTTGTGTGCAATTCCGTGATCACTCCGTAGTTGGTCGAATCCTGCGCGAAAGCTGACTGAAACTCGCGATCAGAACCAACGCGCCAATCACAATCAATGTGAGGGTCGAGGTCGCAGGAATGGACACCGTGGAAAGCCCCCGAGTAATGAGAACTGTCGCCGCATTGTTGTTGGGGTTTCCCGCTGGGTATTCACTGTAGAACGGCGAGAGACCGAACCCTAGCGCTGTGAGCTGCGGCGCCTGGGAAGTTACTAGAAGAGCGAAGTCACAGTGCCGTGTCTCGCCTACCGCGAACGGCCCCCCAAACGTGGTAGCGAACCAGAATAGATTGTAGTGAGGGTCAGAGATATCGTCGGCGGGTGAGACGACGAGACCGGGGCAATTGGCGACGTAGACGTTTCGGTCGAACTCCAGGTAGTAGTTGGTGCTAATCAGCGAGACGCCAGTAACGATGGCTGGTCCGTGGTTGGTCAAGGACAGGCGGAAGCTCACTTGGTCGCCTGGACTGAGGTCCGATGTCGGAGAGGCCGAGAGCTGCACGCCGATATCCGACGGAAGCACAACGAATTGCGCACGTGCCAAGATGGGTGTGAGGATCAATAGCAAGAGGAACACAGATCTGACGATGCGCATCTGCTACTCAAACCGGTCGGCGAAAATGCGCCCGAGGTGGGGACGGTACTGTGCCGCTGCCGAAGAGAATTCGGCAATTGCTCTCGCGTTCTCCCTCAGGTTTGGTGTGCCTGTTCGAAAGTCGCCGGCGTACACCTGGGCATTTGCGTAGTGCAGTACCTCAGGACAGCCATAGGGGCAGACTGATGGATAGGTCATGATCGTTCGATTCTTCACGCCTTTCGGTGTGCTGATCCAATGGTCGTATGCCCAAGGGCGTAGCGGCGTCGGGTTGGTTTCGCTCTCCGGATTGTGATTCGCGCCGATGACGTGGGCGAACTCATGTTGAAAGGAGAAATTCGCAAAGCTGCAAGCCCGCTTCGCGACTGCGACAGCAAATGGGGCGAAGCTTGGACCGGGTGGGGGAAGGCCGAAGGCGGGCTCGAAGGCTCGTCCGCATTGCCCGACGCCGCCCGATTCGGCAACCAGCATGACGATATCGGCTGACCAGTAGTTGCGCAGTCCGGTCGGTTCCGGGTCGTCCGTCAGATAGGTGAGGTCTGTTGAAAAGCTGCCGCTGCCGGGATACTGGACTTTCTGCGCCTTCGCGAGAGCTACTTCAGCAATCACGGGCTGACCGGCGGTAGTGCTATTTGTCATCGCCTGTTGCGTCACATCGACAGCATGCTGCATGTAGGCCAACGAATTTGCGTTCCCACCACCTGGATCGAGCGCCGCTCGCACGCCCTCGGTGTAAAGGACAAGAATATCGATCGATGTGTCGACGGATTCCGCTGCCGCCATGGCGCTTTTCTTCGACAGGTTGGCGGCGTGTGCGTTCGGGCTGGCGACGCGTTCCGTATCGTTTGCGTCAACCGCAACTAAAGCTGAGTCATAGCGAATCAGCTGGGTGGCTTGTGCGTGCCTTGGTGGCTCCAGGCCGTACGCGGCATTTTGGCAGGAGATCGTTCCCCTGAGGATGTTTCTTACGGACGTGAATATTCCGCTACACCCACCGCCTCGGCCTGTCCAGAGGAATCCCGCCGGCTCACGATGTTTGCCGACGTCTTTGTTGAGGGTGACTGATGGGCGATCTGGGAAGTTTAGGACAACCGTCTGTGGAAGTGAGGCGAACAGAGCGGCGTTTACGGTGACGTTCCACGCCGCGACCGCTCCCGCGTCCGAGGTTGCACTTGGCTGTACGTGAGCGCTCGTGTCTAGAAAGGCGGTGCGGCTGGATGTCGTGGTGGGTATGTCGAAGCTGATCAGGTTTGCTGTTGCGAATGCAGGTGTCGCGGTAGCCAAAAGTGATGCGAGTACTGCGGACTTCATCGATCTTCCCCTGTCTACTATAGGCGTTGCTTCAATCGTGTGGACCTCGATCCGATTGCTGTTCTAGAAGTGAACCGTAATGGCGTCTTCTGAAACGCGATCAGGTGGACAGCGTCGGGCATCATACTCACTTTGGAAAATTCAGAAACTTGGTTGTCCTGGCTTGGGCTGCCGTTAGCTACAGGGGAACGCAGCTGCCAGCGCACCTTCGACAAAGTAGTATCCCCGAAAATGCCAGGTTTCCGGATGGGCGTCGACGAATCGTGCGACTACGGTAGCTACTTGCTGGATAGACACATCATTTGGAATGCAAAAGAGTTCATTCTTGCCGCCGGTATCCGCTATAGCCGCTACGTATCCGAGGAAATATAGCGCTCCAAGATGGTCATCGTCCTTTCCTGCCTTTGCCTCCATTCTTTGGAAAGCTTTGCCAAGTTCCGCCAGTCGCTTACCTCCAACAAATTCCACTTGTGTTGGAGTTGCGGACATTAGCAATGCCAGCACAATTGTGATGATCGACATAGACTATTCCTTCACTCCTGCGGGGGAGGCAGCCAGGCCGGAAAATCCTGACAAAAAGTGGTTGTCCTGGTTTGTTGGTTCCGGGGTTGCTGAACGCTTACGGTGCTGGTGGGTGAGGAATCAGCGGAATGCCGGCGGTGGGGTCGGAAAAGTCTGACGCTTGGTTGTCCTGGTTTGTGTCGGAATTCCGGTGGTAGGGTCTGAAAATTCTGAAAATTGGTTGTCCCAGTTTGCTGCTGATTTCGGGCAGCGGCGTCAGAAAAATCTGAAACTTGGTTGTCCCAGTTTGCTGTAGCCGTCATTCGATCCGACATCGACCAACCGACAACACGCCGGGAAAATAGGTCAAGCACGACCGCCAAGTAGAGCCAGCCTTCCGCCGTGTCCACAAATGTAATGTCCGCGACCCAGGCTTGGTTAGGACGCTCGGCACTGAAGTTCTGCTGCAACAGATTCGGCGCCACCGGCAACGAGTGCGCGGAATTCGTTGTCGCCTTGAATTTGCGCGCCGCCTTGGCGCGTAAACCTTGTCGGCGAAGGCTTTCGGCTACTTGGTTGTGTCCCGCATTGATGCCTTGCTGCTTCAAACCGTGAGTCAAACGTGGCGCCCCTGCTCGACCTTTTTGCGCCCGGAAAGCGCTATCTACAACGGTATCCAACGCTGCTCGTTGGCGGGTCCGTCGCGACGGCTTTCGCTTGCGCCACTCGTAGTATCCACCCGGCGAAACGGTAAGCGCACGGCACATCATCCGCACCGAGTGCTGCCCTTCGTTCTCGGCGACCACGGCGTACTTCATTTGGGCTGTTTCGCGAAGTACGCCGCCGCTTTTTTTAAAAAGGTAACTTCTTCCTCAAGACGGGCGACCTCGCGCTTCAGGCGTGCATGGTCCGCCAAAATTGCCCGCTGCTCCTCGGTCATTTGACCCGCTTGCTTGGACTTCAGACGCCACGAATACAGCTGGCTTTCCGCCAATCCCAGGTCTTTCGCCGCGATAGCGACGCCGTCCTTCTCGGCGCGGGCCAGCGCCTGTTCCTTGAACTGCGCGCTATAGCGATTGCGGGTCTTCTTTGCCACAACTTTCTTGGTCATTTGCCTCACCTCAGATGGCGATATTGAATCGCTTATCGGGGTGTCCGGCAAACTGGGGTAGGATCACGGTTGCCCAATTTCGCCGGATTGCGAGGGGGCTTATTTCTGTTTTTCTAGCTGGGCGCGTCGAATTTTTTCAGCGGTATCTTTAAGCTGCCATTCGTTTGTAATGCTCTCAAAGTCAATGTGCTGTGTCTTGCTAGCTTCGTGGATTGTTCTAAAGGCATTCTCGACCGTCTTGTCTAGAGCGGGATTAAAGCTGAGATTTTGATTTCTGGAAATTCTTTCAGCGCACACTTTGAAGCATGGCGGATTTGGTTCGAATGGATAATCCGTGCAATTGCAGTCCTGACTGTTCGAAATTGGCGTAACTAGAATTGCCAAGAAGAGCAGAATCATGCGGGGCATGGTTATTCCTGTGGAAGTTCGTCGGAAATAATCCAGTGGATAGTTGTGATCAATAGCCATATGGCAAATGAAAACAAAGAGAACATTAGTGCGAACTTCTGGTCTGCGTAGAGGTTGTTGATGTCGGACGCTATTTGCTGGATGTTCTCCTTGCTAACCATGGTTGAAGCTAGTTGCTTGCCAGCAATGTCAGTGCCTAGTTTCAGTGTGTGGAATATGCCGACCCAGCCCGGTACGAAAAGTGCGTATGGGACTCGCCAAGCCAGGGTGGCGGGGCGCCGAATGGATGTGCTAACTAGCACCGCAACGCTACCGGCTGCCATCGCTAAGGCCCACGCAGATACTTGTGCAGAACTGTCAACCACGCCCTTTAGTACCGTTGAATCGATCACATAGCCACCCGTTGGTTAAGGTTTCTTTACTGGACTTACCGGCGAAGTGATGGTGCCTTTAAGTGGTTTGTCTGTTGCCGACCACGGCTGACTATTTTGGATAGTCAGTCTTTCCATTTCCGCTTGGGTAAACGGCCTCGCCCCAATCCTCCCAAACACCGCAATCTGATTCCCCGTCTCATCCACAGCCCGATCCCGCTCCAACCCCCGCGACAACGCCAACGCCTCCCCCCCAATCTCCCGCCACCCAATCAACGCGGGCTTCGGCTCCGGACTAAACCCATAAAACTTCGGCTGACTCTCCGGCGACGTCAGCTGCACCACTTTAATCCCATTATTGCCATCTGCAACATACGCAAAAAGGGATGCATTCGTCGTACCAACAATCACGTCCCGCGCATCGCTGATCTTCCCGCCGGCATTGAACATCTGGTACAGCACCGGCTTCTCCGGCTTCGTGACGTCCACAATCGCCAGTCCCTCGGACCCGTTAGCAATGTAGGCATAGGTCCGCGCCACATGGAGCTTGTGCGCATCGGCCAGCGGCAGGAACGCTCCGGTCACCTCCTTGGCCCGGTCCGGCAGGGTGATATCCACCACGTGCAGCCCGTCCTTCGCCGTCACAAACAGGTACCGGAACTGCACCTGCGCGGCCCGGGCGCCGGCGATGGGCACCGTGGTCACGTGCCTGGGGTGCAGAGGATCCGTCATGTCCACGATCACCACACCGGCGTCGGCCATCACATAGAACCAGGTACCCCCAATGGCCAGGTGCCGGGCGCCGGTAAGCACACCGCCTTCGTTCCAGGTCACGGCGCGCGTGAGCTGGTTGTTGCGTGGGTCCCCGTCGTGGAGGGTGTCGATATCAACGGCTATCAAACCTTCTTCGGCATCCGTCACAAAGGCATACCGATAGATGGGATGCATGGGCTGCTCTTGATTGGCCCCCTGCATGAGTTCGCTGACGCTGCGCGACGGGGCCACGGGCTGGGTGGTGGCGAGCACCACGCAGGTGGCGTTTTTGGTGGGGATGCGGGTGTCCTGGCCCAGGGGTGAGAAGGGCGCGGTCACGATCTTGGCGGAGAAGCCCTTGTTGGCGACGCTGGCGACGTCGTAGACGCGCATGCCCTGGTCGCCTTCGGCGGTGTATAGGAATTCGCCGCGTAGCTGCAGGCATTGGGTGGTGCCGGCCTTGTGGGTTTCGGCGGTGGGCAGGCGCTGGTTGCGCTGCTGGTGCTGCTGGTACCAATCCGGGTAGGCGTATCTGTGCAGGTAGCTGCCGATCACGGCCTGCGGTTCATCCCATTCGGTGACCTGCACGGCGCTGATGGCGCCGTCGCCGCCGACCCAGGCATTGAAGCCCACGAAATCGATGAACTTGGTGCCGAGCAGCAGCGTTTGGGCGAGCAGGGCGTTGTTGTCGTTGTCCTTGCTGATATGGCAGTCGGTGCAGGTCTTGGTTTCGGTCTTGCGCTCGGTGTGCGGGTAGTGGGGCGCGAAGGCCTGCGAGGAATAGCCGCTGGCGGCGATGGGCGGCTGCTGGATATAGATCTTCTCGCGGTTGATATTGGTGGACGACAGCACCAGGGCCGAGGACGAGCGCACGGGGGCGATCTTGTGGTCCTTGATGCTGCCGTGCACGCCGAGGAAGAACATGTCGTCGCGGGCCACCTGGGGGTTGTAGGTGGCGAAGTTGCGGGTGAAGCCGCCTTCGTACTTGTGGCGTTCGGTCTTCCAGTTGGCCTGGATAGGCAGGTGGCAGCCGCCGCAGCTGGTGGTCCAGGAGGTGTGGCAGGTGTAGCAGAGCAGCTTGTCCTCGTTGTGGGCGCGCTCGCTCTTGGGCACGTCGGCGCCGTAGTTCTGCTTCACCACGTCACGCGAGACGGTGTGCGCGCGGGTGGCTTTCTCGTTGTACTCGGGCGAAGCCGGGTTGGAGATGTTCTTGGTGAGCGACATCGTCCATTCGAGGCCTGGGGTGACGGCGGAGCGCTGGATCAATTTGTCGCCGACCCATTCAAAGCGCTTCTTGCCGTCGGGGTTGCGGATGAGCAGCAGGTCGCGGCCATGCCTGGACGCGGCGGGGCCGGAGGTGCGCAAGGTCGGGTACTTGTCGACGGTGCCGTGGCAATCCTGGCACTGGATCTCGACGGCGCCCATGACCTCGGCCTTGAGGTAGCCGTTGCCGTGGTTGTCCTGGGCGAAATGGCAGTCGACGCATTGCATGCCGACGTCGACATGGATCGACGACAGGTGCACGGCCTTCTTCCATTTGTCCGGATCGGTATCGTCGATGGGCTGCTGCCTGGCATCGAGCAGGGTGCCCTTGCGATCGCGCGCGAAGATGCCGCGGAAATTCCAGCCGTGGCCGTGGTAGTCGGCGAACTGGGTGTCCTTGAGCTGCGGGTTGAGGAGGGAGACGTCCTTGAGGAAATCGACATCGCGCCATTTGCCGCGAATGGCCGCCTCTTCGGGATTGCGGTCGAGGGTTTTGCGGGCTTCCTCGTCGCTGGGGTAGTGCTGTTTCTCCGGCCACATGAAAGGGGCATCGGATTCGTAATCCCACATGGTGTAGCCGAGCATGGTGTTGATGAACATGTTCGGCTGGTGCATGTGGCAGATCATGCATTGGCTGGTGGGGATCTGCCGGGTGAATTCGTGCTTGATCGGGTGGCCGGATTCGCCCTTGGGGATGGTGGGGTCGGCTTGTGCCGTTTGTCCCATATTGCCAAATTTGGCATGGATGGCCGAATGCCGCGGGTCGCGGTCGTTGGCGTAGATCACATGGCAGGCGGAGCAGCCGGAGGAACGGAAATCGCCCGGGTTGTCGTTGGTGCCGAGGAACCAGGTGAAGGGGTCGTTCAAGCGGGTCTTGTGGATGTTGAGCACCGGGATGGCAACGCGATTGCCGGTGCCGGGGCCGCGGTTGGATTGCTTGAGATCGGGGCGGCCGGGTTCTTCGAGGCGTTGGATGTTGCCGGATTCGTTGGGCAGGCCGGTTTCCGGGAACAGCGTGCCGATATTGCGGCCGCCGCGTTCGAAGACGCGGAAGATGTCGGCTGGGGGTGTGGTTTCCCAGCTGGGGAGTGGGGAGATTTGCGGCAGGATGCCGCGCTTGTTCATGGCATCGTCGTTGGCGACGCCGTTCTTGACGGACGAAGGCAGCCCTTCGCGCGTGTAAGCCTCACCGAGAATGCTGTGCTTGTAGGGGAGGATGCCGTTGTTGTAACTGGCGGCGCCCCAGAACATGGCGGCGTTGGCCATGAGGCTTTTTTCTGCCTGTTGGATGAGGGGGAGGTGGCAGGCGCCGCAAGCTTCCCTTGCGATTCTTAGATCGCCGGGGTTGATGAATCGCGTGAACTCGGGCGATTCCTTTAGCAGGTGGGTGTAGCTGCGGGGTGGGTTGGCGCTGCTGGGCCAATTGCCTGGGTATCTTGGGAGGATGTGGGCTTTGTCCATGGCTTCCACGTAGCCCGTGGAGAAGCCGCGATCCACACGTGTTGCGTGTTCCTTGCCGTGTTCGGAATCGTGGGTGTCGTGGCCGTGTGCCGCTGGCGTCTCGGGGGCACTGGCGAAGACGGTAGGGTTGCCGCCGTGGCAGTCGGTGCAGCCGAGGACGACAGCCTCGGAGGCGTGCATGGTTTTGCGGTCGCTGGCGGTGTGGCAGCTGATGCAGCCGGCGCTTTTTTTGTTGGCGTCTTCCCATGTCTGGAACGCTGGCGCGTCTGGCGCGGTTACATAGGTTCGTTCGACGGGTTTTTCTTCGCTCGCATTTGAGATCGGGCAGATCAGTAGTGCGAAGAACGAGAAGAGGAGAGCGGACGAGCGTTTCGTCTGCCTTGCAGGCAGCCGACCTTCTTTGCTTTGCTTGCCCAAAGAAAAGAAGGCAAAAGAAAGGGCACCCCAGACGGGTCGGTCGCCGGCCATCCATGGCCGGCGACTACGCGGCTTCCCTCCGGGGTTGGGTGAAGGGTCATCCTGACCCTGCACCCAACTCGCGCACATCCCTGTGCGCGACCCGCTGCGCGGGCTGGTCCTACGGGAATCCGCCGACCCTAATGGGGCCCCCTTGAAGAGCGGCGCGCATCCTGCGCGCAGAAGCGAGAGCAAGAGCGGGCTGCAGCAGATTCTTCGTAGCGTGTGCTCGCGGGACGCGAGCGCCCGATGGGCGGTGCGGTTTTCGGCGAGGTCTGATCGCGCGGTGCCCGTTGGGGACCACGCGTTACCGGTCCATTGTTCGATGACGTTAGCTAGCCAATGGCGTGGCGTCGTCATGAAAGCACCCTCGAAGTTGGAGCGATATGGATCGGCGTTAGTCGGGTTTCGATTGGCACGTTGCGACGCGCGAAAAGCCGTAGCCCGGAAAAGCGCAGCGCGTCCGGGGGAATGACGGATTGCGATTGGGAAGTTGCGACGCTTTTCAAGCGTCGACGCAGGTTCACCCCGGATGACCTCTTCGGGGTGATCCGGGCTACGGGGCCGGGCGATGTCACCGGCTTGGCAGTCGGCGTTACCGATGAAGTGGCCGATGCCGTTGCTTCTGCGCGCAGGATGCGCGCTGCTTTGAAAGGGGGCCCCATTAGGGTCGGCGAGGCACTGGAGGAAAAGCCGCCGAAGGCGGGCGCGCACAGGGATGTGCGCGAGTTTGGTGCAGGGCCAGGATGGCCCTTCACCAAACCCCGGAGGTGACTCGCGCAGTGGTTGGCCATGGATGGCCAACCACCGACCCGCCTGGGGTGTGCTTTCTTTGGCCTACCTTTCTTTGCACAAGCAAAGAAAGGTAGGTCGGCTGCCCGAAGGGCAGACGAAACGCTTTGGCTGTTGCTTTCACCCCACGCCCAGGAATGCGAAAAGGACGCAGGTAGGTCGGCTGCCTGCAAGGCAGACGAAACGCTCTTGCTCTGGTCGTTGATTGAAAACGACAGCGCCATCGCCGCGCTCCGGCAATTTCAAAACGTGAAGATGAAATTCCCCAACACCGAGTAATACGTCGAATGCCGATCCCCATAGAGATCCTTGAACCCATCCCCCGGCAGCAGCGCTGCCCCTGACAACCGCAACACGATGTTCTGCGTCATGAACGGCCGCCAGATATAGGCGACGGAAACATCCGTTCCGATGGACCGGCCGATTCCGCCTTGATTGCGTGCGGTCTCCAGGATCTCGGTCTTGTCGAACCAGAGATGATTGAGATTGCCCGAGAGCCGCGACTGTGGGGTGAGATCGAAGTCGGCGCCGATGCCGATCAAACGCAGGCCGGGATTGTCGAAATTGCTCTGCCCCAGTTCCTTGGACGAGCGAAGATTCGCCAGCAAGCCATTGCGCTGGGCCAGCGCCACGCCGCCGCCACCGATCAGCGGCACGTTCTGCCGAATCCAGTAACTCGTATCCGCCCCGGCGAAAATGGGGTTTTCGAAGATGGCGTCGTAACCGGTCGACTTATCGTCGAAGGCATCGTCATCGCCACTGGCATAGGCGAGGGAGCCGCGGACACGGATCCAGTCGAAGTCGCGCGAGACTTCCGCGGCGAAGAATCCGGCGCGGATATCCGTATCGCCCGCGATAAATGTTCCGGGCGATTGCCGCCCCACGGCCGCATAGGCGGAAACGGTGAGGTTCCAGCGGCCGAAGTGTCCGTCGCCGTTGTAGCCGACATAGCCGACGTCATAGGTGCGCGGGCGCTCGCCGCCCAGTGATGAGGGCCGCTGGATGAACCCGTTCGAATCAAAGAACGGCGTGTCTTCCCGATTGCGGTTGTAGACGGCGGTGACCTGCGAGGTGAAGCCGAGCTTTGGCCAATCCTGGCGGTACAGGTTGGCGATGAGAATGTCATCGTCACGCCAGCGGCGGGTGACGTCGTTGAGGCCGGAGTTCAGGTCTTTGTTGAGCCGACGGAACCAGGCGATGTTGTATTGCCAGCGGTTGTTGTCGCGGTTGCCGAAGAAGCGGATGCCGGGCTGGCTGTCCTGGAACAGAAAGCCACGGAAATCGGAATTGAAGGGCTGGATGCCGATGCGGAAGGAATCGAAGTCGTAGCGGGAAGAGACATCGCGCAGATGGTGATCCCAGAAGAGTTCCTGCACGCCGAGAAAGGCATCGTCGCGCGTGGTGCCGAGCGAGGGATCGATCTGCAGCGCGCGCACTTCTTCGGTGTGCACGCGGTTGTAGTTGAGCGCAAGCGTGGCGCGGTATTCGTTCTCGGGCGGTTTGAAGGTGGTGTTGCCGATGTAGTAGTCGGCGCTGAAGATCAGGGTCTGCGCGAGGATCAGCTGGTCGATATCGCCCAGAACATCGAGCGAGCCGGGGTTGGTTGTTGACTGCGGACCAACCGGCGTGGGGATCGAACGCGGCTCGACGATGGTATCGGCGATCAGCGTGAGACTGAGGAACTCGTCCTCGCCGCGAATGGGCTTGTCGCCTTTCAAGACGTTCTGGTTGTAGGGATCAAACCAGGGGTGCTTGAAACCCAGGCCTTCCATGATGCGCCAGCGATCGGGCACCGGCAGGAATTCGCCGGCCATGTCGACGGGTGCCGGGTCCACGGCGTCGGGGTTCTGCGGATCGGGCTCGCTGTAGGGTACGTAGGGATGCCCGGGGCGGCGACGCGGAATCTGCGAGTGGCGGGGATCGTAGGTGGGCGCGGGAAGCAGGCCCGTGAGCTCCATCCAGTGTGGCGTGATCGCCTGCGGCGCGGCGGCGTGGGACGGCGCCGCGGCAATCGCCAGCGCAAGCGCCGAGAGTGCCAATCCGGTGCTGGGCCTCATCTTATTTTCCCTCGCACACGTTGTCGTCGGTGGAGCCGATGAACGGGGCTTGCGGGCATTGCACGTAGCGCAGGCGGGCGGCGGCGGGTTCGAGGCGGTCGACGCGTTTTTCGCGGGGCGCGTTGCCGATGGAACCGTTGAGCCGGGCCGCGGCGTTATGGACGCCGAGGAAGCTGATCATGTCGTCCTGGTCGACGCCGTCGCCGGAGACGCCGATGGCGCCGACCAGAACGCTACCGCGATAGATCGGCACGCTGCCGGGGAAGATCTGGATGCCGTTGGCGGCGCGCGCGATGCCCGTGCAGTTCTGCGCGACGTCGCCGATCGGCATGGGGTTCCCGGGCGTGGGCGCAGGTACGAGAGGCGCGCCGTCGAGCGTGAGAGCGAGGCCGCGCTGGTTGAGGTAGAAGGCCAGGTGGCTGGCGACAGCGTTGTAGACGAGGTCGAGCTGGAGGCCATCCTGGAAAGGGCTCCAGCTGGCGAAATTCAGGCTGAGAGGGCCGGCGCGCGAACTGATGATGCCGTCGGGGTAGTAGGGCCGCGCCAGGTTGCCCACGGCGCGGTTGCTGAAGGCATTGCTGGTATCGGCCAGGGCCGTGGGCAGGCCGAGGAAGCTGCGCAGCTGGCCGACGCGGGCGGCGATGTCGCCTTGTCCCGTGGTGGAAAGGTTGACGGTGCCGTTGGGGAGATCGAGCGCCGCATTGAGGTAGCGGGCGTTGGCCGCGGCAGCGAGGTCAGCCGCGGTGGTGGCGGCGGAGAACAACAGTGCGGCGCGGGCTTTCTGCAGTGAAACATCCAGGCCGAAGACCGGCGCGTCGCGCGTGCGGGCGAGGGCGAGCACGGTGCCGTTGGTGTCAACGACGGAAATGCTGACCCGCGCGGGCGTCGAGAGCGGCCGGCGGATCTGCGCACGCGTCCGGTTGGCAATGCCCAGGGCTTCCTGCACGACGGTGCGGGCCTCGGTGGCGGTCAAACCGTTGGCGCCGTCGGTGCCGGCACGCGGGGCGTAGCGGTTGTTGCCGGCCCCATCGTCGAGGACGAAGGCGTCGAGGTTGGGGTAGTCGCCGGCATCGGGCCGGATGCCGGAGGCCGCTTGGCCGAAGGCGGTGCCGGCGAGCACGGTGCCGCCGAAATAGCCGGGCACTGCCATCATGGTGCCGTTGCCCTGGCTGGCCAGGCTGGGGGCCGTGGCCGGGTCGCGCGCGAGGTGGCTGAATTCCACATCGGTAAAACGGAAGGTCTTGCCATCGGCCGTGATGCGGTCGCCGCGCCGCTCGACGGGGGCCGCGTAGCCGAAGGTGCCGGCCAGGGCGATCAGTTCGTCGATATCGCGGTCGGTATCGCCAATGGAGGGATCGAGCGAATAGCGCTCATCCGCCAGCACGCCGATGCCGCCGACCGGCGCGCCGGCCTTGTAGAGCGGGAAGCCGCCGGGATCGGCCGACAGCCCCAGTGGCGACCGGTGCGGCCCCACGCCCACGCCGCTGGTGAAGCGGGTGGAGAGGTCGGAACAGGGCAACTGGGAGAACTGCACGCCGAACAGGGGCCCCGATGGCGCGTTGAATTCGCCCGGATTGAAGTGTTCCTGGACGATCTGGCTGGCGGTGCGGGTGCTGAAGGCATTGCCTTCCGAGGACAGGTAGGCGCCCGTGACCGCCTTGGCGATGGCCGCCAGCTCCGGCGGCACTTCCAGGCCTTCCAGGCCACCCGTGACGCCGCGGCCGGAGGTGATGGGAATCGTGGCCCGTCGCTCGGGCATCCCATAGACGGCCAGCACGTTGCCGACCCGGTCGACCACGGCGATCACCGCGCGGCGGTTCTGGGCCTGGGCCTCCGCCGCCGCCTGGGCCACGATCTTCTCCACGTCGGCGGTGGTCAGGAACGACTGCGCCGTCGTGCAGGAACCGGTGCAGCCGGTATCGGTCGGCGTAGTGGTGTTCGGCGGCGCCGTGCCTACGGAGCTGGTGGAGTTGCTGCCCCCGCTGCAAGCGGCCAGAACCAGGCAGAGGCCAGCGAGCATCCCGCGAAACGGCGATCTCCCCATCGCACTTTCCTCCGAGGTGGCATGCCCGTAGCCAGGCCGCCGCAGCGGCCGGGGGCGAATCTCTCGTCAGTGGTTCCCGCGGGGGGAATCATAGCTCGTGGGGGAGGGGATGGGGATTGCCATCCCCATCTGGGGCCGGGGTGGGCTTTTGTAGGTTGGCGCTGAGCGGAGCGAAGCCCGACATTGCCGGGCGTTTTGGTGTGTCTGGGCCTCAAAGAGCAAGAGCGTTTCGTCTGTCCTTCGGCCAGCCGACTTACTTCTGTAGGTTGGTGCTGAGCGCAGCGAAGCCCAACATTGCCGGGCGTTTTGGTGTGTCTGGGCCTCAAAGAGCAAGAGCGTTTCGTCTGTCCTTCGGCCAGCCGACTTACTTCTCTTTGCTTGTGCAAAGAGAAGTAAGCAAGAGAAAGCACACCCCAGGCGGGTCGGTCGCCGGCCATCCATGGCCGGCGACTTCGCGAGTCGCCTCCGGGGTTTGGTGAAGGGGCATCCTGCCCCTGCACCAAACTGGCGCACATCCCTGTGCGCCACCGCCTTCGGCGGCTGATCCTACGGCGCCTCGCCGACCCTAATGGGGCCCCATTGAAGAGCGGCGCGCATCCTGCGCGCAGAAGCAACGGCAACGGCGACGGCAACGGCGACGGCAATAACGATGGCGGCTACGCTTTTCGTAGCCCGGGTTAACCCGCAGGGTTCACCCGGGGTGAACGCGCGTCGACGCCGGAGATGCGCGGCGTGGCGCGGGCGATGATTCGGCGGCAATTCGTGATTCACCCCGGGTGCGCTTGCGCTTACCCGGGCTACAAAATCGAAAGCGCGGCTCAGCATCCTGCGCTGCGGCTACCTGGCTTCCATCGCGGCAATCGCAGCGCTGCGGAAGCGCAGGGGGTCGGCGATGGCGGGAATGGGGGTGCTGGTACCGCCGGAACCTTTGATGACAATCGTGCCGTAGTTGAGAAGCCGGCCGATGATGCTCTGTTCGACGTGGAAGGATTCCACCTTGCTGTGGCCCAGCTCGATCGTATGGCGGCTGATCAGGCCGAATTTGGCGACAACGCGGCGTGATGTGACGGCGAGTTCGGTTGACGAGGCGTAGATGAAGCGCTTCAGCCACCACAGCGCGCCGATGGCGACGACGCCGAGGCTGATGGTCCACCAGGGAATGTGGCTGGGAGGCCAGAACGGGATTGTGGCCACGCCGGGAATGATGATGCTCACCGGTGCGGCATAAATCGACCAATGCGTCTTGCCGACGGCGACGATGCGTTCGTCCTGGGTGAGGGAGGATTGGACGTAGCCCATTGGATGCTCCAGGTCTGCTTGCCCGGACCGTTTTCACGTCAATGTGCGTCGGCCCGGTAGTGCCGGGGCGAGGCTATTGGAAAGGCGCGGGGATTTCCATGCCGGTGCCGGCAGTACAAAGGCGGTACGGCGTGGAAGATGGCAAAGATGGCGTTGCCTGCGTCACGCGTCGCCCGGCGGCGTTTTGCGATGGACGACGCGGCAAACCAGCGGGAAACCATGGCGCGTGGCATCGTCGGTGATACCTCTGGCGACGGCCTGCGCATCCTCCAGCGTCGCCGTTGAGAGAAGGATTCCGCCGTGCGCGTGAATATGTACCGTCACGAATTGCGCGTCCCGCGAATCCATGCGCGCATGCCGTTGAAGCGCATCGGCCACGAAATCCATCGGTGTCTTGTCATCGTCCAGGAGCTCGACGCCGTAGCAGAAATCTTCCTTCAGCGTGCTTTTCAGTGCCAGGGAGACGCTGTCCCTGTCGATGATCGGCGGCGGTGGACCCTTCCAGGCGGCGCGTAGTTCGTCGAGGAACCGTTGCCAGAACGAATTCCTCATGGGAAGAAGCTCCCGAACACCTTCACCGCGATGCGAGACGACAATCGCATAGATGGAGGAATCACGGTGAATAGTCCCGGGAGATGGCGCGGCAAACGAGGGGATACCCCCGCGCCTTCGCGTCGGCCGTCACGCCCTCGGCAAATGCCTCGGCCTGCGCCATTGTGTCGGTCGGGAGCACAGCGCCCCCACGCAAATGGATCTGAAGCATCATTTCGTATGCTCGCTTCGTGGCGAAGTTGCCATGCGTGACAAGGCAATCCACGACGAATTCCATGGGGGATGAATCGTCGTTGAGAATTTCGACGCCGTACAAGAAGCCGTCCGGCACGAAGCCTTCGCGGTCAAGCAGCGATGTGCCCGTGGGAAATACGGCCGAGGCAGGTGCGTCCCAGAATCGTTTGAGGGCATCGAGACAGCGGGTCAAGAACGTCAACATCATCGGTTTTCCATTCACGTATTCGCAGGTTCACCCCGGGGCAGACCCTTTGAGTTGACCCGGGTTACAGGAATCCATCGCTTGTGTCTCAGACAATGCGCAGCCCGAACCCCAACCAGGAATATCAGATTGTGGGCTGATCAACCGTGGTTGCATTGGTGGGGTTCGCTCCCGGCTCACCCCAATCTACAGAAATATACAAAGCGTTTACAGGGACTGCAGCTTCAACCCCTCCGCCTGATGATACTTGTGACACGCAATGCACGTACTCGCCACCTTGCTTCCCCCGGTCTCGCCGGCGTGACACTGCCGGCAATTCTCGATACCCGGAATGAGCAAGTCGGAGGCGGTTTCGGAGGTGGTGGCCTGATGGCAATCCCCGCAGGCCATCGTGGCGTGCCTGGCGTGGGTGAATGATGCCTCGCCGAACCAGATGCCGGCGACACGCACGGGCGCAATGCGCCATTCGGTTTCGGCGGTGGGCGGCGTGACGGTGTGGCAGGTGATGCAGGCGCGGTCGGTGAAGATGCTGTCGACCACCTGTCGTGCTTTGTTGCGCGCCCAGGCCAGCGCTTCGATCTGCTGTTCCCGCGATAGCGGCGGGTCACCCGGACGCCGCCGCGCCTGGACGACCGCGGGCGCGCCGGCGTCGCTGTAGCCACCGGAAAGCGCCCGCCTGGCGTAGTAGTCGTCCAGCATGTAGCCCACCTCGGCCACCTTCGCGTGCGGCACTTCGCGTTCGGGGGAGAACGTGTCGAAGCCCAGCGTGTGGCATTCGTGGCACATCGTCTCGAACTGGATCGGTTTCATGGCCAGGCCGCCGGCATCGGGTGTGTGGCAGCTGGCGCAGGTGAGTGTGCGCGTGCCTTTTGGCGTGTTGAGGTCAGGCTTGAGATGCTTGACGTGATTGAATTTCAGGCCCGAGGTTTCCTTGACCATGGGTGTTAGCAGCGTGCGTTGCGGTGCGAAGACGTTGATGTCGTTCCAGGCCGGCAGATTGATATGGAAATCCGGGTGGTTCTTGCCGAAGTCGGTGGCGTCGGCGAGCTGGCTGGCGTTGCGGGTGCGCGTCTTGAGATCGGTATGGCACGTGGCGCAGAGGGCCTGGTCGGTGCGGACCATGCCGCGCAGGCCGTGGTGATCCTGGTGGCAACTGGCGCAGCGGGCTTCGCCCAGCGCCGGCAGGTTGAATTTTGCGGGGTCGGCGTGTGCGGCGATCTGCGTGTGGCAGCTGAGGCAGGTGCGGTCGCGCACCTGCAGGAACGGCGTGTCGTGGCAGCGCTTGCAGTCGTCGCCGAAGAAACGGTGTGCGGCATCGAGCGGCCCAGGATTCCAGCTGGTAGTGCCGGGCAGATGCGCGGCGGTGATCACGCGAGCAATCACGGGGCTGTAGTGTGACGCCGCGGGAATCAGCAGGCCCAGGACGAGCGTGCCCAAGAACAGCAGCCACGAGGGCAGGCGTTTGCCCAGCCAGGTTTCCTTGAGCGAGGTGGGCTTGGCACGCCGGGCGTGGACGGCGGCCTGTTCGGTCTTGTCGAGTGTGGTGATTTCGACGGCGGCTTCGAAATCGCGCGGTGGATCAAGCAGGGTGATGCGGGTGCTTCCGATTTCAATAGTGGAACCGGCGCTGACGGCGAGGCCGTAGGTGAGTTCGCCGTTGACGCGGATGCCGGCGAGATTGAGGGAATCGACACGATAACGGCCGGGGCCGGTGATCTTGACGCGGGCGTGCTTGAGAGCGACGCGCAGGTCCGGAATGAAGATGGCCTGGTCCGCGGCGCGGCCGATCGACAGCTGGTCGCCGAAGTGCACGTCTTCCTCGTAGGAGACGGCGCCTTTTCCCTGCTTGAGCACCCGGCGGATCAGCCAACGCATGTGTCCTTGCCCCCTTCGTCACGAAACGGCGGTACGGCGGATGGTCACCAGTAGAAGAACACGGAAACGATATGGCCGATCAGCGCGGCCAGCAGCGCGAATGAGAGTGGTACGTGGATATAGAGCCAGATTTCCATCAGCGCCTGGTACTGAATGTCACGTGCAACGCGGGTGGCGAGTGATTTCTTGCGGGAGATCAGGTCGATGAGCTTGCGCAGGGCGTCGGTATGGCGATCGTTGGTGCCGCTGGCAAGGAAGTCGACCATGGCGTAGATGGTCTGGTTGGATTTGGCTTTCGAGGCGTGAAACGAGCGTTCGTGCTCATCGAGTGCGGCTTTGATACCGGCCAGCGCGGCATCGGAGTCATCGCGTGCATGCAGCTGAGCAAAGACGCCGCCGCCCAGGCGGGTGTTCTGGATCGAACGCAGCACCACGGCATGCACCTTGGGACTGATGCCGTCGGCGAGGGCGAGGGCGTTCTGGTCCAGTTCGGTGATCTCGTCGAGCATGGCATGGCGCGTGGCGCTCTCGCGGTTGCGCGTCATCAGCGTGGGATACCGCAAATAGCAGTACACGCCGTAGAAACCGGAGAAAATCACGATGAGCATCAGCGCCAGGCAGAACGTATGCAGGTTCCAGCCGACCTGGAAGCCCGCATGCAGCAGGGTGATGAGGATAAGACTGGTGCCGAGGTACACGTGGGCGGACAGCCAGCCGCGCAGGCTGGCGCTGCCGCCGCGGTAGCTGCGCTTGCGCAGGCCAAACAGCATGAGCCAGACGATCAGCAACGCGGCGATGGTGCCGAGCGTGTAGCCGAGCCACGTGCCGCCGTTGGGCGGCACCCCGGGCGAATGCCAGATGTAGGCGACGATGGCGCCGATCGACAGTACCAGGGCGATCCAGAACCAGCGGGATCGTGCGTGGTTGAGCAGGGATTCGTGGTGGACGCTCATGGGTGGAGTCTGGTCTCCGGCTCATTCGCCTTCATGGGGAGGAAGGTCGGCGCGATGGCGCTTGACGAGGAAGTGACCCACGCCGAACAGGGCTGATCCCAGCACGAAGGTGAACGTCACGCCCTTCCAGTAGCGGTCGGGTTCTTCCGAGCGGAAATAGATCTTGGTGTCGCAGCGTTTGCAGGGGACGATCACGACGCCGAAGAGAATCTGCAGGATGGCGATCAGAAAGAATCCGGCGCCGGCAATGCGGATGCCATGGCCGGTGGTGATGGCTTCGCGGACGACGTGCAGGCGCGCGCTGCGGACGATGTGTATCTGCGCCTTGGCGCTGGCGTCATCCGGTTTTCCGTCGGTCTTGAGTGGATAGAAGCGCTGCTTGCAGCGATCGCAGTAGTGGAGGCGGCGTCCGAGCGAGCGCGACGGGCCGTGGCAGGTGGGGCAGGGCGGCGTGGTGGCCTCGTTCACGGCCGGCTACCGTCGGCTGCGCGCATAGGCGGCGAAGTCCTCCGGCGAGATGCGGATGGCGGCCCCGGTGGGACACGCTCGCACGCAGGCAGGGCCGCTTTTGACATCTTTGCACATGTCGCATTTGACGGCCTTCTTTTCCTTGGCTTCCTTCTTTTTCTTCGGGTCGGGCGGGGCCTCGCCGGGGCCGGGCCCCAGGCCCAGCAGCAGCCACGACAGCAGGCCCGGCTTCTTGGGCGGCTTGGAGGCCATATGGATTACGCCATAGGGGCAGTTGCGCTCGCAGTTGCCGCAGCCGATGCAGTTGTCGGCGATATAGACCTCGCCGTTGGGCGCGCGGTGAATGGCATCGGGCGGGCAATCCTTCATGCAGTGGGGATGCTCGCAGTGCCGGCATGAGGTGGGCACGTGCACACTGGCGAAGGTCGGCCCGGCTTCGCGGTCCAGGCGCGAGGTGCCACCGTGGGTTTCGGCGCAGGCTTTCTCGCAGTTGTCGCAGCGCACGCAGAGTGATTCGTCGATCAGCAGGATGTCGGTGGCTTCGCCGGCGCCCTGGGCGAGCAGGAACTGGATGATGTCGCCGCCTTCGGGCGCGACCTGCATGGCGAGATTGGCGGCCGCACGCTGGCGGTATTCCTGTTGCAGGCGCAACTTGAGCGCGGGCAGGCGGGCGACGAGGGTCTTGAAGCTTTCGCCATCGAGGCGGACGGTTTCGGTGGCGATGGCGGCGCGCGCGGTCGCGGAGCGTTTGGAATCGCCCAGCAGGGCCATTTCGCCGACGTAGTTGCCGGCCGGCACGTAGGAGAGCACGACATCCTTGCCGCCGATGATGCGCGAAATGGTGAGCGAGCCCACGCGCACCAGATGCAGGCAGTCGCCGATCTCGCCTTCGTTGAAGAGCACGTCGCCGGCGTTGAAGGTCTGCAGCGTGGCGTGCGAAACGATGTCGGCCAGCTGCGCGGCCGTGGCTTCGGGGGCGAAGCGCGACTGGATGGCGCGCAGGATGAAGGTCTGGTCGATTTCGCGCTTGACCGCGGCGACGGAATTGATCAGCCGGTTCATCGAGCGGCGCGGCGTTTCCACGAGCACGCAGTTGGCGCCAGCAATGACGGTGGCCGAGCGGCGACGGCCCGAGATCAGGCTCATCTCGCCGAAGAATTCTCCCTTGTGCAGGGTGACGCGCTGGTTGGCGACCGGGTCGACGACGATCTGCACTTCGCCATCGACGACCGAATAAAAGGAATTCGTATAGTCATTGCGCCTGAACAGCTCTTCGCCGGCGCGGGGCGTGCGGATCTCCGAATCGAGCATGAATTCGCGCAGTTGCAGCGGGGTGATGTGCGAAAGCAGGCGCACGTTCGCCTGTACGCGGGCGAGGGCCTCGTCGACGCTGCGGAAACCGGGCATGGCGGCGAACTTGGCCTTGAGCAGGGGTTCATCCGCCGGTTCGACCTTTTCGCCGCGGATGTACTCGATGACCTCGAAGCCCTGGTTCATCGCCTGCTTGATCAGCGGATAACCGCCCAGGGCGCCGACGATGTAGAGGCCTTTGACATTGGACTCGTACTGCGGGCTGATGGCCGGAACCGAGGCCGGGTCTTTGCTGGGAAACGTCACGCCGCAGGCTTCCACGAAGCCGCGCGGCGCGGTGGCACCCAGGCGGGCGATGACGCGGTCGATCAGGATCTGTGCCTTGCCCGCTGGCGTGGTCAGGGCCATGCGGCCCTTCTTGCGGCCCACGTTCAGCGCATCGACGCGTTCGGGCGCGGCGTTGTAGTAGCACTCGATGATGCCGTCCTCGATGGCCTTGAGAATGGCGGTTTCATTGCCCTTCTTGGCGCGGGCGAACTCGTCGCGCCGGTTCACGATGACGACGTGGTTCTGCCTGGACAGCGCTACTGCATTTTCGATGGCTGCGTCGCCGGCGCCGACGATGACAATGGTTTCGCCTTCGTATTCGTCCGGGTCGTCGAGCTGGTACTGGACGATGGGGAGGTCTTCGCCGGGCACGCCGAGCTTGCGGATATTGCCCTGCAGGCCGATGCCCAGAACCACGAACTGGGCTTGGAAACGCTGGCCGTTGGTGCAGCTGATCTCGAAGACGCCGTCGTCGCGCTTCTTGATGACGCTGACTTCGTGCCCGTGACGGACGTTGATCTTCAGCTTCGCGGCGGCGGCGTCCCAGGCATCCAGGATGCTTTCGCGCGAGCCGGCCTTGAAGGGCACGGGCGAGCGCAGGGGCAGGATGCCGGGCTCGTCCATGACGAACTTGCCCTTCTGGTAGCGGAAGATCGTATTCGACAGGTGCGCCTCGGCTTCCAGCAGCACGTGGGATTCACCGCGCTCGGCCGCGCGCGCCGCGGCAGACAGGCCCCCTGGGCCGGAGCCCACGATCGCGATCCGGAACCGCTCGCTCATACGTCCTGGCACCTCTGGCAGAGGAGCGTCCCGGAACTGGTGGCCTGTCCGCGCGATTCTACGGTTGCGGGCCATGGGTGACCCGCCGCATGACAGGAGGACGCACGTCCGATCATACTCGGGGTGAATATTTCGCCAAGCCGGGGAACGGATTGCGATGACGCATGTGGAGCGGCAGGCCAGGGTGGCAGACGCGGTGGCGCGCATCCTGGCTCATTGCGGTTCGACCATCCGCCTCGCCGCGCCCCTGGGCCTGGGCAAGCCCAATGTGCTGCTCAATGCGCTGTTTGACACGGTGGCGCGTACGCCGTCGGTGCAACTGCACCTGTTCACCGCCCTGTCGTTGATGCGGCCGGTGCCCCGGACCGAGCTGGAGCAGCGCTTCCTTGAACCTTTCCTGGCGCGCCATTTCGGCACCGACTATCCGGACCTGGCCTATGCCGTGGCCCGGCGCGAAGGGCGCCTGCCGCCGAACATCCAGGTCAGCGAGTTTTACTTTCAGTCGGGCAGCCTGCTGGGCAACGACAGTGCGCAGCGCGACTACGCCAGCCTCAATTACACCCACGTCGCCCGCGACATGGCCGACGTCGGTATCAACGTCGTGGTGCAGCTGATCGCCAGCCGTCGCGAGGGTGGCCGGGAACGCCTGAGCCTGGCCAGCAATCCCGACGTGACGCTGGACCTGCTCGATGAGATGGCCTCGCGCGCCAAGCCGCGGCCGCTGGTGGTGGGCGTGATCCACCCGCGCCTGCCCTTCGTGGGCAACGAGGCGGAGATCGGGGCCGAATGCTTTGACGTGCTGCTGGATGACCCGGCCTGCGACCACACCCTGTTCGCGATTCCGCGTGAACCGGTGGCGCCGGCGGAATTCGCCCTGGGCCTGCACGCCAGTGCCCTGGTGCGCGATGCCGGCACCTTGCAGATTGGTATCGGCGCGCTTTCGGACGCCCTGGTGCATGCGCTGCTGCTACGCCATCGCAACAACATGGCCTACCGGGAAACGCTGGATGCGCTGGGTGGGGCGCATCCGGTGGTCCAGTCGATCGGGGGGCTGGATCCGTTCGTGACGGGCCTTTACGGCGCCAGCGAGATGGTCATGGATGGCTTCATGCACCTGGCCAAGGGCGGCATCCTCAAGCGCCGCGTCTTCGACGACTTTGCCATCGAACAGGCGCTCGCCGAAGGCCTGATCGGCGAGCAGCTGCGGACGGGCGATGTCGAACGCCTGTATGCCTGCGGCGCATTGCCGTCGCTGATCGATGCGCGCGAGCTGGTGCGGCTGGTGCGCTGCGGCCTGCTGCCGGAGGGATCCCGGCTGGAAGGTGACAGCGTGGCGCTGCCCACGGGCGCGCGCCTCTCCGCCGACCTGCGCGAAATGGTGGCGCGCGCGGCGCTGGGCCGGAGCATGACCGGTCGACGGCTGCGCGAAGGGCGCTACCTGCGCGGGGCTTTCTACTTGGGGTCGCACGAGTTCTACCGCTGGCTGCGCGAGCTGTCGGCCGATGCCTACGACGGGCTGTCGATGACGCGGGTGTCCGACATCAACCAGCTCTACGGCGGCCGCGAAACGCTCGACGCCCTGCAACGGCGCGACGCGCGTTTCTTCAACACCTGCATGATGGCCACGGCGCTGGGGGCGGCGACCTCCGACGCCCTGGAAGATGGACGCGTGGTCAGCGGGGTGGGAGGGCAATACAATTTCGTCGCGATGGCGCATGCGCTGCAGGGTGGACGCTCCATCCTGATGCTGCGGGCGTCGCGGGGGCAGGGGGCCTCGGCACGGTCGAACCTTCTGTGGCACTACGGCCACACGACCATTCCTCGCCACCTGCGTGACATTTTCGTCACGGAATACGGGGTGGCGGACTTGCGCGGGAAATCAGACGGCGAGTGCACCCTGGCCATGCTGGCCATCAGCGACGCGCGCTTCCTGGATGACCTGGTGGCCCAGGCCCGCCGTGCGGGCAAGCTGGCGCGGGACTTCACCGTCCCCGACCGCTGGCGGATGAACACGCCGGCGCGCCTGGCGGCAGCCCTCGGACACCCCAGCCGCCGTGGCCTGTTTGATGCATTCCCCTTCGGGTCGGATTTCACGGCGGAGGAACTGCGACTGATCAAGGCACTGCAATGGCTCAAGGCCAGCACCCTGACTCCCGCCGGCAAGGCGCGCCTGCTCTGGGGCACGCTGACCACCGGCCGTCCACGGGACGATGAGCTCGCCGCCCTGCGCCGCATGCAACTGGATCAGCCCTCCCGCCTCCGTGAAAAGCTGTTTCATCGTATGGTTTTGCTGGGGTTGCGGCGCACGGTTGAGACGGATCGTGCACTCTAGAGTCGGCACGGAAGCTAGACTGATACCAACGCGCAGGACGCCACAGGGGCAATAAAGATGAGCGAAGTCCTGAATCGCCTGTCGAATGACTGGCCCGAGCGACATCCTCCGTTCAAGGACGACTTTGCAACGGATTCCAAGGCCGTTCGCGCCTGGCTCAACCACTTGCCGCTGGCCAATCCGGCAGCGACCGGCCGCCAATTGCTTGACGCGCTGATGGTGATGAACCGCATGCGGCTGGATCCGCAGCAGCGGTTGGACGCCCTGGAGATCCTGCGTGGGCCGGTGGCCCAGGTCGTCGGCACGATGGACCGGCAGGTGCTGGTCGAGAGCTTTCCCCTGCCACCGGCCAAGTTGCAGCTGGCCCGCACCACCCAGGACTTCGAACGCGAACTGGCGCTGGGCTATGTCGAGGCGCTGCACGACTTCTGCGCCGCCTCCGGGCGGGTACCGTTCCTGCGCGGCAAATCGGTGGCGCTGGCGGCTGTCAGGGCGCTGCAGCACTACGGCGCGCTGCTGGCGAAGGCCTATCTGCTCTACCGTACGCCGCCGCCGGGTGTGTGGATGCACCTGCATACGGTGTTCGCCGCGGCGCACGAACTGAAGATTGACGAGAAGCCCGTGGCCGATCCGGCACTGGGCGGGGCCGAGCTCTCGGCCCGGCAGGCCTATGCGCACACGCTGCTGCTGGCCCTGTGCAATCCCTATCGTTTCACCCAGCGCGAGATGGCCGACGTGGTGGCGCTCACGCGCGCCTGGTCGCCCTACTGCGTGCTCAGCTACGGACGCGTCGGGCAGGGCGCCTTCGGCATCCAGACTGACATCGACCAGGGCATCGGCTATGTGCCCGAGGAGCGCCAGGAGGCGATTGCGGGCCTGCTGTCGTTTGATCCGCAGCCGGTGCAGCGGATGATCGAGGAACACATGCAATTGCTGCCGCCGGGGACGGACCTGCTCAGTTTCCGGCTCAAGGGCGGCCCGGCGGTGCAGGCGCGACGCAGCGTGGTCGACCGGTTGATGCGGGCCTGGTCGGGCGGTGCGATCCGCAATCATCCGCGCCTGCCGGCAGGCCATACGCTCGACACCGTGATCGGCCTGCACGCCGTGCATTACGTGCTGTCGGGCAACGAGGATTTCGACAGCTTCCTGCGCCGCGTCCGCGGTCAGGCCATCAATCTGAGCGAACGCGACACCGTCGCGCCCTGGGCCAGCCAGACCAGCGAAGCCGCACCGGTGGTGCAGCATGCCCGGGTGCTGGACCAGAGCCTGGGCGGCTACCGCCTGGTCTGGGAGCGCGGCGACATGGCCCGCGCCAAGGTTGGCGAGCTGGTCGGCCTGGCGCCGCTGGCAGCGGAAGATGAATCGCAGGACTGGATGGTGGGCGTGATCCGCTGGATCCGCGTGGATGACAACGAAGCGGTCGATGCCGGCGTCGAGCTGCTGGCGCGGCGGGCGCAACCGGTGGGCATCGCCAGTTTTGATCATGGTGGCAGTGCGCGCGCGGCGATGCGCGGCCTGCTGCTGCTGGAACAGCAGGGGGAGCAGGCGCTGACAGTACTCGCGCCGCACTTGTTTGACCGCGGCGCGGTCGAGCTGGAATTGACGCGGCCGGCCGATCCCATGGACTGGGAGACGGAAGCCAGCGTCGCGCGCCTGGGCGATGTGCGGGTGGTGGATGCCAGCGGCGCGTACCAGCGCGTCCTGATCGGACGGGCGCCGACCGCCGCTGAGCTGGCGGAGATGGAGCATTCGCTCGAGCGCATGGAGGTGGAGCATGCGGAGGCGGATGGCACGACCGGTTAACGGTGCCGCTGGAGTGTCAGTGGCGCTTTCCGATCGACCTATTTTCGCAATGTAGCGACGGCTACGCTTTTCGTAGCGAGCTAGATCGCCGGATTCACTTGGGATAGGGATGCATCACGCTGCTGAAATGCGGTGTGGTCGCGTGAATCCGTCCGCGTGTCCCGGGGAACGTGTCTGCAAAGGCGACAGACGGTGCTGCCGGGAACGGCGTTCTGTGGGAGGCTGGCCGGGGGCATGGCTGGGGACGCGGGCATGGACTATTGCGAAAGGGGGCGCCGGGACGGGCGACGCCGCGGTGCGGCGGTGCGGGCATTGGCGATCCTGGGGCTGCTGTGTGGTGGCACGCCGGCCCTGGCTGCAACGCGCTATGTTTCGCCCACGGGAACCGACGCGCCATCGGGCGGTGCGCAGGCCGCCCCGTTTCGCACGATCGGTTACGGCCTGGCGCGTACGGCGTCGGGCGACACGCTGGTGGTGCTTGACGGCGTGTACGCGGACATACCGAATTTCATCAACGACGGCCGCCATTCCGTGGCCGATGGAACGCCGGGTGCGTATACCACGATTCGAGCGGCGAATCCGTTCGGTGTGCGTATCTGGAATGTGGGTGCGACGAATTACTACGACTCGCCACTGCGGATCCGTGGAAACTACGTCCACGTCGACGGGTTCGTCTTTGATCTGCGTGATACCGCGAATACGCCGCTCGTCGGGGAGCTGGCGGGCAGCTATAACAAGGTGACGCGTTCGATCTTCCGCCGCCAGGGAGCGGTAGACCAGTATGGCGGCTGGCTGCACGTGGACGGGCACCATCACCTGGTCGAGGATGTGGGCGGTGTCGGCGCGGCGCGCTACGGATTTGCCACTGGTGGACCGACGGCGGATACGCACCACATCATCTTTCGGCGCGTCGTCGGCCGATTCGACTTTTCGCCCAGCTCGCAGCCGAAGGCGACGTTCAGTGCCTATGGCAATGACAGTGGATGGGGTGTGCACCACATCCTGTACCAGAACTGCATCGCGGTGGACGGGCAGCGTGGACCGGCAACAGGCCAGGCGCATTATGGTGCCTGGTATTTCCCGAAGAACCTGGACGAAGGACAGCTCGTCGGCAGCATCGCGCTGAACAATTCGGTGGCCTATGCCGGGCTGTTCCTGCAGGAATTGCAGGGCCGCAATACGCGGATCAGCCACACCGTCTCCTGGGGCGCCACAGACGCCGCCGGTATCCGGTGGAATGGCACGGGCAGCATGTCGATCGCCACTGTCACCGTCGGTGCGAACGCGTCGGCGCTGTACAACAACAACAGCACGACACAGGCAACGCTGCGCCAGTCGCTGTTCGTTGGCAACGGACAACTGCTGCAGGGCAGTGGCGGATTCAGCGAATTTTCCGGCAGTGCCTTCGTGCCCCCCTTACGTCAGACTACTTGTCGCCCCGATAGAATCGTACCCCTGGGGCGAAGGACAAGAACGTGGCTCGATACGGAAAGGCGTTTAGGGACCGGGCGGTAGCGCGATTGCTGCCGCCGGAAAGTGCGGACGTGAATGTGGTGTCGCGCGAGATCGGCATCTCGGCGGATACATTGGAGCGGTGGCGCGCAGAGGCGCTGGCCAGTGGCCAGAAGAACGGCGGTTGGACAGCCGGAGCGCGCTTTGAGGCATTGCTGACGACGGCGGCAATGAGCGAGGAAGAGAAGAACGCGTGGTGCCGGTCGCAAGGGCTGTTTCCGAGCGAATTGGCGCAGTGGCGTGCTGCCGCGACAGGAGCCCTGGAGCGGCCGGACGCTGCACAGCAGGTGCCGTCGGAGCGGCGTCAGGTAAAGGAGCTGGAGCGCGAGCTTCGTCGCAAAGAGAAAGCGTTGGCGGAGACGGCAGCTCTGCTGGTTCTGTCAAAAAAACTCGAGGCGATCTTCCCCAAGGACGCGGACGAATGATCGCGATGGAAGATCGCCGTTGGATGGTAGAAGCCATTGATGAGGCGCACTGTAGCGGTGCCCGCCTGAGCGTGGCGTGTTCGCTGGCCGGGATCGACATTCGCACGCTGCAGCGATGGCGCCGCGACGGTGGGTTGGAGACCGGTGACCGTCGCCCGATGGCCGTGCGGCCTGTGCCGGCACATGCACTGACGTCGCAAGAGCGTGCAGCGATTCTGGAGATCGCCAACGAACCACGATTTGCCGCCTTGCCGCCGGCGCAGATCGTCCCGCGACTGGCTGATGAGGGCCGCTATGTCGCCAGCGAATCGAGTTTCCATCGCGTTTTGCGCCATAACCAGCAGACCACACACCGCGGTCGCGCGAAAGCGCCAGAACGGCGCAGAGAACCGACAACCCATATTGCCACCGCGCCCGGCCAAGTCTGGTGCTGGGACGTGACCTGGTTGCCGTCACGCGTGAAAGGCCAATGGTTCTATCTCTACCTCATCCTGGACATCTACAGCCGGCATATCGTCGGTCATGAGGTTCAGCAGGTCGAATCCGGTGAGCACGCCGCCCACCTGGCTAAACGCGTCGCGCTGGCCGAAGGCGTGCACACGGCACTGAACAAACCCGTCCTGCATGGCGACAATGGTGCCAGCCTGAAGGCGACGACAGTGCTGGCCATGCTGCAATGGCTGGGCATCGCGCCGTCGTACTCACGTCCGCGCGTGAGCAATGACAACGCGTACGCCGAGTCACTGTTCCGAACCGCCAAGTACCGCTCCGGATATCCGCCGGAAGGATTTGGCGACATCCAGGCCGCTCGTCGGTGGGCAGCTGACTTCGTCCATTGGTACAACGGCGAGCATCGGCATAGCGGCATTCGGTTCGTTACGCCAGCCCAACGTCATCGTGGCGAGGACCATGCCATCTTGCGTGCCCGTCACCACCTGTACGAATCGGCGCGAGCACAGAATCCGCGTCGATGGTCTCGCGGTGTTCGCGACTGGTCGCCCACGGGGGCCGTGACGCTCAATCCGGACAAGTTGGTCAATTGATCAAAGCAGGCGACAAGTAGCTTGACGTGTACCGCCCCAGAGCCAGGCTCAGGGCACGAGCGTCGTGGTTCCCACCGGCACCCTGAAGTATCTGCCCGATGCGGGATCGGGAACGGGACTTACGGAGGCGGGCGCGCGGATCCTGTACCGCACCGGACGATCAGGCACCGTGTGGGGTGAACCGGGCTTTGACGAGCTGACGGCCGAAAGCCTCTGGCCATGGCCACACGAAGCGGCCATCAAGGCGGTCTTCGCCGAACCGAATACGCCGCTGCCCGGAAACACGCCTGCGGCCAATGACACGGTCCGCGGCTTCACCGTCGCCACGGATGCGTTCGGTCGCCCGATGACGTTGACGCGGTACATCTGGCAATACCTGGGGCACGAGATTCCCGAGGCCATATACGGTGGCGAGCAGATCTTCAAGAACGGATTTGAGACGAGCGGCGGCGGATGACGATTTCGCGCCTGGGCCAGCCGTCAGCGCTGATTCCCTCTTGCAGATGATCATGGCGGCGCCGCGTCACTGGCTGCTCCGTTTCGCCACGGCCCTGGCACACACAATGGCGTCGTACAGGTGGTCGTAGAGCATCTGGTGGTACCGGTACACGCCATTGCTGTAGGTGATGCCCAGCTGTTCCATGACCTCGCATTCGTCGGTGCCCGGCCCCTTCACCGGCGAGACCTGCGCGTCCAATTGCGGTGGATCGTCGAGCACCGGATCCACCGTGGCAACGGCTGTTTCCGACGGATGGACCTGGTCGGTCGGCGTTGCGACCGTGTCCGCGTCGCCCGGTGGACTGTGGGGCGTGCGTGTCCGATGCGGTGCACGCGCCAGAAGAGACGGTAAAACGACTTCCACGGGCGCTCCCAGATGGCCGAAAACGGCAAATGCCTGCCCGCGCCTCTTCGCCCAGTACATGGCCGTGTCGGCGTTGGTGATCAACTGCTCGGCCGTTGCGCCGTCGCGTGGGAACATGGCAATGCCAATACTCGGCCGAACTTCCTGGCTCACTGTGCCCAGCGAGTACGGGCCGAGGATCGCGTCGAAGAGGTTTCCTGCGATCCGCAGGACTTCCCGTTCGTCGCCGGCGCCGGACAGAAGGCACAGGAATTCGTCGCCGCCGTGCCGGCAGACCGCGTCGCTGGCGCGCGTCGCGTGCGCCAGTCGGGCGCCAATGATCCTGAGCAGTTCGTCGCCGACGGAATGGCCGAGTGTGTCGTTGATGGATTTGAAGCCGTCCAGGTCGATGAACAGCAGCGCGAACGGTCGTTGCGGCGTGCCGCTGGCGTGCAGGGCGTTCTGCAACGCTTCGGCGAATGCGATCCGGTTAGGAAGTCCCGTGAGTGGATCATGCAGGGCCAGCCGTCGAACCTGGTCGACGTGCCGCTCGCTGTCGCGCAACGCGGCACGCAGCCCCTCCATCTCCGCGTGAAGCGATATCACCTTGGTGGCCAGTGTGTGCCGTATGGCGGTGTCCAGATCAAGCAGGACAGTCAACTCCACAATGCGTTGCGCGCACTCGAGCACCTGGCGGACGGCCGTGACATCGTGACGGGAAGGGTGGTGCCTCAGGCCCGTGGCGACAGAGAGCAGGGTGTCTGAACACTGCTTTATGGCCTGGCGCAGTTTCGCGTCGTTGGTGTTTCCGGATGACACGGAAGTCTCCAACGCCACGCTCGCCAGTGCGGCATCGTGGCACCGCCATGGTGTGCGGCCCGGATTGGCCGTTTCAGCGACCGACTGCTGTGGAATGTGTGCCATGGGCGTGATCCCGCTGGGCATGGGCGGTGGGCCTCCGGTGGCGTACGCCCGAACGGCGTTACATGCTCCCTGTGGCGGCGCTCTCTCAAAGCAGGTTCAGGCCGCGGTGGGTGTGTCCGTCCTCGCCCTTCGTTCGTACGCTAGCGTTAGCTTGGGAAAAGTGTAGGAAGTCGTGAATCGCTCATCTGTGCGCCATCGAACAATGGAGAAGAAGCGTTTTCCGTGCACGGTACTGGTAACGCTGCGAAGCACCTGGGCCGCGCTACGTGCGCTAGCGTACCGATCTGTGCGGCCGATACGCGCAGGCTGATCCAGCGCTTCCGGATGGAGCGTGGCAGCGCGTCCGGCAGCCTGCCGCAACACACTCGGCTATCACTGGTTTCGGCAGCGCGAGGAGGTCGTGACCGGCGGTCGAATGCGTGACGAGCGCGCGCCGGGCGTGCGGGCGAGATCCTGGAGAGGGTGATGAATCCGCTGCTGGTCTGTTTTCCCCTGGCCGTCATGCTGGCAGGGGTGTCATTTCCGCTTGCCGTGCGTACCGGCGATCATGGCGTCCCGGCCCAAGGCGCCGTCACGCCCGGGCAGTGTGGTGCCCCGGCTGACGACAGGGCGATTGCTGCCGCTATCACCTCCCGTCTGCGTTCCAGTTCGCGTGTTGAAGCCGACGAGATTTCAGTGGTCGTCCTGGGGGGCATCGCGCAATTGAGTGGCCTGGTCTGGACCGATGTGCAACGCCGTCTGGCGGAAAGCCATGCGCGCGATACCTATGGCGTTATCGGCGTCAGCAATCAGCTGGACCTGGTCGACTGGCCGCCCGTGACGCAGCTTGCCCGCACGCAATCCAGCGAACGCGCGAGCCTGCTGCGCGCGCGCCAGCAGCGCGCGGATCTGTGGATCACCGCCTCGGTAAGAACGACACTGGCGCAGTCACGCGGCGCGGGCAACTGCGCGGTGGATGTGCGTACCGACGCGGGCGTGGTCTCCCTGCGTGGGATAATGGAGACCGTCCTGGCGCGACAGGTGGCGATTGATCTGGCCGCGGGTACCTTCGGTGTGCAGCGGGTACATGCGGACGCACTGCTCGTCCGCTAGGGCCCTGCCTGCGCGTGCCACGCTTCTCCACAACGCGCAGGCCCCGGCTTTGCCCTGTGCCAGGCTGTCGCCGCAAATCGAGGCGGATGAGGTTTCAGCGGTGCCTGGCGCTGGCGGCACGCCATCACTTTCCACGCAAAGCCAGATACCGATGCATGAGCGGTTGGGCGGTCACGCCGTGCACGATGATGGATGCGGAGACCGTCCACAACGTCAGCGCAATGACCGTATCGGCGACGGGCCCGCTGAGACCGTACCGCAAAGCCAGCAGCAGGTAGAAGATCGAGCCGATCCCCCGGATGCCGAACCAGCCGATGAGAAACCGCTGGGGACGGCTGAGCCCCTCACCGCCTGTGGCCAGGAGTACCGACAGGGGGCGCAGTACGACGATGAGTAGCGGCACGAACCAGAGCGCGGCAGGCAGCGGCGTCGCGTAGGCGAGCATCGCCCCGACGACGAGTACGAGCGCCAGTTCGGCCAGTTTCTCCAGTTTTTCGTTGAATTGCTGGACGGAATCCTTGAGCGTGGCGCTGGCGTGCGCAGGATGGGTCGCCATCGTTTCGTAGGAATGGCCTTCCACTTCGTCAGCGGACGGCAGCGGTGGCGTGCCTTGCTGCGGTTGTTCCCGTACCCGCTGCAGCGCCAGGCCCGCGGCAAAGACGGAAAGAAATCCGGAAGCGAGGCTGAGCTGGGCGAGTCCATAGGCCGTGCCGACCAGGCCCAGCGCCAGAAACTCATCCAGCCCGACGGCTTCCTCGTGGCGCGTGCGCAGGTAGACCACGATGCGTCCGGTGGCCGCGCCCAATACGCCGCCGATGGTCGCGCCACCGATGGTGGCCCAGGCCAGGTCGACACCGGCCCAGCGTGCGTATCCCGGACCCATGTCATGCAGGCCCGCAATCCCGAGCCCCAGCATGACGAAGGGGAACGCCGTGCCGTCATTGAGGCCGCCTTCGCCGGCGAGGCTGAAGCCGACGCGATTGGGGCGTACGCCCGAATCCGATACCACGCCGGATGCGAGCACCGGATCCGTCGGCGCAAGAATGGCCCCCAGGCAGACTGCCGCGCCCAGGGGCAGATCCAGCAGCCAGACGCTGACGCAAGTGACCATGGCGACCGTGGCTGTCATCGAGACAAAGGCCAGGCGCAGGGGAAGCCGCCAGCGGGGGTCGCGCATCGGCACGCCCAGTTGCAGGCCGACGGCAAACAAGGAGATCAGCAGCGCGATCTCGGCCATGCGTTCGAGCACGATCGTGTGTTCCATCGGGTCGGGACGCAGGACGTCGGCGACGTCGGGTCCCAGGAGCCAGCCCAGCGCCAGATACACCATCGCGTTGCTCAGCGGCAGGCGGCCCACCAGCTTGCTCGTCAGGGCCATCGTGAGCAGCAGCAAGCCAACGACAAGGGACCATTCGGCTACGGACATCGCGTGCGGTCCGTTGCGGACAGTCGCCGCCTTGGCATCCGGGGCGCGAGGGGGATCACGCGGGGACGCGGTCCAGGTCTGGCAGCAGCCGGTCGCACTCGTCCTTGACGACCCGGTAGCACTCGCAGGCACGCGCTTCAAGCGCCGTCCGGTCGAGTACCGCGATGTGACCGCGACTGTAGCTGATGACGCCGGCCGCCTGGAGTTTGCCGGCCGCTTCGGTAACTCCCTCGCGGCGAACGCCCAGCATGTTGGCGATCAATTCCTGGGTCATCGTCAACTGGTTGGTGTCCAGTCGATCCAGGCTCAAGAGCAGCCAGCGACACAGTTGCTGGTCGATGCTGTGATGGCGATTGCACACCGCGGTCTGTGCCATCTGGGTGAGGAGCGCCTGGGTATAGCGAAGCAGCAGGTGCTGCATCGCGCCGCCGCGGCCGAACTCCTCTTTGATGTATCGGCGTTTCAACCGGTAGCCACGCCCGGCGCTCTGGACGACCGCGCGGCTGGGGGTCGTCTCGCCGCCCATGAACAGGGCGACGCCCACCATTCCCTCGTTGCCGACGATGGCAATCTCGGCAGAAGCGCCGTCTTTCATCACGTAAAGCAATGACACGATGGCCGTCGTGGGGAAATAGACATGCCGAAGGCGGGTGCCGGATTCGTACAGCACGGTGCCCAGTGGCCATTCAACGGGCTCCAGCAACGCGAATACGCGCGCCTGGTCGTTGTCCGGCAAGGCACGGAGCAGGTGGTTGTTCCGCGCGGAATCCAGTGCCGCCATGCACCACCTCGAGCGCGACCGGGAGGTAACGGCGGCGCGACGGGCCGGCCGCTTCTGCGGCACGGGCCGTCGGCGTGTCAGACAGACAGGCGCATTATCGATAAGGGCATGTTACCGGCAGGTGATGCCGTAGCCTCGACCACTATGCGGCAGCGGCCGGCTTGCCGGGTGGTCGTTCCACACGATCAACGCCGCAGCGTGCGCATCACGACGAGGCCGACGGCGGCGGCCACCGCGCCGAAGATGGCCAGCGGTCTTTGGCGGGCTTTCCGGGCCGTGGCGATGGCCATCACCTTGATGGTGTCCACCCATCGAGCGGCGAAGCCCGGCGGAGGGTCCTGCGCGCGGTCGGCAACGGCGCGGGCCAGTCGCGCGGCAGCGGCAGGGCGCGCGGACAATGCGGCGCGCTTGAGGCGAACGGCGCCATTGGCGGCCTTGGCATCGACTTCCTGGGTTCTCATGGTGCCTCTCCGTAGTGAAGGGGCGACTGCCTACCGTTGCCGTCCAGCCGCCACAGCGTTGTCGCAGCCAGGCGTGCAAGGACGGGGGCAGTGCGTCGTACTGCAGGCCAGCAACGCCGATCCAGGGGAGGAGGCCGGCGCGGCCAGCATGCAGCGTGGCGAGCACAGGGGCACCCTTGTGAGGGCGGTCGCAGTGCTCACGCAGGCAATTGTGTACACCTGCGCATTTGAACCATACGGCGGGACTGTCGTCTGCTCTGTGCGCTGACGCACGGTCAGGTGCGGCGTTCGTCTCCGATGCAGGGGTGAGGCTTCCCTGGCCGTTCTGTAAGCCGGGTTGATGCTGAGCACAGCGATGCCCAACCTACAGAAGACGCTATGCGCCTGGCGGTGCGGGGCATCGCTGCGCTCAGGGCCAACCTACAACAGCTCGGCGAGGCGAGCCGTTGTCACCAGGAAAAATGCTCATGACGTCAATGGTTTATGGAACAACCCCGCATCCCCCGAACGCCTGTCCCCCACATCGCGTTACCATACCCAGCTCAGCGCCCCGGGCGCCTCAATCCCAAGTACGTGCAATGACTTCTCCGACTGAAGCCCGCGCTGCGGCCACGGCGTCGCGCCGCCGGTGCGTGGGTGTGAATATCGCCGGTATCCAGGTGGGTGGCCCGGCGCCCATCGTCGTCCAGTCGATGACCAACACCGACACGGCAGACGTGGCGTCCACGACCCAGCAGGTGGCGCAGCTGTGGCGGGCGGGTTCCGAACTGGTGCGGATCACGGTCAATACGCCGGAGGCGGCCGCGGCAGTGCCCCGGATCCGCGAGAAGCTGGACATGATGGGCATCAGCGTGCCCCTGATCGGTGACTTCCACTACAACGGTCACCAGCTTCTGACCAAGGAGCCAGCGGCAGCGGAAGCGCTGGCCAAGTATCGTATCAATCCGGGCAATGTCGGGTTCGGAAAAAAGAAAGATCTGCAATTTTCAACGATCGTCGAGCTGGCGGTCCGGCACGGCAAGGCCGTGCGGATCGGCGCGAACTGGGGTTCGCTCGACCAGGAACTGCTCGCCCGGATGATGGATGAGAACCACGCGCGGGCCGAACCGTGGGATGCGCCGCGGGTGATGCGCGAGGCGCTGATCCGGTCGGCGCTCGATTCGGCGGAGCGGGCGGAGTCGCTGGGGCTGGCGCGCGACCGGATCGTGCTGTCGTGCAAGGTATCGGGTGTGCAGGAATTGATTGCGGTTTACCGCGATCTCGCGGCGCGGTGTGATTACGCCCTGCACCTGGGCCTGACCGAGGCGGGGATCGGCTCCAAGGGCATCGTCGCGTCGAGTGCGGCGCTGGCCGTGCTGCTGCAGGAAGGGATCGGCGACACGATCCGCATCTCTCTGACGCCCGAGCCGAACGAGCCGCGCACGCGCGAGGTGATCGTGGCGCAGGAGCTGCTCCAGACGATGGGTTTGCGGGCCTTTACGCCGCTAGTCACGGCGTGCCCGGGCTGCGGTCGTACGACGAGCACCTTCTTCCAGGAACTGGCCAAGACGGTGCAGGACCATGTCCGGGCACGCATGCCGGAATGGCGGGTGCAGTACGACGGTGTGGAGAATCTCACGCTGGCGGTGATGGGCTGCGTGGTGAATGGGCCGGGTGAATCCAAGCACGCGAACATCGGTATCTCGCTGCCGGGAACGGGCGAAGCGCCGGCGGCGCCGGTGTTTATCGATGGCGTGAAGACGATGACGCTGCGCGGTGAGGGTATCGCCGCGGAGTTCGTGCAGATCCTGGAAAACTACGTCGCCGAGAAGTACGCCAGCAAGGCCGGTTGATCGGCACGCTCATGGCGACAGGACTCGGCCGCTACGGCGCCAAACTGCTGTTCCAGTACCGCGTTGACCGTGGCGGCGAGCCGGATGTCTACCGCCTCGTGGAGGAGCGCATCGTCACGCTGGCGGCGCCGGATGCGGATCACGCCTATCGTCAGTTCAAGCGCATCGGCAGGGCCGGTGGGTTCGCCTATCACAATGACGAAGGCCACAAGGTGGTGTTCGAATTCGTCGGTGTGATGGATATGAAGGACCTGGACAGCGTGTGCGATGACAACGAATCCTGGTACGAGCTCAAGACCATGAAGCAGCCCATGGAGCGCCGGGCGTCGTTGATCCCGGCGAAGTCGCAGCTCAAGATCTTCGGCGGCAGTTGGCCGGCGAGACGGAAAAAGTGATGGAAGACGCTGCACTGCGCGCCCTTTTCGTGCCGTTCGACAACCGCGACCTGGCGGTGCCCGCCGGGCCCGTCGCCTTCCTGCGTGCCCGGGCGGGTATTGCGCTGCAGGCATTCGTGCACACGTGGCGGCAGGCGAAGCTTGTTGCGGAACAGACGTTCCGGCCGGTGGCCGACGAACTGATGGCGAACGGGATCGAGACCGTCGGCGCCGTGAATGGATCCTTTCCCCTCGTGCTGGTGCTGCCGGCGCGACAACGCGACGAGGCGCGGGCGCAACTGGCGCGTGCCCTGGCTCTGGCGCAGCCGGGCGGCACGGTGGTGGCGAGCGTGGCCAATGCCGAAGGGGCGAAGTCGATCGAAGGGGATTTCCGTCGTCTCGTCAGCGACGTGCAGGTGATCTCCAAGCACAAATGCCGCGTGATGTGGGCGAGGAACGACGCTGCCTGCGTCGACACCGCGCAACGCGATGCCTGGATCGCGCAGGACCAGCCGCAGCCGATCGCCCAGGGCCGTTTCCTGAGCCGGCCGGGCGTGTTCGCGTGGGATCGCATCGATCTCGCCTCGCAGCTCCTCGCCGAGCAATTGCCGACGGATCTGAGTGGGCAGGGTGCCGATCTGGGGGCGGGCTACGGGTTCCTGTCGGCGGAAGTCGTGCGCCAATGCCCCCGTGTGACGGGCCTGCACCTGTACGAGGCCGAGCAGCGCGCGCTGGAACTGGCGCGGGTGAATCTGCCCGGTGCGCTGGCAGCGGCAGGGCGGATGGATGTCGCGATGGACTATTTCTGGCACGACGTCGCGAAGGGATTGCCGCACCGCTACGACTTCGTGGTGATGAACCCGCCGTTCCATGTGGGGCGAATCGACGTGCCGGAACTGGGTCGTGCGTTCGTGCGGGCAGCTGCTGCGGCGTTGCGTGGCGGGGGACGGCTGCTGCTGGTCGCCAATCGTCATCTGCCCTACGAGCAGACGCTGGCGGAACAGTTTGGCGAGGTGCGCGTGCTGGCGGATGCGCAGGGTTTCAAGGTGATCAGTGCTCGGAAGGCAGCGGTATGAAATGGATCAAGTTGCTGGCCAACCTCGGCTATGGCAGCCGGCGCCAGGTGACGGCGCTATTTGACGAGGAGCGCGTGACGGATGCGGCGGGCGAGCCGCTACCACCGGAGGCGCGCGTGGACTACGCCTGCGTCAGGATCGACGGCGAGCCGCTGGATCCGCCGCCCGGTACGGTGATCCTGCTCAACAAGCCGGTCGGCTATACCTGTTCGACCAAGGATCCGGGTCGCATCGTCTACGACCTGCTGCCGAGCCGGTTCCGCGTGCGTGACCCGCTGATGTCGCCGATCGGGCGACTGGACCGGGATACCTCGGGATTGCTGCTGTTCACCGATGACGGTCAGTTCCTGCACCGGGTGATCTCGCCGAAGGCGAAGGTCACCAAGGTCTATGAGGTCGTACTGGCGCAGGACCTGCGCGGCGACGAAGCCGCGACGTTTGCCGGCGGCGAACTGATGCTCGATTCGGAAACCACGCCCTTGCTGCCAGTGCCGATGACAGTCCTGGGCCCGCGCCAGGCGCGGCTGACGCTGATGGAAGGCCGCTATCACCAGGTGCGCCGCATGTTCGCGGCGGTGGGCAATCATGTGGAACAGCTGGCGCGGCTGTCGATTGGTGGGCTCACGCTCGGTGACCTGCCGGCCGGCGAATGGCGCGTGCTGGGCGATGCGGACCGCGCGGCGATTTTCCAGCCGCCCGCAGCCTGAACCTCAGCTATTGGCCGAGCCGGCAGCGACGTCCGGATCGGTTGTCTGCCGCCGGGCCAGACGCGCCTCGCGGTGGGCGATATAGACGTTGCTGGCCACGATGACGCCGGCGCCGACGGCCGTCCAGATATCCAGCCGTTCCTCGAAGAGAAAGTAACCGGCGAAGACGACGACCGGCAGCTGCAGAAACGATAGCGGCGTGAGCGCGGAGACTTCGCCGAGCTTCAGGGCACGCGTCCAGCACAGGTGCGCCACCGTGCCGAAGCCTCCGGCCAGGATCACCCAGAGCCACGACATCGGATTGGGCCATTCCCAGTAGAGCAGGGCGGGTGGCAGCGACAGCACGACCCACAGGAAGCTGGTGATCAGCACGATCGCATCGGGGTGCTCGGTGCGCGAGAGGAATTTGATGCTGATCGCCACGGTGCCGCTCATGGCGGCCGCAAGAAGCGCGACGAGCGCGGCGGCGGAGAAACTGTCCGCACCCGGCCGCACGATGATCAGCACGCCGGCAAAGCCGATAAGCACGGCGCTCCAGCGGCGCAGGCGCACGGTTTCGCCCAGGAATACCACGGCGCCGATGGTGACGAAGAGCGGTGTGGAATAGGAAAGGGACACGGCCTGCGCCAGCGGCAGGTGCACGATCGCCCAGAAACCGGCCAGCATCGACACGATGCCGATGCAGCAGCGCATCACGTAGAACAGGAACTTGTCGGTGCGAAGGACCGTCGAGCCATGGTGCAGCAGCAGCGGCAGGGCGAAGATGGCGCCGAAAAGGCTGCGGAAGAAGGCGATCTCGAAGGCGTGCAGCTGGCGCGAAGCCAGGCGGATCGTCACTGCCATGAAACCGAAAAGGACGGCGCTGGCAACCATCAACAGCGCGGCACGGACCAACGGGGACGAGGCGGCGGGAGCCGCTTCGGCGGAAGTGTTCACGAGGCTTCCGGGGGGTGAAAGGCGAAATGATACGCCGGTCACCGGTGCCATCACAGGTCCAAAAGGGGGCGTGGTCGTGGAGCCATGCTTGTTCGGCGCGCGGGCGCTTCGCTACGCTCGGGGTTTCCCCTCTCTGTTCCCGCGCTGGCGTTGCGCCTGCCGATGGGCCCGCTGCGAGCTGCCATGACTGAATTTGTCGTCGCCATTCCCGCCCGTTTTGCTTCCACCCGGTTGCCCGGCAAGCCGCTCTTGCCGATTGCCGGGGAACCGATGATTGTTCACGTGGTGCGCCGCGCCTTCGAGGCCGGGGCCGGGCAGGTGGTGATCGCCACGGACGATTCCCGAATTGCCGAGGCCGTTGCGCACCATCCGGTCACGGTCTGCATGACGCGCGCGGACCACGCCTCCGGCAGTGATCGCCTGGCCGAATGCGCAGAACAGCTCGGTTGGTCGGATACGACGCTGGTGGTGAATCTGCAGGGCGATGAACCGCTGGCGCCGGCCAGCGGGATCCGGGCGGTGGCGGAGGCCCTGGCGCAGAGCGACGCCCCGATGGCGACGCTGGCGACGCCGATCACCGCGGCGGCGGAGCTGTTCAATCCGAATGCGGTGAAGGTGGTGGCGGCGGCCGGACATGCGCTGTATTTCAGCCGCGCCCCGATGCCCTGGGCGCGCGACGACTTTGCCCGCGACCGGGAAACCCTCCCGGCCGGCGTGCCGTTCCTGCGGCATATCGGCATCTACGCCTATCGCGCCGGTTTTCTGCGCCGCTACACGGATCTGACGCGCACGCCGCTGGAGGCGGCCGAGTCGCTGGAGCAGCTGCGCGTGCTGGAGCACGGCTACCGCATCGCGGTGCAGGTGGCGCCGGAGGCCTTTCCGGCGGGCGTGGATACGGTCGAGGATCTGGCGCGGGTCGAAGCCTGGTTTGCGGCGGGGGCGTCGTGAAAATCCTTTTTGTGTGCCTGGGCAATATCTGCCGGTCACCGGTGCTCGAGGCGGTGCTGCGGGACCACGTGCGCCGCGCCGGCCTCAAGTGGGAAGTGGCTTCCGTGGGCACCGGCGCCTGGCACGTCGGGCGCGCGGCGGACCCGCGCAGCTGCGCCTCGGCGACGCGCCGGGGCTATTCGATGGACCGGCACCGGGCGCGCCAGCTGCACGTGAACCACTTCTACGAATACGACTGGCTGCTGGCGGCCGACCGGGAAAACCTGCGCGAGCTGCAGCTGTTGCGCCCGGCAGACGCGAGCGCGCGCGTTGAGTTGGCGCTGGCCTTCGCCGGCCTTGAGACCCCGCAGGAAGTGCCTGATCCGTACTTCGGTGCGGATGCGGATTTCGAGCATGTGGTAGATCTGGCGGAAGAATTCGCCCGCAACGTCTTGGCGCGCTACGCAAAGCGTTGATAATCGGGGCCACGGAACGGGAGAGCGACGCATGGGAACGGCTGTGGACGCCTTTGAATTTCCACCGGGGCTGGAATGGGTCAACACCTCGCAGGCGCCGGCGTCCGCCGCGCTGCGCGGGCGCGTGACGCTGATCTATTTCTGGACCTTCGACTGCGTCAACTGCATCAACCTGCTGGCTGACCTGGCGTGGCTGGAAAACCGCTACCACGACGGGCTCAGCGTCATCGGCATCCACACGCCCAAGTACACCAGCCAGCGCACCGGCAGCGCGGTGCTCAAGGCCGTAAACCGGTACCACCTGCGCCATCCGGTGGCGAATGATCCGGGCTATGTGCTGTGGCAGCAGATCGGCGTGCAGGCCTGGCCGACTGTCGTACTGCTCGACGCCGATGGCCGCATCGTCGACCTGTTCACCGGCGAAGGGCACCGGGCGGAGATCGACAAGCGCATCTCGGCACTGCTGGAAGAAGCGATCAACCGCGATGTGCGGGTGTACGAATCCTGGCCGGCCGTGGTGCGGCCGGAACCGCGCGGGGCGCTGTCGTTTCCCTCGCGCGTGCTGGCCACCGATCAATACCTCTACATCGCCGATACCGCGCACCACCGGGTGATCGAAACCACGCTGGACGGCCGCATCCTGCGCCAGTTCGGCTCGGGTACCGCGGGGTACTGGGACGGACGCCTGATCGATTGCGGGCTTTCCTCGCCGCAGGGCCTCGCCCTGGGCAAGGATTCCCTGTTCGTCGCCGATACCGGCAATCACGCGATCCGCCGGATCCGGCTGCTGTCGGGCGAGGTCGAGACGATCGCCGGCACCGGCAAGGCCGGCCGTGACCGTCCGCAGGACCATCCGGCCCCTACGACGGTGAACATGTGCGCGCCGGTCGACCTGGCCTGCCATGCGGATCATCTCTACATCGCTATGGCCGGGCAGAACCAGATCTGGGACCTGGACCTGGCCAAGGGGCATATCGACGTGCTGGCCGGCTCCGGCAAGCTCGGCATCGATAACGGCGCTGGCGCCTACGCCACGTTCGCCCAGCCCTGCGCGGTTGCCGTGCTGGGCCATGCGCTGATCGTGGCCGACGCCCAGGCCGGGGCGATCCGTGCCGTCCGCCTGGTCGATCGCCAGGTCACCACCATTATCGGCAGCGGGCCGTGGGAGTTCGGCGACACCACGGGCAAGCGGGAAGTCGTGCGGCTGCAGCATCCGCTGGGCATCGCGCTGGATCCGCGCGGCCTGGTGTTCATCGCCGACAGCTACAACGGCAAGCTCAAGGCGCTGAACGTGAAGACGGGCGAGGTGCGGGCATTCAACCTCTCGTACCGCTTCAACCAGCCCGAGGGCGTCAGCCTCGGCCAGGGCGCGCTGTGGGTCGCCAACACCAATGCGCACGAGGTGGTGCGGGTGGACCTGACCGACGGCAGTTGCAAACGCATCCCGGTCGGCGAGTAGCCTGCAACGCCCCGGCTCGCCGGGGCGTCTGCTGATCCCGCGCGCAGCTGGGAAATGGCGGCCGCGCCCCTACAATCGAGGTCTATGGAACCCACGCACGCATCGGCCGCGTTCGACGGCAAGGCATTCGTCCGCACCCTGACCAGCTCCCCCGGCGTCTATCGCATGATCGATGCGGGCGGCGAGCTGCTGTATGTGGGCAAGGCGCGCGACCTGAAGAAACGCGTCGGCAGCTATTTCCTGAAGCCGCGGCTCGAACCGCGCATCATGGCGATGATTTCGCAGATCGCCCGCGTCGAGACGACGCTCACGCGCACCGAAGGCGAGGCGCTGATTCTCGAAGCGCAGCTGATCAAGTCGCTCAAGCCCCGCTACAACATCATGTTGCGGGATGACAAAAGCTATCCGTATATTTTTCTCGCCACCGGCGAGGACGTGCCGAAGATGGTGTTCCACCGTGGCGCGATGAGCGGAAAGGGGCGCTATTTCGGGCCGTATCCCAGCAGTTTCGCGGTACGCGAGAGCCTCAACCTGATGCAGAAGCTGTTCCAGGTGCGCCAGTGCGAGGACAGCTACTTCAAGAACCGCACGCGGCCGTGCCTGCAATACCAGATCAAGCGCTGCAGCGCTCCCTGCGTGGGCCTGGTGCAGCCGGACGACTATGCCGCCAGCGTGCGCCACGCGGCGATGTTCCTGGAAGGCAAGAGCACCGCGGTGATCGACGAGATGGTCGCACGCATGGAAACGGCCAGCGGTGCGCTCGAGTTCGAACGCGCCGCCGCGCTGCGCGACCAGATCGCCACGCTCAAGCAGATCCAGGCGCGCCACTACGTGCATGGCGCCAGCGCCGACATGGACGTACTGGCGTGCCGCATCGCCAACGGCATGGCGTGCGTGTCGGTGCTGTACTTCCGCAATGGCATCAGCCTGGGCTCGCGCGACTATTTTCCGAAGCTCCCGCTCGATGCCAGTGAAGCGGACGTGATGGCCGCCTTCATCGCGCAGTACTACCTGGAACGGCCAGTGCCCGAGGAACTGATCGTCAGCCACCTGCCGGAAGATGCGGAGATCCTGGCCGACGCGCTCGCGCAGCAGGTGGCGCACAAGGTGGAGATCAAGGGCGCGGTACGCGCGGAACGGGCGCGGTTTCTCGAACTGGCCGTCAAGAATGCCGGTGCGGCGCTGGCGGCCCGACTGGCCAGCCACCAGACCATGCGGGAGCGGTTCGAATCTCTGCGGGAGTTGCTGGAACTGGACGAAGTGCCGCAGCGTATCGAGTGCTTCGATATCAGCCACACCATGGGTGAGGCAACGGTGGCCTCGTGCGTGGTGTACGGGCCCGACGGGCCGGAGAAATCGCAGTATCGCCGCTTCAATATCACGGGCATCGAACCCGGCGACGACTACGCCGCCATGCACCAGGCCCTGGAGCGCCGCTACAAGCGACTGACAGCGGGCGAGGGCGTGCTGCCGGACATCCTGCTGATCGACGGTGGCAAAGGACAGGTGGCGCAGGCGCTGGCCGTGCTGAACGATCTGGGCGTGACCTGCGTGCAGGTGATCGGTGTCGCCAAGGGGCCTGAGCGTCGCGCCGGTCACGAAACCTTGATCCTGGGCGATAGCGGCCGCAGCTTGTGGCCGGGCCCGGATTCGCCGGCGTCGCACCTGATCCAGTCTGTCCGGGACGAGGCGCATCGCTTTGCTATTACCGGTCACCGCCAGCGGCGCGAGAAGGCGCGCGAGAAATCGAGCCTGGAGGAGATCGAAGGCGTGGGCGCCAAGCGGCGCTCGGCCTTGCTCAAGCACTTCGGCGGACTGGGCGGCATCGCCCGGGCCGGTGTGGAAGAGCTGATGGGTGTGAAAGGGGTCAGCCGCGACCTCGCCGAACGGATCTATGCGCGGTTCCATGGCTGACGGCCGGCGCTGCGTGTCACACTGCGCCCCCCGGCCAGCCACCGGGACGCACCCCAACAAGGAAGCCCTGTGCGATCCACTCGCTTGACCTTGCCAACGATGCTGACGCTGTTCCGCATCGTGCTGCTACCGGTGATGGTGGTGGTGTTCTACTCCCCCTTTCGCGGTGCCAATCTTGCCGCCGCCGCCATCTTCATCGCCGCAGCGCTCACCGATTGGCTCGATGGCTGGATCGCACGACGCTACGGATTGACCTCGGCCTTCGGCGCCTTCCTGGACCCGGTGGCCGACAAGCTGATGGTGGCGGTGACACTGTTCCTGCTGGTGCAGCAGAACCCGACGCCGATGCTGGCTGTCACCAGCGCTGTAATCGTGGGCCGCGAAATCAGCATTTCCGCCCTGCGCGAATGGATGGCGGAAATCGGCCAGCGTGCCCGCGTGAAAGTGGCCCTGGTAGGCAAGATCAAGACCATCGTGCAGATGGTCGCCCTGGTGGTGCTGCTGCACCAGCACGATTTCCCGGAATTGCGCCTGTACCGTATCGGTGAGTACCTGCTGGTCGCCGCGGCAGCGCTCACGATCTGGTCGGCCTTCGTCTACGTGAAGGCGGCCTGGCCGGTGCTGCGCGAGCGCGATTGACCCGCCGCCGCACGGCGGATGGGGCGCGTTGTCACGATCGGCGTCGAAAACTATTGACTTCGACCGCTCGATGCCTAAAATGCGCGGTCTCCGGTGCGGGAATAGCTCAGTTGGTAGAGCACGACCTTGCCAAGGTCGGGGTCGCGAGTTCGAGTCTCGTTTCCCGCTCCACGATTTTCAGAAAACCTCGGGCATCCGAGGTTTTCTTTTCCAGCCTGCCGCTACGCGGGCTTGCTGGGAAAGATGGCCTGGTGGCAGAGTGGTCATGCAGCGGCCTGCAAAGCCGTGTACGCCGGTTCGATTCCGACCCAGGCCTCCATCTTTCCCTTTTCGCGCGAATCCCGCATCCTCACCGCCGCTCCACTCCCTCTGAGTGAGACGCGTCCGCCCCGATGGCGAAATCGGTAGACGCAAGGGACTTAAAATCCCTCGACCGCAAGGTCATGCCGGTTCGAGTCCGGCTCGGGGCACCAAGGCGCCTGCGTTACGTCGGGATGATTTCGGCGGCGCGAGTATCCACGTTCCTTATCTCCCCATTGTGTCTGTCACTACGCCCTGCGTAGCGCTTCACGCGCGAGCGTTGTGAAGCCGCGTTCGTCGTGCTGACGGCACCGAAGTCGCCACAGTTGCCCTGGCGCACGGCAAATTCTCCGATTCCCCAGCGGCCTGCCATCGAACCGCCATGGCTCGGCCAGCAGGCTGGCGCCATACTGGGCGCGCTTTCGTCCGGAGGGTATCGCCATGAAACGCAGTGCGTGCTGGCTGTTCGCCACCTGCCTATTGATGGCGCCGTCCGCCGGAGCGACGTGCGACAGCCCCGCGCTTGCCACGCTGGCCAGCCGGTTTGAGCCAGACAGGGAGTACCGGCCGGAGCTGACCGCCTGCAAGGCGTGGCCGGGTCGCCCGGGCCTCACGATCTTCGCGATTCCCTACGGCGACGGCGGGCCGTGGGACGAGCAGTATTTCGACCTGCATCTGGTCGTTGCTGACACGAAAACCCAGGCTGTGCGCAGTCACGGCCATTTTCCCAAAGCGCTGGTGTCTGACGCACTCACGCTGCATGAGGTCGTGATTGATACCGCGCGATATCGACTCTCCGCCAGCGAGCTGGCGTTCGGCGTTGTGATGTCGCGGAGGGGGAGTCGATCCAGCACGCGGTCGCTGGCGCTGTTCCTGCCGCAGGAAAATCGGATCGGGCAGGTGAGTGAGTGGATTTCCATGGGATTCCACGCCACTGATCCGGCGGCCGGTGACTGCGCGGCGGCGTCGCGTAGTGCAGCGAGAACCTTGCGCATGCTGCCGACGCGTTCACAGGGGCGTTTCGATATCGCGGTCGATGAGGTTCTCACGGACCAGGGGCTGGCTGCCGATTGCAGCGAAGGCGAGGTGACCGAAACGCGGATCGGCTACACCGTGAAATTTGACGGCACGATGTACGACGTGCCTGACGAGCTCGGTAGTTGGTGACTGCGTTGTTCGACACAAGGTTTTGATGCGCAGTTATCGCGGAATGCCGTGAATGACGTTCAATGTGGCGCGTACAGTGATCCAGAGTGTGTAATCCCCTTGAGCGGATCTGTCGGCGTCGTCAATGGCGGTGAAAATGCAGTCGAGCGCGCGTTGGACATATGCGTTCTCCCGAGCCAGGTGGTGCGTGTCGCGTAGTTCTCTCCAGATTTCCGGATAGTGCTCGGTGAATTCATCCGTGCTCAGATCACGGCGGACGTAGGCGATCATGAGGTCGATTGCGTCGCTGGTGGTCTCCATCCTGTATAGACTGTCCTTGCCGGGATCGCAGAGTATGGCTGGGAACGCCTCTGCGAGGGGCCGAGTCGCGCGCTGAGGCAAGTGAGATCTTCGATGGAAAAGTACTGCATTCCAATTCCGACCAGCGAGGACTGGGGCGAAATCGATCGCGACAATCTCGATCTGAGGTGGGCGTATGAGCACTATCTGGGGAAGTCCTGCGAGGATCTCCGAGACCGCTACCTTCACAAGACCGCGATTGAGACTGTGGACGACCTGCGCTGGATGCCCTTCAGACCGTTCGTCTATTACTCCCGCTGCCTGGCGACCTTTCTTCTGACCAATCCCCTGAATGAGTCAACCGAACCGGATATGGCGAGCTGCTTTCTGGACGTCGTGGAGGAGAGATTGCGCGACTGCCCGGAGTACATCACCGCGAACCGGGCGCTGATTCGGGAGGCGGTTGAATTCATTGCGAAGAACCAGGAGCGCTTCGACGCGGACCTGGATATTTATGGCGACTTTTCGCAACAGGCGGCCGCGATCTTTGCGTTGCTGGATCGCCGTTGATGGCTTTGTGCATCTTGTGGGGCCTTCTGCATGGACCCGTATCTTCCCCCACTCTGTGAGCGCAGCAAGCTGGCCTGGAGGCTCGTTTCATTCTTCTCCCTTCCGGGCGAAGCGCAACGCGTGTTGTGCGGGTCCACCGGCAGCTATTTCTGTCGCGAGAGCGCGTATCGCAATCCGGGCGCGAACTACTTGTTTGGTTGCGTGGTGGTTGCCGGACAGTATGTGCATGCACTGAGCGGGGTGTTCCATGACGCGGACGGTGCGATAGGTGCTTTTATGGCGAAGTTGAAGGCATTGCCTCCCCGGGAGGATGCAGGCGTGTGGTCTTATGCGGCTCTGGAGGCGGCGGCGGAGTGGGAAGAAGTCCGCATCGAGGCGCGCTACCTTCTTCGCGAACTGGGTTTGCCGTGCAATCCGCCACGGCGGCCGTTCGTCATCGAAGAATTGATCGAGGTCGAAGGCTACCGACCGTTCTGCAAGGATTGGGGGCGCAGGGTCTAGGACGATGCAGGGAGGCGCATCCGTGGTTGCCCGGTACGGCAGGATTCTGCGAACGATGGCGCGCCGCATTGCGGTCGGCGTGATGACGGTTTTCGCGGGCTTGGGCGTGGTCGCGTGTGGCGGTTCGCCTGACTATGCACCCAGGGCGGCCACGTCCGGCGCACGCACCCTTTCGCAAAGGCACTCCGGATACGTATCGGATCTGGCTGCGTGGCGAGAATTTCTCTCGTGCTGGCAGCGTGGCGAGAGGAGTTCCGTTGACGGGCCAGCCACATCGCCGGATTTGACGCAGGCCAGCCTCAGCTTGCTTCAGCCACCTACGCCGGAGACGCAATCTGCCGCCGACGCGTTGGCACACTTGCAGCGTGTCCTGGGGTATGCGCTGCCGTTGTCCTACCGAGATTTCGTACGCACCTACCATCCGGCAACAGTGCCGGGTGCGGATGTCGTCGGCTTTTATCATCCTTCGCACGTCAAGCGCATGGCCGATGTGGAGCCCTGGTATGTCGAGGTTGCCAGTGCGCACGCGATTGACTCTACGAACGCGGAATACCATGTCTATGGCGTCGCGCAGGACGATTCCACCGGACGCACGCGTTACCTGGCAGACGCGCTGGTCGTTGGAAAGTACGGTACGAACACGACGGATTTCATCGTCCTCTATCCGCAGTCGCTGACCGCTGACGGCGAGATGGAAGCGGCACTGATCTACCCTGCGGGCGAGTTCCGCGCCCCCTCATTTGCGGAACTGATGAGGCAGTTGAGCTACCTCCAGACCCGGCACGTAGACGACATGCCGCCCTACGCGCAAACCGCGCTGGTCGGCACCTGCGCCGCGAAGCTGGTCTTGCGCGACGTCTGGTGGAAATAGGGAGCGAACGCGGATGCTGAAAATGGGGGATCGCGTACGAAAGAATCCAGCAACGTGGGCTCCCAACGCGTTTGATGCATGGGGCCGCGGTGACGGTGTCGGCGAGGTCGTCGCGGTGATCCACGATGACGAGGAGCCCTTTGTGGACATCCGTTGGCCCGCGGGACGATGCTACGAGGAGCCGGCCGGGTTGCTGGTCATTCGCCAATCGGCATAGGGCTGCTGTAGTGATGGGCGCGACGCGCGTCCACGGTTGTCGTGTTGTCGCAGCGCCGACGTTGGCGAACTACGGCGAGATCTCCACGGGTGACCACATCGCCATCCCTGCCACCAATAGTGACGTTCCTCACCAGGTCGAGCGGGTCGGTGACGGACCGCCTGCCGGGACGCGGCTTGGGCGCGCATGAGCATGTATCCCGTCTTTTCCCGTTGATGACCTGAGGCGCATTTCATCGCACGGATCGAGGGGGGATGGATGTCAATTCCTGTTCCACGACCTCTTTGTGTGACAAATCGCCAGATTTGCAAGGGAATTCGTCAGCCTCCGCGGGGGCTTTCCGCTTACAATGGCAGATTCCTTGCGCGCACCCTGGGTTGGCTGGCTCCTGGCCGGCTGACGCCTGTCCGGGCAGCCGCAAGTCGATCTGCCCAGGGGCATCAGGGAACCTTCATGCACATCGCGTACGGACGTCAGGCGCTTCGCGCCCTGGCGGCGCTCTTCTTGTGGGTATTGACCGCGGTTACCGTCAGCGCGCAGACAGGCGAACCGCCTGCCGGAGCGTCCTGCGTGGTGACGGCCGGCAACCGCAGCGCCCCCTGGCACCCGACGGCAGCTACACCGTCTTCGGAATCCCCGGCAATCTGGGCGCCATCCGCGCCCGTGCCACCTGCTCGGATGGCAGCATCGGCCAAAGCCGGGTCGGGTTCACCAATCCGTTCCAGCCGGACATCATCGAATTGGGCCCGATCACCTGGGGCCAGCTCGATCCGATACCGATCGCGGCGACGCTCAGCGCGCCGGATCGCTTCCTGACCACGGGCGAGACCTCGCAGCTCACGATGACGGCGGTCGCGGCCGACGGATCGCAGGCCAATGTCACGGCGCGCAGCGCCGGTACCGTTTATGCCTTGTCCAACACCTTGCTGGCCTCGGTCACCGAGGACGGCCTGATCCGGGTATACCCGGTGTTTGCCGCCGGCTCGTCGGCGCGCCTGGTGGTTACCGCCACGACGGAAGGCGCGGTGTCTTCCACCTATATGTACATCCTCGGGCCGCGCGGCAGCCTGACCGGACGTGTACTCCGGGCTGACGGCACCACGCCGGTGATCGGCGCCCAGGTGTCGATCGTGCGTCTGCAGACGATGGACCAGGCCGGTACCGCCGTCACCGACACGCTCGGCCGTTTCCGCCTGGATGACGTCAGCGCGGGCAGCTTCCTGATTTCCGGCATCGATCCCGCCACCGGCGACCGCGCCATGGCGACGGCGCGGCTCGAAACCGAAGGGCAGGTGGTGGACGCCGACTTGCGCCTGCACGGCCAAGGCATCGTTCGCGTGACGGTGGTCGGTGCGACGGACGCGCCCGTGCCCAATGCGGAAGTCACGCTGACGACTCTCGGCGGGTTCCGCGAGGTACGCACCCTGGCGACCAACGCCGCCGGCGAAGCCAGTTTTGCCGGCATCGGCGCGGGACTCTTTACCGTTTCCACGCGTCAACAGAACACGCAGCTGGTGGGTACCGCCGTGGGAACCTTGGCCGTCGGCGAGACCTTGCCGATGACGCTGCGCCTGCAATCCATCGGCACTATCCGCGGCGTCGCCTACGACGTCGACGGTCAGACGCTCAAGGCCGGTGTGCAGATTCGTCTTCTCAGTCGTGAGCGCGGCATCCTGACCCAGTCGGTCACAACCGAGAGCGGCGCGTTTGAATTTGACACGCTGCCGATCCAGGACGGCCCTTTCACGCTCGACGCCTTTATCGATGGCCGTTTACGTGCCCGTGTTCCGGGCATCGTCATCGGCAATGCGAACGATGTGGTCACGCGCGATGTCGTGCTCAGCCCCGTCGGCGTGGTGCGCGGCCGCGTGCGCAATCCGCTCGGCGAGGGTTATGCGGGGGCACGCGTGACGATGCAGTCGCTGGTCGGGCTGCGATTGAGCTTCGATGCGCTGACCACCAGCGACGGCGTTTTCGTTCTGCCGGCCGTGCCGGTCGGCGAATTCGAGCTGACGGCTGTCACCGCCGATCTTCGCACCGGACGCGCCCAGGGGCGCGTTGCCACGGATGCGCAGGTGGTCGAGCGCGACGTCACGATTGCCGACGACACGCTCGTCGGCACGGTATTCCAGCGCGACGGCGTGACGCCGGTCGGCGCCGGCGTTGCGGTGTATCTGGCTTCGCAGTCGCACGGCACGCAATACACCTACGTGGGCAGCACCATCAACGGCCTGCAGCGCACCGAAACGGATGCGCAAGGCCGGTTCGGATTCCCGGTCACGCGCGCCGATCGCTATTACGTGCAGGCGGAGCAGAACCTCGACCGCGGCCGCACGGAAGCCATCGTGGTGAATCTGAATCCGAGCCAGCCGCTCGAGTCGCGCATCGTCTTCCTGGCCAAGGGAACGGTGTCGGGCACAGTCCGCAATCCAGGCGGTGTTCCGCAGGCGAATATTCCGGTGTCGGTCGCGACCCGGGGGCTTTCGACAATACCTGGGCCACCACCACGGACGCGCAGGGCCGCTACTCCGTCAGTGGCGTGTTCGCCGGCGAGATCTCGGCGACCGCGCGTGACGACGTCACGCGTCTGGCGGGCGTCAATGCCGGCCGTCTGGACGCCGAAGGCCAGGCGCTGCCGCTCGATATCACCATGGCCGCCACTGGCCGTGTGAAGGGGCGTGTCCTGCGGCGCGACGGTAGCGTTGTGCCGGGTCCGGTGCGTTTGACCCTGGCCCGTTCAAACCATGCGATCGCCAACGTCGCGCTGCCCGACGGGGCGGCTTACGATGTCGATCTCGTGCCGGTCGGCGACATCACCGTGTACGCCGAGGAGCTCGGCAACGGCGACATGGGGCTGGCGCGCACGCGCGTCGAATCGGCCGGTGATACCAAGACTGTCGACGTGCGCCTGGTCGGCCTCGGCAGCTTGCGTGTGCAGACGACCGACGTGAACAACGCCGTCGTTGCCGGCGCCCGCGTCACCGTCAGCACGGAATCGCCGTTCCGCACCAGCCAGGAAGTGATTTCCGGAGCGGACGGCATCGCCGCATTTGATCGCGTCTTCGCCGGCGACTACCGCATTACGGCGAGCAAGCCGGCACCGGTGGGTGCGCTGTCCGGTTCGGCGGTGGGCGTCCTGCTGCCGAACGAGCAGAAATCCGTGTCCGTGACGATGCGGGCGCGCGCCATCGGCCGCATTCACGGTCGCGTGTATCGCTCCGATGGCCAGACGCCGGTCGGTGCGGGCATGGTGGTGCGGATGCTGCCCGAGCCGTTCTTGAACGCCTTCGTTACGCATACCGACGCCAACGGCCGCTACGCCTTCGAATCGGTCGAAGCCAATACCTATGCGATCGACGCGCTGAACTTCTTCAGCACCGACGGCTGTCCGCGGCGCGACCGCGTGCGTGGCCGCGCCACCGGCGTGGTGCTGGGTACACAGGGGCAGGAAGTCGAAGCGAACATCCAGTTGATCGGGCAGGGCCAGGTTGCCGGAACGGTGACGAACGCGACGGGAACGCCGATGCAAGGCATCGCCGTGCGCCTGACCAATCCGGACCCGGTGTACGGCACCAACGTCACCTGCAACGGCGCGACGACGTACGACACGGTCACCGATGCGCAGGGTAACTACTCCCTGCCAGACGTGCCGCCCGGTGACTTCACCATTGCCGCGCAGAACGCGGACCTGTCCTTGCGTGCCGAAGGCCGCGGCCGGGTCGAGTTCGACGGTCACGTGGACGATGTGGATCTGACCCTGATCGACAGTGCGGTCACCATGCCGCTCAACCTGCACGATGCCAATGGGTTCCGTTTCGATATTGCCGGCAACGGCAGCATCGTCAACGGCACGAACAATGTGTATGTGGGCAGCGGTTCGGATACCGGCGGCATGCGTCTGGAAATCGTCCAGAACGGTACCGGGGTTCCTTTCACCAATGGCAACGGCACGCTCGGCCAGCTCAGTGCCAACGGGCAACTGGTGGAAGTGGATGACCTGACGCCGTCCGGCCTCACGGTCAAGCGGCGTATCTTCACGCCGCGTGCCGGCTATTTCACGCGTTACACCGAAATCCTGCGCAACGACACGGCTGCGCCGATCACGGTCGGCGTTCGCGTGAAGTCGCATTTCCGTAATGCGCAGGCCAATGCCCGCGTGGTCGATACCTCCGACGGCGACCAGGTGCTCTCGGTGGCCCACCCGACGCTGCGCGATCGCTGGGTCGTCGTGGATGACCAGGTCGATGAGGATCCATTCGGCAAGCCGTCGATCCAGGCCAGCGGACATCTGTTCGACGGCGACGGCGCTACGAATTCGGTAGCGAGCGCCACGTTCGATCTCTCTGGCAGCATCGGCCGGCTGACCTACGAGTGGTCCGACGTTACCGTGGCGCCCGGTGAACAAGTGGCGCTGATGCACTTCAGCTTCCACCAGATTGATCGCGCCACGGCGCGCGACGCGGCCACGCGCCTGGCGCAGCTGCCGCCGGAAGCGATCGGCGACCTGACCACCGACGAGCGCCAGGCCATTCGCAACTTCGTGGTGCCGGAACAGTCCGCAGTGCAGGAACCGTTGCCGAATCTCGACGCCGGTGTCATCAGCGGCCGCGTGCTGGCCAGTGACGGCATCACGCCGGTGCCGCAGGCGCAAGTGCGGTTCAAGAGCCAGCATCGCCTGTTCGGTCGCGTGCGCTACGCCACCACTGGCAACGACGGTGCCTATGAGTTCCGGTCGCACCTGGACGGTACGGCGAGCAACGCCGTGATTCCGGTCTACGGTTTCTCCTTGCACGCGGAGCATCCGGCCACCAAGGTGACGACGTCGGTTGCCCAGGGCGCGTTCCCGCCTGATGCCGCCGCGACGGTGCAGGACTTGATCTTCGCCAGCACCGGCAACGTGCGCGGTTCAGTGAAGCGCCACAACGGCTCCGTCGTGTCCGACGCCTATGTCCGCCTTTGCCGTCTTGACGATCGAATCCGCTGCTCGGATGTCGAGCCTTCCCCGTCCAACTCGGCCACTACCGATACGGCTGGCACGTACTGGATGAGCGGCAATCCGCCGTACAGTTACTTCCTGTTCGCGGACAAGCCGCACCCGCAGGGCGGGCGTGCGATCTACGGGCGCGCAACCGCTACTACCACTGCCGCCGACACCGAGATCGCCGACATCGTGATGGAGCCCACCGGTTCGATCGCCGGCGTCGTGAAGGGCGCCAATGGCACGCCCATCGTCAATGCCGAAGTCAAGTTGAGCATCGACAACCCCAATAGTCGTGTGACGCGCTCGGATACGGCGGGGCGCTATCGCTTCACCGACGTGCCGGTGGGTCAGCACGGGCTGCACGCACGTGACGTCGTCAGCGGTGCGCAAGGTCTCGCCAACGCCACGGTGACGGTGGATATCGAAACCGAACAAGACATCGTTCTGCTCGGCTTCGGTACGCTCGATGTACAGGTGAACTACGCGCGCGGCACGCCGGCCGGCAACAGCCAGGTGTTCGTCGCGGGGATCGTGCAGGACGTCAAGAACGCCGACAGCAATGGCGTCGCCAGCTTCCAGTTGCCGGTCGGCCAGTATCACGTGGTGGCCCACCATCCGGACGGGGCCGATCCTTTCGTGGAGGGCCGGACGACGGCGTCGATTCAGCAATACGGCGATCACATCCAGGTCACGGCGACCTTGCTGCCGGCCGGTGCTGTCCACGGCACCATCGTCCGCCCGGACGGCAGTACGTTGGCCGGCGGATTCCCGTTCTCGATCCAGCAGATCCGAGGCGACGGCGCGAATGGTCGAAATGGCGTCACTGCGGGAGTCGGCAACTATCGTGTGGGCGGCCTGCCCTTGGGCACCTATTTGCTGACGGCCTACGACGCGGGACAGGACCGCTACGCCGAAGGGGAGTTCACGATCGAATCCGACGGCCAGGAAGTGCTGCTCGACTTGACCTTGCTCGATAACCGGATTGCTCTGCCGACGGCGCTGTACGACGCGAACCGTTTCCGCTTTGACGTGCAGCGCTCCGGCGCTCTTGAAAGTGGCGAGGGCACCTATTCCGATGCCGGCATGCAGCTGCTGATCAACGGCCAGCCGTTTGCGGGCGAGGGTAGTGCACGCATGGAGGCCAGTCGTCGCCAGCTGGTGATCAGCCAGCCGACGCCGATCGCCGGACTGAACGTATCGCGCAAGATTTACGTGCCTCGCGGCGCCTACTTCGCGCGCTATATCGACGTTCTGGAAAATCCGACGGCCTCGCCGATCACGGTCGCGGTGGATCTGCGTTCGCGCTACCGTACGGGTAGCGTCATAGCGACATCCGACAGCAATGCGCAGGTCGGCGCGAACGATCGGTGGGTGACGATCGACGACGCTGTCGATGCGGACGTGCGTCTGGCGTATCAGATGCCGTCGAGCGCACAGGTCTTTGCCGGTGGCGCGACGGCGCCGGACGTCGTCAGTTTCGACGGTCTTGAACAGCCGACCCTGGCGGCGCGCTGGTCGACCCTGTCGGTCCCTGCGGGCGGCCGCGTGGCGCTGATGCACTTCGCGGTGCAGCAGATCAATCGCGCCGGTGCGAAGGCGTCGGCGGAGCGCCTTGTCCAGTTGCCGCCGGAAGTGTTGGCTGACCTGGCCGAGACCGATATTGCAGCCATCCGCAACTTCGCGGTTCCGACGGATCTCGCCAGCACGTTGCCGCCGCTGCCGGCGCTGACGGCCAGCGTTCGCGGCATGGTGTATGAAGGCGACGTACGCACGCCGGTGCGCGGCGCCAGGGTCACGGTGCAGTCGACGCATCCCCTGTTCAATCGCGTCTGGGGCATGCAGCACGACGATCACTGCTCCATGCCCGGCACCGATCTGCCTGGCCTGGTGTCTGTCAGCGCGGTGGGCGGCGGACCGAATCCGCCGCCGATCGGCAGTTTCGACATACGCGGCGAGCTGTCGACCGCGACCTCGATTCCGCTGCCCGAAGGTGTGGACGCGCGGATCACCGTACAGGAAACAATGGACTGCTTCGATCAACGCGCCGGCCACCCCACGACGAAATATCCGTCGCGCGTGACGGTGAAACCGCTGTCGACCACCCACGACCTGATTTTCGACACCGGCGTGCTCACAGGTACCGTGCAAGGGCCTGCCGATTTCAGCGTCACGTCGGGCACGGTCTATCGCTCGATCGACGGGCAAGGCAGTTATTTGTCGCTCTTTGCCAACGTGCGGCCGGACGGGCAGTACGTCTACGCCGGATTGCCGGCGGGCCGGTACGACTTCCTGCTGCACACAACGCATCCGACAGCCGTGTGGGGCGACGGCGGCTTGCGCGGTGAGCTCAAGCAGATTCAGGTGAACGTCGGCGATGTGGTCGCTGCCAACGTGGAAACCCAACCGACCTCGTATATCGAAGGTGCCGTGCTGACCGGCGGCGGTGCGTCCGCGGTCAATGCGGTCGTGAATCTGTCGGGCGCGGCCGCGGAGCAGGCGTACGACCAGTGCGCGACCGGTTGCGATGCCGCGACGGTGCAGGGCAACAAGGGCAAGCGCGCGGTGAAACGCCAGACGCGTACGGATAGCCTCGGCCGCTACAAGTTCGCGGCGGTACCGCACGGCGGCTACGATCTCGAAATCATCGATCCCGTATCCAACGCGCATGTTCGCCACGATGTGAGCGTGAACGGATCGCCGGTGGTTCAGAACGCCATGCTGCCGGCGCTCGGTTCAGCCGAGGTGACGGTGCGCACGCCGGCCGGAACTCCCGCAGTGGACGCCTATGTGTACCTGAAGCTCCCCGATGAGCCGGAGCGGGTGGCAGGCCGCACGGACGGGGCGGGACGTCTGACGATTGCCAACATCCCGCAGGGCAACTACCGCGTGCGCGTCGTCGATCCGCGGTATCCGAATGATCCGGAGCTGTCGCCGGTGGCGAACGGTTCGATCGCTGTGCAGGGCGAAGTCGACCCGATTGCGCTCGCCTTCAAGGCGCTGATGAGCCTGCAGATCGCCGTGATCGACAGCACGGCCGGTGGCGCTCCTGTGTCCGGTGCATCGATCCGTCTGGTCGACGCGCGCGGCGAACGCCTCGTCGGCAACACCAATGCACAGGGCCTGGTTACTGCAAACGCGGTCGTCGAAGGTGCCTACACGGTCCTGGCACGCGTGCAGCACCAGGGGCTGTGGAAGCAGCTGAGTGCCGAGGGCGTCGTCGCCCCGGCCGACGACGGGCAGTCACGCGTGCTGACCTTCGACGCCGCGGCCGCGGGAGACCGTCCGGATATCCTGGCATTCGAAGGCGAACGCCGCCTGTTTGCCGTGATGGCGACGGCCGGCCAGCGTATCGACGTGACCGCCGGCGGACAGGAACCGGACAATTGCGCCATTCGCACGGAAGTGTACTCGCCGGGCTTGCAGCTGTTGGCCGAGGGATACGGATTCAGCAGCGGCAACACGATCACCCAGTACAACGAATTCGGCGATCTGCATAACGTCGTCGCTGCGGTACCCGGGGCGTACACGATTGCCATCTCGGCCCGGTTTGCGTGGTGTCCGCTGGGTGGCTACAGCGTGGGTGCGAGCGTCGACACGGTCGCCACGCCGCTGATGAGCTATCAGGGCGGCGGCAGCGTCACCGGTCATGTTTACCGTCGCGACGGTGCCACGCCGGTGGCCGGTGCCAGACTGCGCCTGCGCAGCGCGTTGCCGGAATTGCACACCGAGGTCCTCACGGGTTCCGACGGTCTGTTCCGCGTCGACAACGTGCCGCTGGGTACGTTCACGCTGAAATACATGCCGCCGGCGAACGTCAACGTCGCGGTGGAGGCAAACGGAGATCTGCCGGCGGCGGGAAGCACGGTGGAACGTGATCTCGTGCTCCCGGCGAGCACGATCTTTGCGATTCAGGTGCGCAAGGCCGACGGCTCGCCGTATGGCCAGGGCGTCAGCCTGGAGCTTGCCAGCGACGACGCGTTCAACTACGCGCAGACGGATGCGCAAGGTCGTGTGAACTACACGCACTATTCCGACCTGCCGCTGCGGATCCGCGCGCGTGATCCGTCCAACGGGAACATGTTCGTGCAGACCATCGTCCAGCCGGCCGACGGACAGACCGTGCCGGTCGAAATGACCATGGCGGCGGCCGCGGTTGGCGGTCAGGTCCTGGACGTCAACGGTGTGCCGGTGCCCTATGCCCGCGTGCAGATGGACGACGTGGCCAATGGCAACAACTACACCTCGGGCAGCACCGACCATGAAGGCCGGTTCCTGTTCAACGGAGTGCCCTCGGGCGTGGTGTTTGCCTTCCAAGGGGTCGATCCCGACAACTCCGTGCACGGCGAAGCGGTGCAGATCACGACGGTGGCGGGACAGACTGCCGAGGTCACACTCAGACTGGCCGGCCACGGTACGGTCAGCGGTACGGTCAGGCGGCTCAACGGCACGCCGTTGTCCGATGCCACCGTCGATGCGCGCTACTTCTTCGGTAACGGTGAAGGCACGCAGATGCTCAGTACGACGACGGACGGTGATGGCCGCTACAGCATCGACCATTTGCCGGTGGGCCAGGCACTCTCCCTCCGGGCGACCGTATACACGCCCGGTGATTCGTATGGCGCGTCGGCGTCGGCGACGATCGCCGCGCACGGTGGAACAGCGACGGCCGATTTCGACGTGGACCTGCCAGGCGGCAGTGTCGACGTTCGCGTGCGGTCGGCGGATGACGCCCGGATCGAGGAGACCTGCCAGGTTTGGCTGCGATCCGGTTCCGGCGACGCCAATCGCCATTTCCACTGCAGTCGGCCGGTTGCTTTCCATGGCGTTGCAGCCGGTCAGGCTGACGTCGAGGTGAATGTGAGTAGTGCCGAGGAGATGAGCCTGCCGTCGCAAACGGTTGCGGTGACCGCCAACGAAAGCACGGTCGCCCGATTCACGGTTCCTGTGGTGAAAGGCCACGTGCGCTACGCCGGCGGTGACGCGGTTTCGTATCCGTCGGTGAACGTGACCGGTTCGGACGGACAGACGCGGTTCGCCCAATCCGACGACGACGGTACGTACCGTTTGCTGGTCAAGCCGGATCTGGGCGACTTCGTGGTACGCGCGCAAGACGACCATTCCGGTTTGAGTGCCAGTGTGTCGGGCTCGCTCGGTGATGTCACGGTGCCTTCGATCGTGGATGTGCTGCTGCCGTCGTCCGGTACGGTGCGCGGTCTGCTGACCGATACGTCGACCCAGCCGGTGCCGAACGCCTCCGTGTTCGTTTCCAGCAGCGGCAGCGCGGTCGATCGCGAGACATCCACCGACGACGACGGGCGCTACGAGGTCGACCGCGTTGCGCTGGGCCATGTCGATGTTGCCGCCATCCATCCGACGAGCAACAACATTGCCGCGGCCAGCGGACAACTGTCGGCCAACAACCAGGTGCTCACGCTTAATCCGCAGTTCGGCGTGCCGGGATCCGTGTCCGGTACGGTGCGCAACGCGCAGGGCGATATCGTCGCCGACGCGTGCGTCGAGCTGCGCTCGACGGCCGAAGGCCCGGCCTACGCGACCGTCAGTTTGTCGACTACGACCGATGCGGCCGGCCACTACGCGTTCGATGCGGTGGTTGCCGGCCCGGTCTCCGTGGTTGCCGACAACTGCAACGCACCGCTGACCGTCGGTGTGGCAACCGGCGGCGTCGCGGCGGGGGCGCCGACGACGATCGACGTGCAGTTCGGCAATGCCGTCAGCGCCGAGCAGGCGCTCGTCGATTCGCAGTCCGACTATACGTTCCTGATCGACGGCTACGGCACGCTGTCGCCGTACCTGACCGAGAGCTTCAACGGACGACCGTACGAAGGTGCTTATCGGTTGAGAGTCAATGGCCGCACCTACCCGTACCAGCGTGTGGGGCTGGCGCTGCAGAACGGACGCGAATTGCAGCTGGGCCCGGTCGCCATGTCCGGCCTGCGCGTGACGCGTCGCTTCTACGTGCCGGCTGACGGTGGCTATGCCCGGATCGTCGACACGTTCAGCAACGAAACCGGCGCGCCGGTCACCGTGCCCATCGCGGTGGAAGGCCAATACCAGTCGTCTCCGGCCTACCTGCGAACCGCGCCGTCCGCGACCGGCGGCCGCTACGCGGTGCTGGGGCAGATGCCGGCACGCCGTGGCGGCTGGTCGTCGCCGGGCGTGGCCGGGCTGGTGTTCGCCGGCTCCGGTGCGGTGGATCCTCCGCAGGTGACCATCACGCCGGACGACGGCGGCTTCCGTTGGCAGTGGACGCCGACCATTGCGGCCGGACAACGCGTCAGCTACGTCCATTTCGCCGTGGTGCGCGGCTCGTGGGATTTCGCCGGGGCGGGCGAGTGGTCCGGGCAACTGGCGGATATGGCGATCGCGACGATGTTCGACGGCCTTTCGCCGGCCGAACGCGAAAGCATCAAGAACTTTACGGTGCAATGAAAATGATGCGTTGTCTCATTGTGATCCCGCTGTTGGCGGCGGCCGGGCTGGCCGTCGCCGCCGCAACCCCACCGCGCGAGCGCGTGCTCGGCGGCCTGCTCGTCGACAACGCCGGCGGACGCGGCAGTGCCGTGCCGCTGGAGATCGGGCAGGCGCGCCTGGTCGTGGTGCTGGACGCGCGCTCGACGCGCAGCCATGCGGCGATCGACGCCCTGCGGCGCGAAGGCTATCGCGGACGTAGCGCCGTGGTGCTGGTCATCGGTGATGCTGAATCCTCGCGTGCATTTGCTCGCCGCCGCCAGCTGTTGCCGGAGGCGCGCTGGGTGAGCGCGCGCAGCGCAGCCGTGCTGATGCCGCTGCAATTGTCTGGAATGCCGGCCATTCTGGGCATCGACAAAGAACAACGCATTCGCTGGCAGGAAACGGGCGTGGCGGAACGCTCGGGCGATTTCGCCGTGCGCATCAATGACTGGCTGAATTCCGGCGGCGGCAAGCCCGCCGCGGTGAAAGCACCAGGAGGCACGCCATGAACCGCGTTGAAGAACCGGCCTGCGTCGTGGTCGCGCAACCGTCCGCCATTGAATCCCCTGCGGAGCACCGCGTGAATACTCGCCGTACCCCTCGGTTGTTTGCCGCTGTCGTCGCCGTTGTCGCCCTGTTGACCAGCGCCGCCGGCATGGCCGCGCCCGGTCTGCCCTCGGCGCAGGTACTGGCCGTGGTAGCGGCGGCGGCCGTTGACGGCGAAGTGCCCGATCGCATCTTCCGTGACGGCTTCGAAGGTGTCGCAACCGCGTCGGTGGAAATCGTCAGCCCGGCGACGGGCAGCACGGTCTACACGCGGATCCTTCCGGTCGACGTGCGCGTCCGCGCGGGCACCAGCCCGGTGCAGAGCGTCACCGTCAACGGTCTGCTGGCCGTGGCCGGTGCGACGACCGGCAACGCCACGATGTATCGCGCGGACGTGCCGCTGACGGACGGCGGCAATACCCTGCGGGCGATCGCCACCTACGGCGACGGTTCCACGCGCGAGACCGAAACGCAGGTCAGCTATGTCGAGGCCCCGCGCATCACAGTGACCAGTCCGACCGACTGGCAGGTGTTTGGCCCGCTGCCGAACTCCCCCGGTGGCGCAACCAACCTGACCGGCGACGTCGAGCGCCCGATCAGCATCACCGGCGCCATCAGCAGCGCGGTGGCGCGCGTGGAGATCAACCAGCAGTCGGCCGTACTGGAAAACGGCGGCACCGCGTTCAAGTTCGAACGTTTTCTGTTGCGCGAAGGCACCAACCTGCTCAGCATCAACGCACACGACGCCCAGGGCCGCACTGTCACGGCGCATCTCACTGTGTACGTGGATCAGACGGCGCCGATCCTTACGGTGGAAGGATTCGAAGCACCGGTCATCACCTCCGCACGCAAGCTCGACGTTCGCGGTATCGCCAATGATGCCGTGGAAGGCGGCCTGCATTCGCCGGAGCCGCGTGTCGATATCGTCAATCTGACCAACAACCAGACGGTGCAGGCGGCCGTCAGCGATCGCTACTACATCGCGCGCGATCTGCCCTTGGCGGTCGGCACCAACGAGTTGCGCGTCACGGCGAAAGATGCAGTCGGCAATGCGCGCAGCCGCACGGTACAGGTGACGCGCATCGCCGCCGGTACGCCGCGCGTGACCCTGCTCTCGGGCGATCGCCAACGCGCCGCCGCGCGCAGCGAATTGCCGCAGCCGCTCACGGTGGCCGCGATCGGCCCCGACGGCCTTCCCCTGGTGAATCTGCCGATCCAGTTCGATATCACGCGCGGTGCGGGCAGCATCAGCGCCGCACCGGGATCGCGAGCGCTGATCGATGGCGTGAACCCCGCGCGCCACCTCGTGGTGAACACGGATGCCGCCGGTCGCGCCGGAGTCTGGCTGACGCTGGGCAGCGAAGCGATGGAAGCCGGCGACGTGGTTCGGGCGAGAACACTCGACCAGGGCGAGGAGGTGGTCTTCACCGCGACCGCGTTGCGTGGCGAACCGCTGTGGGTGCTGATTGCCGGTACCACGGGCAGCCAGTACGCGCAGACGAATAGCCAGCCGGTGGAAGGCATGGCCGTGGTCGTGCAAGACCGCGATTTCAATCCCATCGCCGGCGCCTCGGTGCGCTTCACGATCGAATCGGGCGATGCGCGTTTCACCGCGCAGTCGGCCCTGGGCGGCACCCCGGCCGCAGACGGTTTGTCGATGACCGTGTTGACTGACAAGAACGGTATGGCGGCGGTGCGTCCGTTGGCCGGCGGCACGCCGGGTACGGTGAAGGTCAACGCCAGTGCCGCGCTGACGCGTGGTGGCTTCGTCGGCAACGCGTCCTTGCATCTGGTCGTGCTGGAACGCAGCGACGGACCGACCCGCTTCACCGGCATCGTGCTCGACCATGACGGCACGCCGCTGCCGGGTGTGATTCTGTCGATTACGCGTACCAGCCTGGTCGCGCGCACCGATGCGAGCGGACGCTTCACGTTCGACGGTCAGGTGCCGGCCGGCAAGATCGACCTGCACGTCGACGGTCGCGAAGTGCGCATTCGCCGCGGCGGGCAGCAGCTCGAATATCCGGGCCTGCATTTCGAAACGGCCGTCATTCAAGGCCAGACCAATCAGCTGCCGCATCCGATCTATCTGCCGCCGATCGACCGGTCGCGGGAAAAGATCGTCGGCGGCAATGCCGACGTGACGCTGGATATTCCCGGTCTGGAAGGTTTCCAGATGGTAGTCAAGGCCAACAGCGTGACCTTCAAGGACGGCGAGCGCGTCGGTCCGATGGTGGTGACGCGCGTCAACAGCGACCGCCTGCCCATGGTGCCGCCGGGCGGCCAGGCCACCTTCGGTGCGGTCGCGTGGACGATTCAGCCGACCGGCGCGCGCTTCGACCCGCCGGTCGAAGTGCGGATTCCGAACGCCACGGGTATGCGTCCCGGCGATACGGCCGATATTGTGCAGTGGGATCACGAACTGGCGACCTTCGTGCCGATGGGCCGCGGCACCGTCAACGAAGACGGCACGCAGCTCGTCAGCGACGCCGGTTCAGGCATCACCAAGGCTGGCTGGGGCGGCAGCACGCCGCCGATCCCGCCGAACGACGGTGACAATAGCGATGACGGCCCCGGTGGCGACGGTCCTGGCGGTGATGACACGGAAGAAAGTGACAATGAGGAGAATACCGAGGGCGACCCGGTCATCCTCAGCACGGGCGAGTTGCGAGCGTCGGTCACGGATCTTTCCATCAAGGGCCGTGGCTTCGACTTCCAGTTCACGCGTACGTATCGCAGCAAGTACGAATACAACGGACCGGTCGGTCACGGCTGGAATCACAACCACAACGAACGCCTGCATTTCCCGGCGGGCGCCGATGGTGACGTGCGCGCTGCGCGCGGTGACGGCCGTCTCGATACGTACCGTCGTCTGCCCAACGGCAGCTACCAGACACCGAACAGCCTCTACACACGTCTGAACAAGAACGCCGACGGTACCTTTACGCTGCGCGACCGGTATGGCTTCGCCACCGAGTTTGATGCCAACGGCTACATGACCGAGCGGCGCGACCGCAACGGCAATCGCATGACGTACACCTACGATGCGACGCGCCGTCTCGTCACCGTGCACGACACGTTCGGACGTCCGATCACCATCGGCTACTACCCGAACGGCCGCATTCACACGGTGACCGATTTCAGCGGACGCGAAGTCGTCTACCAGTACGACAGCTACGGCGATCTCGTGGGCGTGCGCTCGCCGGTGATCGTCGGTACCTCGACGGGTAACGACTTCCCGCAAGGCAAGCTCACCTCGTATACCTATTCGACGCGTTTCGCCAACGGTGCGCTCAAGCACAATCTGCTGACGGTGACCGACGGCAATCGCCAGACGTATCTGGAAAATCGCTACGGCCAGAGCGGTTTCCAGCTGGACCGGGTGGTGTACCAGCGCCATGGCGCCAACGACCAGGTCTACCACTTCGAGTACCAGGATCTGCCGGGCGGTGCAGCCGATCAGCCGGACGTGCCCGACAACCAGGTCACGATGACCGACCGCAACGGCAATGTGGAAGTCCATATCCACAATGCGCGCGGCAATTTGCTTGAGCGCCGCGAGCGGACCAATCGCGACATCAATCCGAACGATCCGGCCGAATTCACCACGCTGCACCGCTACACCCTCGACGGTGAACTGCGCGAGACGATTTACCCGGAAGGCAATCGGGTGGAAGTCGTCTACGACACGCAGAACCCGGATCCGCTCCAGCGCGGCAATCTGCTCAAGCGGATCAAGCGCGCAGGGCCGCGTGGTGCGGAAGGGCAGGAACAGCTCGAAGTCAGCTATCGCTACGAACCGCTGTTCAACCAGGTCATTTCGGCGGTTGATCCGCGCGGCAATTTGCCGGGCTATGTACCGCCCAACGGCGGTACGGCTTCTGCGGCGCGCTACACGACGCAGTTCGTCTACGACTATCAGGAATCGAACGACGTTGCGGCGCTGGCCGCGAGCCTGGGCATGACCGAGCAGGCTGTTCGCGATCGCCTGACCGCCGCCGGAGTCTCCATCGGCCTGGGCGACGTCAACGGTGACGGCGTCACCGACCAGCGCAAGGGCAACGTCGTGCAGGCGCGCAAGCGGTCGCCGCGACTGGTCGACGGTTCGACCCAGACGGTTCTGGTCGACTACACCTACAACCGCTTCGGCCAGCCGCTGCGGGAGATCGATCCGGAAGGCAATGTCGATCTGCACGAGTACTACCCGGAGAACAATCCGGACGGCGCGGGCGCGGCGACCGTATCGACCCGGCCATTGGCCAGCGATACGGGGGTTACCTGAAGGCAAAGATCCGCGACGCCGAGACCAGCCCACGCCGTCCGGCGGGCGAGCTGGCGCGCGTGCGCAACGACTACGCGTACGACGTCGTCGGCAATGTCACGGCCTTCACCGACGGACGCCGTCACGTCACGCAGTACGAACGCAACGCCTTCGATCAGGTCGTCAAGATCACCTCGGCGGCGCCGTTCCTCTACACCGAGGAACTGCACTACGACGGTAACAACAATATCGTTCGCCGCGAGGTGGAAAACCGCGATACCAACGGGCCGTCGCTGGACGGCTCGGCGACGGTGACCTACAGCTACGACATGCTGGACAAGCCGACCCGGCGCACGGAAGAGGTGTCGACCAGCAGGACGCTGACCACCGAATTCATTTACGACAAGAACGAAAACCTTGCGGAAATCGTCCAGCCGCTCGGCAATCGCATACGGCGCGTGTTCGACGAACGCGACCTGCTGTATTCGTCGACACGCGGCTTCGGCACGCCCAAGGCCAGCACGACCACGCGTCGCTATGACGGCAACCGCAATCTGGTCGAGTTCCGCGACGCACAGGACAACAACGGCGACGGCCAGCCCGATGCGCAGCTGCTCAAGTACGACGGCCACGACCGCGTGATCGAGCGCCGCGACGCCGTGGGCAACGTCACCAAGATCACCCACGATCCGCTCAACGTGCGGACGCGCGTGCAGCGCTTCGGCCTGCGCGGCGGCGCCAGCCCGACCAACAATACGGGTGCGGGCAACGTGCTGCTCGCGGAAACGCGTTATCTGCCGGACGAACTCGGCCGCGTCTACCAGATCGACCAGCTCTTCGCCGATGCCGCCGGCCAGCCGCTGCCCGACGGTCCGCTCACGCCGGGTGACGGCTTCGTCACGACGCGCCGCAGCTACGACCGCAGCAGCCACGTGGTCGGCGTCACCGACGATAACAACCACACCGCCACCTTCGTCTACGACGGCCTGGATCGCCGCGTGCGCCAGACCGACGCACTGAACAACGTCCGCCAGTTCGGTTTCGACGCCAACAGCAATCTCGAGACCATTCTCGATATCGAGCAGGGCGCCAACGGCACGACCGAAACCTATCGGACGCAGGTGATATACGACGAACTGAACCGCCCGGTTTCGTTGACCGACAACATAGGCAACACGACGGCCATCGCCTACGACAGCCGCCACAACGTGATTCGGCGGACGGATGCGTTGGGGAATGTCACGCGGATGGTGTACGACGGGATTGACCGCAAGATTCGTACGATCGACGAACTGCGCGTCGGCGGCGTCGGTAGCGGTGCTATCGATATGAGTAATCCGGCTAATCCGGACGGTCTCAACACCACGACGATCGAGTTGGACGACAACTCACGGATCGCCGGCTTGACGGACGACAAGGGTAATACCACGCGCTATCACTACGATGCGCTGAATCGCCTCGAACGCACGCAATTCGCGGATGACTCCCTGATCGAGTACGAATACGATCTGGACGACAACCTCAACAAGGTCACGGATGCCAACGGTTCGGTTCATACGGTCTCGTACGACGCCGTAAATCGTCTGACCGCTGTCGATATTGCGCGTGGCGCAGGTATCGCCGGCACGGACAGGCTGCGCTACCAGTACGACGGTGTCGGCCGCCGCACGCGCATGACGGACAACAACGATCCCTCTATCGCAGCGGATGATTCGACTCTGGAAGCGACCTACGACTCGCTCGGTCGTCCGCTGACCCAGGTGCAGAACGGGCGCGTCGTCGGCAACACGTATGACGGTGTCGGCAATCCGCTGGTGCTGTCGTATCCAGGTGGTCGTCAGGTTCGTCGCTCCTACGACGAGCTCGACCGCCTCGACCGCATTGCCGAAGTTGCCGGTGACGTGACCATCGGTGAATACGACTACATAGGGCGCGATCGCGTCAGTGAGCGTCGCAGCGGTAACGGTACTCGCCAGGAGTTCGACATTCCGGGCACGGGCGACGGATACGATGACAATAAACGCGTCACTGCACTGCGCCATCTCAATGCCGGCGGAACCGTCCTGGCTGAATTCCAGTACGGCTACGACAAGGTCAACAATCCGCGCTACGAGCACGAGTCGGCAACCGATAGCGGTCAACTGGTCGAATTGGACTCGGCCTACCGAGTCCAGCGCGCACTGACGGCTCGCCCTGGCGTCGACGTGCGAAACCTGACCAACAATGCCATCACCAATGCGGATCTACAGGCATTGAGCGGTGGTGTCGATACGGACTATCGCGTCGACGGCGCAAACAACTGGAACGAGCGCCAGCGCGGTACCGAAACGACCCCGTTCGCTACCAACAATCTGAATCAGTACACCCAGATCGGACCACGTTCCCAGCAGCACGACCGCAAGGGCAATCTGACCGAAGACGGCACGCGCAAGCTGACCTACGACGCTCTCGATCGCCTGCTCAGCGTGGCCGACAACGGCCAGACGGTGGCGAGGTTCCGCTACGACGCCCTTGGCCGTCGTATCGCGAAAGAAGCCGGTGGCCAGACCACGCAATACCTCCATGATCTGTCGCGCGTCATCGAGGAGCAGGACGATTCGGGCGCCACGCTGCGGACCTACGTCCACGGTCGGTACCTTGACGAACTGATCCAGCTGCGCAACAGCACGGGCGATTTCTACTACCACGCGAATAGCCAACAGAGCGTGGTTGCGTTGTCCAATAGCGCAGGCCAGATCGTCGAGCGCTACTCCTATGACGAGTACGGTAAGACGGCGATCAGTGACGCCGCCGGCAATTCGATCGCGCAAAGCGCCGTCGGTAATCCGTTCGGCTATACCGGCCGCAGCCTGGATACCGAGACGGGGTACTACTACTACCGCGCCCGTTACTACTCGCCGGATCGCGGCCGTTTCATCACGCGCGACCCGATTGGCTACCTCGCGGGCATGAACCTGTACGCCTATGTCGACAACAACCCGCTGCGTTGGGTCGATCCGTATGGACTGGACAAGGACAGCTGGGCGGACGAATACAAGAAGTGGAAGGAAGAGCGCGAGAAGGAGTGGGTCGACGACAAGCGTTGCGAGGGTATGGCCAACCTCGCCTGTATGGCGTTGGCTGGTGAGACGGCGCTGTACGAGTTCTTTGCGGAAGATGCGGTCAAGGCTATTGACGACGCGCGCGAAGGCAAGATCAGCCCGGAAACTGCCCTTGACATCCTGATGGCGCTTTGTAAGCCGTGCAAGGTCGCTGACAAGGCGAATGACGCGCGGCGGAAGCTGGACAACGCGCCACTCGACAAGATCGATAATGCGTGTTGTTGCTTCCCGGCAGGTACACAAATCTGGACCGAAGCAGGCCCGGTGCCGATTGAAAACGTTAAGGTTGGTCAGCTTGTGTACGCACGGGATCCCAAGACCGGGGAAACCGCACTCAAGCCGGTGACGCAGCTCATCAACACCAAGCCGAAACCGCTGTATCAATTGACTATTCGCGGAGCGGATGGCTCAGTCGAGCAAATGGAGGCCACTGGCGATCATCCGTATTGGGTGCCTGAGCGCGGTTGGGTCAATGTCGAAGATATGGAGGCGGGATTGGCCTTCACCGACCTTGATAAAGGTCAGCTGCTGCTTGAGAAGGTTGAGCTGCTGGACCGCATCGAGAAGACGTACAACTTCTCGGTGGCGGATTTCCATACGTATTTCGCTGGCGAGAAGAAGGTTTTCGTACACAACAATTGCAATTGCCGAACTGTATCTAACTACGAGGATGTCACCGACCCTGGTAGCCGATATCCGAATCGGTCGACGGACGTCAGCAAGGCTGAGTTCGAACAAAACCTTACGGACTCAGGATGGTCGAAAACGGTGAGTAAGGATGGGAAAGTTGCAATCTACGAAAAGGATGGCGCTAGGTACGTCGTCCGCGACGGTGCCAAGTCGACGGGTGGACCGACGGCTGATTACTATGGTCCAAATAACACGGGCGGCATCGACGTAAAAATTCGCCTTGACCAACCGCCTACGACACCGCTTCCACCGCCTCAGCCGATGCCATGAGTGAAATAATGTTCATAAAGGAAGAAACTGATCGCAGTCGGATTTCCGGTGCGCTCGCCGCGTCGTTGCGGGCTGGCAAGGCACTTCCCGAGCTGGTGTTCGACATAGACTTCGAAGCTTTGGGGTTTGAGCAGTTTGACTACGCATTGAGTGCGGATTTCTGGAGTGTTCTGCAGTCCTTGGCGCGCGCGGCTGGGGAACGCGAAATTTGGCTAGGTGCTTTGACGCCGAGTATTGACTGGTACAGGGAAAGTTTTTCGGTTACGCCGTGGTTACGGATCCCTATCACGGCGTCTGCCGCAGACTACTGGAATGCGATCAATCGGCCTTTCGACCCCCGGTATCCCGATTCGCTTCTCATTACAGCCGAATCGATGTTCTGGCTTTCGGAACGTTCGAGTTTCGTTGTGTATGGAGATAGGAGTAGCGAGCTTTGTGTGCTTGCTGCAAAGAAGTTGGTTCCACCGGTGTTTGATGAGGTTGCGCGAAATTGGAAGTCGGCAGGCGATGCCGCGAAGTCATTTTTGTACAAGCATGCGCCGAACTTTGAAAGCGTCGCGCAGCGTCTAAAAGAGTGCTATCCCACGAAGAGCCGCTAGTTCTATCGGCAACTGTCCCTGGAGGCTGTTACGCGCTCACTATGCGAGAGTTGCTTGAGCTTCAGGGGGCGAGCGATTGACCCGAACAGCAGCATCACGCCGGATATGAGGGTGCCTTACGAGCGGTACTATCCCGACAACTCGATGTTCCCGGACCTCAAATAGCGATGCAAACTACCGATAGCGAAATCCAGGCCAATCGAATGATCCTCCAGGCGATTCGCGTTGCATTGCGTGAGCTCAAAGTAGTGGGGGACACTTCGCGCAGCAGCGTGATCTTTCATTTGAGCGAGTTATTCATTGGAGTAACTGAAAGCCTGGAGGCTGCCCATGTCGGTGAGATTGGCTACGACACCGTCCTCGATAGGTTGCGGAGTCGGGCCTCTGAGCTGGGAATAGAGCGTTGGGTTGATCACAACGTGGCTGAGGTGCATCGTATGTTTAGAGAGCGGATGCCGTAGCGAGACGTGAGTTGTGGTCAGCTACTTGCTGTGCGGGCGTGGGAAACGCCTGTCGTCGATCAATGCACGCTGAGGTTGTGAAATGACTGATTCCGCTGGAAAGGTGTCGGAGCCGTCAAGTTGCCACGTTGTGCATCGACTGCTGTACCTGGCATTTCTCAATATGAGAGCTGAGGCATTTCGAACTGAGAATTCGCGAGTGCGCGACTTGTGTGACTTGCTGCATGGAGTTCCTTCGCTGTTGGAAATGGCAGCGAGCGGAAAAATGACCTATCGACAGGTTCTTGATGAAGTAGTCAAAAGTAGCGAGCAGAGAGGGCTTTCTGACTGGCTGGGGCAAGCTCTTGCATATGGTGAGTAGCTGAAAAGGGTGGTTTGACGGTCAGCAGAGGATGGAAAGGCGCGAGATCGAGAACCACGTTGCCGTCGGCAGCAACCGACTCGGTCTGTGCCAACCGAGTGTGCTCTCCACGGAGCGTCGGTGTGATTCGCGAGGTCTGATTCGCCCAGCTCGTCGGTCGGACAGAAGCTGCAGCCCGACGCGTTGCGCAGCGGTGTCACCAATCGGCGTAGGGCTGCTGTAGCGGGCGCGACGCGTTGCCGCGCCCACTAGTGTTGCGTTGTCGCAGCGTCGACGCTGGCGAACTACTGCGAGATCTCCACGGTGATCGCGTCGCGGTTCTTGCCGCCAATGGTGATGTTCTTCACCTGGTCGAGCGTGTGCACATTGGGGATGACCTTGGCGATGCGCGCCTGTCCTGGTGGCCCGCCGAGAATCACGTAGCCTTCGCCGACCTGCGTGTCGATCACGAACGCGTCGGGATAGCCATCGCCATTGAAGTCGTGGATGGTGGAAAGCGTGTCGGGTGCCGTCGTGTCAAATCCCAGGAGCGCCAGCTGCGCATCGGCGCCTTTCGGCGCGTTCGAGGTGATGGTGGCCGTGTCGACGATGACTGCAGCGAAGGCTGTGTCCGTTCCGCCTGGACCGTAACAGGTGACCGACTGCGTGGTGCTCATGGCGTAGTACGACGTCTCGCGCCCGTGCACGGGGCCGCGATTGCAGGAGGTTGCGTTGCTGGCGACCCATTCGAACGTCGCAAAGCCGGGTCCATTCAGGATACTGGGAGTGAAACTGGCGCGGACCTGGGGTGGGGGATCGACCGCCGTCAGCGTGACCGTCTTGCTGGCTGAGGCGCCGGCGTTGCTGCAGGTGATCGTGACGGTCTGACTGCTGGTGGCCGTGATCGTCCGCGTGCCGGACGTTCCGCTGATGGAAACAGCGCCGGTGCTTGAACAGTCAGTCGCCAACGTGGATGACCACCGCAGCGTCGAAGAGCCGCCCTTGAAGATCCGGCTCGGCTTGAACTCGGCGGTAACAGTGGGGGGCGTGCCGGGTGGAACGACGGTGAGTGTGGCGGAGCCACTGCCCGGATCGGCCGCCGTCGGTCCAGTACACACCACGACGGCCCGCAGATTCGCCGAAGCGGTGAAGGTGTAGGTGCCAATATCTTCGCCGGTAGTGATCCCTGGGACGCCCGAGATCGTGCACTCCAGGGCCGGGTCGCCGGCGGTGCGCCAGGAGAACCTTACCGGCTGGCCGGCGAGGGCAGTCTTAGGCTCGAACTTGGCGTAGACGAGGATCATGTCATCGGGCGGCGCTGCAAATGCCGGACTGACACCGAGGATGAATAAGATTGCGCATCCGAAGCGGATGCATCGCGCCTGGGTAGGCCGATGCACCAGCGGCGTAGCAATGTGCGTTCTCATGGAGTGCTCCTGTTGTTGGGGGTAGGACGAGGCGTCCGGCACCGGCTGTCCGTGGATTATTCTGTCGGTCATGGAGCTGGCTGGCATTGCCATTGTGTCCACTGGAGGTATTCATTGTGGACAACGTGTCAATATGCGGAGCGGCGCGATATCTAATATGTTGCTATCCGGGCGGTGCGCGCAATGCTGTGTGGGCAGGCCGGAATCGTCGAATGATGCGTGTGAGATGGCGGGCGTACGGTCAAATTCCTTTGACGTATCAATACGCGGCATCGCGAACGCCCGTTCAGCGGGGTGGATGGTGGTCGAGCGTTGTGGAACTTCGCGTGCATGGCGTGCGGGCACTGTCAACGGACAGATTGTCAAGCGGTTCTCGCCAGGCCCACCGCGATGTATCGTCGACAGGGGAACCGCATCGAACACCTGTGTTCGCTTCTGCCCCACCGGACGTTTGTGGCAATGACCTGACGCCTGCTGTCGCGAACGACCTGCGGGCGATGCCTTGGACGATTGCAGGAGGACTTGAGTATGAATCGTCGCGTTATTCCCGGCGCTATTGCGTTTGCGCTCTCGATGGTGGGCTTTACCGGACACGCGGCGAGCCCGGTGCCGGCGCCGACGCCGGGATGGGTGGTGGCGGGGGGATCGACCGGGACGCCCGTGGTGCCTGCGGCCGATGCGCTGGCGTGGCGATACATCGGCGATGGCGGCGAAGCCACGATCGATGTGTGGATCGCCAGCAAGCCGCTGACGCAGGAGCAACGCAAGACGCTCAAGCCGGCGCGCAGCGGCCAGCCCTATGAGGAATCTGCGCAGCCGGAGGCGATGGGACTGGCTGGCTTGCTGGTTCGCTTCAACGATGATGGCGACGGCAACGGCCAGATGCTCGACTACTGCGCACCCAAGGACGGTGGCGTGAGCTGCAGTGGTGGCAGTGGGCTCGGCAACGTTGTGGTGCGCCAGCTGGATGCCACGCACGTCGTCGGGGAATTCTACAGCCGCTCTGCCGACGGCAAGACGATGTACGTTGCCAGGTTCGATGCGCCGTTGACCAACGACGCAGACACGCCGGTGCCGGGCGATGTGCAATGGAGTGCCGACGGCGGTGAGCCGGGAAAAGTGTATCTGGCGCATAATGAGGCAAGCGCGAAAGGCGACGTGGCGGTACTCAAGGCCCAGGCCATGCCCGGGCGCGTAGCCGATTTCGATCGGCCCGGTACGGTGAAGATGCTGCAGAAGATGGCGCTCAAGCAGCCTCGTGTTCTCGCTGGTCACCAGCGCGGCGATGACGCCCGGATCTATGTGCAGGACACGGTGATGAACGGAGAGTTTCCGCCCGGCGTGCAGAGTGTGTCGCTCAGACGCGTGGACGGCACGTGGCGCATCGTCCAGATTTCCATGTAGGAGCAAGGACACGCGTCTGCAGGAGCCGGTCCGGGTAGGGAGGGCTGGTCCGGCGTGCGTCCTAGGGTCATCAGACCTCAGGGATCGCATGGCCATGTTCGGAAAATCAGTCTGGATGCTCGGTGTCGTTACGCTGGGACTCGCGTTCGGTCGCGTTGCGGCGGCGCAGGAAATCTCGAACTTCTCCGTGCGCCTGCCGCCGCCAGCCGAGCGCGATCAGCCGATTCCCCCGGGTGGGGAAGGGCGGCTGACATTCACGGTGTTGGCGGCGCCAGCCCAATTCGGGACGGCGACGACAGCGGGCTTTTTCGAGTCACCCCCCGAAGGATTGTCCGAGTACACCTTTGTTCCGGAAAATCCGGCACTCTGCCAGCCGCCTACGCTGTCGCCGACGCCTTACAGCCTGCAGAGCTTGTCGTTCCGGGTGGGGCCCATCGCCGCCGGCGGCAGCGCAAGCTGTGCCTACCGCGTGCAGCGTGCGGCCACATCCCGGCAGGACCTGAAATTCCATATTTGCGCCAACACCTCGCTTTTCTGTAACGCGCTTTTCCGCTACGGCACCTTGCCGGACGTGGCCGTCCGTATCACGCAATCGGCCATGATTCCGAATTCACTGGATGGCACGGTACAGGTCACCGTATCGAATCGTTCGTCGCGAGCGATTTCCGCGGCGCGCGTGGCGACAGATTGCGTGGAGTTCGGTGGCGGCATTTTTGATCCGGCGCCGTTCGAGATTGACGCCGATTTTCCCGGGGCTTGTCCGCGCAATGCCCTGAACATGGGCTGCCTCAATTTCACCGGGCAGAATTATTCCAGCCAGGGTTTCAGCGTCGGGCCGATTCCCGCCCAGGGCGAGGCCAGCTGCCTGCTGCGCTTGAGGCACATCAACGCGAATACCATCGGGCGCACCGTCGACCTGATGCTGGCGACTGATGCGCTGCTGTTCGCCGACGGCGGCGTTGGCTATGACGCCAACGTGCTGAATGATCGGACGCCCATGGGGGTCGTGACCAGCGTGGCGCTGCCGATCGGGCGGGGAGCGTCGGTGCTGACATTGGTCTTGTTGGGACTGGTCGGTGCCTGGGGCGTCCGCCGCCACATCCGGGCGACATCTGCGGCGGCGTAGATCGACACCGTTCGTCGGGGCCCGACGAACGGCTTTTGCGTCGCGTGAGCTGCGACGACGTCTCGCTATCTTCTTCTTCCCCCAGCGAAGAAGGTGCGCGGTATGAAGTCGAAATGCGCAGTTTTCCAGCGGTCGTACGCGTCGGGTTCGTGGGTGGAAGGCGGCACGCAGCGGTGTTTGAAAGCCATTGCACGTGCTTCAGTGGCAGTAGCGCTGTTGCCGGCCGTGTGCAGTGCCGCTTCGACCATCGGCGCGCCGGTGACCGACGAATGGAAGGTCAACACGACAATCACTTCCGGAAACCAGCGGCGCGTCGCCCTTGCGATGGATGGCGATGGTGATTCGATGGCTGTCTGGTTGAGCGAACCGTCCGGGTTCACTCCACCACCGCCGACCATCAATGCGCGGCGCGTTACGGCCGCAGGCATCCCGAGCGGGCCGGAGTTCAAGGTGAACACCACCCCCATTGCGGGCTTGCCGTTCGTGGCCAGCGACCGGAACGGGAATTTCGTCGTGGCATGGACGACTCAGACCGGCGGCCAGCACGTGGTGACACGTCGTTATGATGCACATGGCGTGGCTTTGACGCCGGAGGTGCGCGTCGACGGAACCGCGCGCAGCTACGCAAACGCCGCCGATATCGCCATGAACAGCGCGGGCGACTACGTCGTGGTCTGGCAGACCTCGGACGGCTCCAACTATGAATACCGCGGCCGTCGCTTTTCGCCCGCCGGTGCACCGCTGGGCGCGGAGTTTGTCGTGGTCAGCGCACCGTCGACGATGCTCGGTGTGACACCAAGAGTCGCGATGGATGATGCTGGCAACTTCACCGTCGGCTGGAGCCAGAACCGGGTGCGCTGGTCGGACCCGACCGGTTTTGACATCTATCGCCGCCGCTATGGGGCGGACGGTTGGCCGCTGGAAGAGCCGTTCCGCGTGAACCGCACGATCACGGGCATCGAGCGCTCGTTTGACCTGGACATGGATGCCGCAGGAAACGCCGTTTTCGCGTGGCGGTCGGAAACCGGCCGGTACTCCGGCCGGGCGATGGCGCAGCGGTTCTCGCCCTCCGGCGCCTATCTCGGCAGTGAGTTCGAAGTGGGATCGTCGGCAGGCGGCACCTACGCCAATGCGACGGTGTCGATGGCGCGCGCAACCGGTGCTTTCACGGTGGTGTGGAGCTATGACACGGACGCCAACGTTTACGCCTGGTATCGGCACTACAGTGCCAGCGGTGCGGCGTTGACATCGGCGACGATGTTCTCTGGTTCCTACTACACGCGCTTTCCGGCCGTGGCCAGCGATGCGGACGGAGACTTCGCGCTGGCCTGGGAGTCGGATCCGGTGACACCCGACCGCAGTGACATTTACGCGCGACGATTCGCCGGCAGCGAGTCTGTCGACATGACGGTTGCGCTCGTGGATGCCGTTGACCCTGTGGCGGTTGGCGAAACCCTGCAATACACGCTTTCTGCGGCGAATCTGCACGTTGCAACACCGCGGCCGGGTGTGGGCAGCGCGACCGGCGTGGTCGTAATAGCGTCGGCGACAGCAGGAAGCGTCCCGCTTTCCGCAGTTGGCGAGGGATGGGATTGCAGTCTCTCTGCGGACGTGCGCTGTTCCTATCGGGGCAGCCTTGCGGCCGCGACGACTTCATCGCCATTGAGCCTGGTGTTTTCCGCGCCGGCGGAGGCGGGAACGGCAGCGCTGAGTGTTCACGTCAGTGCGAACTCGTTCGATAGCGTGCCAGGCAACAATTCGGCGACCGAAGAGACGACGATCCAGTAGCGCAGTGGGCGGGTAAGGCGTGCCCGGGGCATCGGTCGATGGGATGGTGCCCTGGGCGTTGCGATAGTCCGGCGTTGCGACAAACAGGGCATTGCCGGGTCAGCGTTGCTATCCTGCGATCCTGCTCACAACAGGCCGAAAACGAATGATCCGAGGACTGCTGCTGCGTGGTGTCACGCACCCGCAGATAGAGCGGGCGGTACTACCGTTGCAGGGCGGCGTGGTCGCAGTGTGGATGACGTATTCCATTGACGACTTGCTGGAGTCCGTCGAGGAAACGGACGTCTTTGATCGAAGGGCTCTGCAAACAGAGTCGTTTGCCGTCGCGCAGCCCAGTCAGAGCGGCGCTTGTCCGGTACCGGTTGTGATGGCATCGGGCGTGGAGCCACTTGCTGTCCGCTTTCTTGTTCGGGCCGCACATTCCGTGCTGGCGGCTGCAAATCTCGACAGGGAGGCGATGAAGTCCTTTCTGGCCGAGATGTGCTGGGGACGAATCGTGGATCTGCGTTGGTTCGCACAGAACGCCTGGCGCGTGGCCGGTTTGGCGGATTGGACGATCTGGCGCGGCCTGCCCGAGCCAATGGAAGAAGACGGGAACTCGTTGGCGCTGGCCCGGTCGCCGGCCGCCCTCGCCGCATTGAAGGCGGCACTACTCGAAGCGCTGCTCAATCCACTGTCCTGGCGTAGTGGGGCGGGCACCGGAAGCGTTTTTGAGATCGACGTCGAGCCAATGTTGATCGGGAATGCGCCACATTACGATGGATCCGTGTTGATCGATGACTAATAGCGCCGGACCGTGCCGCGGGCGATCGTACGGGATGTAAGACGGCGATGGCGCTGGCGGTTGCCGTTCGCGAGACGGTGCGACACTCGCGCCTTGGTCCAGACGCTGTCACGAGGCTTGTCGCCCATCGTGTGCGTGCGCGTCGCGGATGTGCAACACGCCAGCCCGGTACGCGAGCGGTTGCGGACGATGGCCGGTTACTTTTCCTCGCGCACCTTCCGGTACGGGACGAAGTTGCCCAGGCCGACACCGCCGGCGAGCATGCGCGAGCCCGGCTCCATCAGCTTGACGATGTCGATATTGCACAGCTGGTGGGAGTGCGTGTCGGTCACCAGGATGGCGTCGTCGCGCAGAAAGGCGGCGCCGGATTTTGGGGTGTTGACGTAGATCGTTCCCCCGGCCACTTCATAGATGATCGCGGTCTTGTCGATCACACGGGTCGATCGGATGTCGCGCTGGTTGATGCAATGTACGGGCTCGCCGGCCACGCGGCCCGCGATGGCCTTGGCCAGCTGGGCTTCGGGACTGCGGTCCTTGTCGGCGATTGCCGGGGTGGTCACCAGGGCGAGGGCGCAGGTCAGGAGAGTTCGGGTATTCATGGGAGCTCCGCGAATCGGGGTGTTCTGTCTGGACGGCGGCGTGTGCCGGTCAGTCGCAGTACGCGTTGGACGGCACTATAGCGTGAGCGCCGGCGGCGAGCGGGCCCGGCCGAGGGGGCTGACGGAGCTGTCGCCACGGAACGGTCGACGTGTCGAGCATGTGCTGCATCGCTGGACGCGGGGTTGAGTGTCATTGTCAACAATGCTAATTTGCGGGGCTGCAACCGTAACGCCGCGTGGACCTGCCCTTAACGAAATCCTAAAGCGGGCCGGTGCACTCTGGATCCACAGGGCTACAGGCCGGGCCCAGCCGCCGGCCGGACGCGCGAGGTGTTCCATGCACAGCACGAGTCAGCCGACGTTTGCGAACAACAGCAGTGATTCGATCAATATCCTGGTGAATTGGGAAGTCAATTACTGGTCCACCCGCTGGGGTGTGACGCCGGAACAGCTATTGCGTGCGGTGTCGGAAGTCGGCACCAATGTGCGGGTTGTCCAGGCGCATCTGGCGGACCAGGGGCGCGCGCAGACGATGCAGTGAGATCGCGCGACGCTTCGCGTTGCCGCAGCAAATGGGTACGGAAACGAGGGGCCGCAGGGCCCCTCGTTCGTCTGCGCGTTGGCAGGGTTGTCTAGTCGCCGCCGCCACCGCCACAGCCGCCGCATCCACCGCCGCCACTGTCGCTGTCGCCGCTGCTGCTGCAGCCGCTGCTCGAATCCGAGGACGACGAGGACGACGACGCGGGGGCGCGTACATCGTGGTACGCCGCATACGCCGTACCCGCGAGAACGGCCGTGCCGGCCAGTGCCACGGCCAGGCCGACATCCCTGTCGCGCGGCGCTCGCGTGGCGTGCGCATGCCGCTGGCGCAGCTGTTTGAGCGCAGCGTCGCCGGCGGTGGCGGTCCACGGGCGGTTGAGGAACAGCACCAGTGCCGCGATTGCCGTCACGATCACCAGCACGATCAGGAAGCCGACCGGCCGGTCACGGCTGATGCCGACGGCAATTTTCGCCATGCCCAGGCCCATGAGCGCGATAAAGGGCAGTGCGCCGAGCAGGGCAACGCGTTTGCGCTGCGGTTCGGGCACCAGCAGTTTGCGCTGCACCAGGGATTGTTCGATGCGAGCCAGTGCGGGCGTGATGGCGGCTGGCAGTGCGTGCAATGCCGTGCCCTTGCCCAGTTCGTGCGCGACGACATCCAGCGGGTATTCGGAGATGGCGCGCGCATCGTGGACGACGACAGTGCGCGTCTGGTCCGACCAATGCGCCTGCTGGCGTGACATCAGCTCAGCCACGGCCGCATCGGCGACGCGGGTGGGCCCGCCGGCGAGGTAGGCGACGGACCAGGCGTCCAGGTTCGGACTGGATGAGCTGGCGCGCATATCACGCGCGTTGCGGCGCAACACCTTGGAGACGATCGCACACACGATCGCGAGGACGAGGTAGAGGCCGAGAAACTCCGGCCCCGTCAGTTCCAGCGGGTTAAGCTCGGCCGCCTGCAGCAGCGGTGCAATCGCCAGGGCGGCCAGCGCGGCAGTGGCGCGCCAGAGTGTCTGTGCACGTGGCCAGCGCGGGCGCGGCAACAGCACGACGCGGCGCATGTCGACGCGGCGATAGGCGGCTGCGCTGCGGAATGCTTCCTGGGCACCGGGCCAGAATTCCGCCGGCGGTGCGCCGAACCAGGCCTGGTAGCTGGCCAGCGTATCGGCGTACTGGCGGTAGTGCTTGTGATCTTCGTCGCGACCGCCGCGCGTAGGCTGGTGATGCAGCGACTTGCCGAGCACGCACGGACAGAAGGTTTCCCAGTAATCGCGCGAATAGGTCAGGTGCAGGTGCCAGACTTCGTCGACCACGTCGCTGGGTGTGACCGGATCCGGCGCAACGACGGCCAGAAAGCAGAAGCGGCGGTATTCCTCGATCGCCTGTTCGGCATGGCTGCGGCTCCAGCCATGTTCGCGGGCGAGACGGGCGGGAAAATCCAGGGCGTCGCCCCGGGTTCCGAAATCGTGTGCGGCGATGCGCTGCCAAAGGGCCTGGTGGTCGGCCGGCCAGTCCAATCCGATCGAAGACATGACACTCCCCCGGGGTATCGAATAGGCAGTTCAAACGATACACAGTATTTGTGGCGAACGCCGCCGGGTGACGGGCTCGACTGCGCGAAGCCCCCAATTGCCGGAAGAGACTTAACGGATTTCGATGCGGCCTATTGGCATCGGGAACAAATACGCGTACATTCGCTACCACTGTGTTTGCTTGGGTCACGGTAAACTGTGGCCTGATGCGGTAGATCACACGATCCGCTTCATCGATTCGCCCCGCTTGCTCCCTGCAACCTCAGTCTCGACGCGAATGTTCGCGGGCGTGATATTTTCAATCTGTTTCATGGAGTTAAGTTATGTCGAATCGTCAGAGCGGTGTTGTCAAGTGGTTCAACGACGCTAAGGGCTTTGGTTTCATCACCCCGGAAAGCGGCGCCGACCTCTTCGTTCACTTCCGCGCGATTCAGGGCACGGGTTTCAAGACCCTGCAGGAAGGCCAGCGTGTTACCTTCATCGCCGTTCAGGGCCAGAAGGGCATGCAGGCTGACCAGGTTCAGGTCGTCTGATCTAAACCGCCCAGCGTAGTATCGGAACCCCGGATGGAAACATCCGGGGTTTTCTTTTGTGCATGTTTCGGCGACGAAGGCCTTCGGGGGAATGGCTTACGCACCGTTCCTGATGTTCCGGCTGAAATGCATCGGCGCCCCGGATAGTCGCATCCTGCGGATGACGCCGGCACGGTACCATCCGGCCCTCGGAATGCCCGACGAGGGAGTGCGTCGATGAAAGGCCGCTGGTGGACGAACCTGTACGCGCAGGTCCTGGTCGCGATGGCGATCGGCATCCTGCTGGGGCACTTCGTGCCGGACCTAGGCGCCCAGATGAAACCGCTCGGGGACGGGTTCATCAAGTTGGTGAAGACGGTCATCGGGCCTCTGATCTTCCTGACCGTTGTGGTCGGCATGGCCAAGATGGGGGATCTGCGCCACGTTGGAAGAATCGGCCTCAAGGCGCTGATTTACTTCGAAGTATTGACCACGCTGGCGCTGGTGATCGGGCTGGTCGTCGCCAACCTGGTCGAACCGGGCGCGAGTATCCAGGCCAGCGCTGCTGCGCTGGATGGCAAGGCCGTGGCGGGCTACCAGAAGGCCGCCGCCGACCAGGGCATCGTCAGCTTCCTGCTGCACATCATTCCCGACACCCTGGTTTCTGCCTTTGTCGATGGCGACCTGCTGCAGGTGTTGCTGGTGGCACTGCTGTTCGGGACGGCCATGACCCGTGCGGGCGCGGCAGGCCGGCGCGTACTCGACGCATTCGAGGATTTCGCGCACGTGCTCTTCGGTGTGGTGAACCTGATCATGCGTGCGGCGCCGATCGGCGCCTTTGGCGCCATGGCGTTCACGATCGGCAAGTTCGGCATCGCCACCCTGGCTTCCCTGCTATGGCTGCTCGTTTCGGTCTACGTCACCTGCGCCTTGTTCGTCTTCCTGGTTCTTGGGCTGGTCGCGTACTGGTCCGGGTTCTCGCTATGGCGTTTCCTCGTATTCATCCGGCACGAGTTGTTGCTGGTGCTGGGCACGTCCTCGTCGGAATCGGCTTTGCCGCGCATGCTCGTGCGTCTGGAGCAGGCGGGCTGCGCCCGGTCGGTCGTGGGCCTGGTTCTGCCGACCGGCTATTCCTTCAACCTGGACGGGACCTGCATCTACCTGACCATGGCGGCCTTGTTCATCGCACAGGCCCTGGGTATCGAGTTGTCGCTGCGCGAGGAGCTGACCCTGCTCGCCGTCCTGCTGCTGACCTCCAAGGGCGCCGCCGGGGTGACTGGCTCCGGCTTCATCACCCTTGCCGCCACGCTCGGGGCGTTGGGTGGCAAGGTGCCCGTGGAGGGCGTGGCCCTGGTGCTCGGTGTCGACCGGTTCCTGTCGGAGGCGCGGGCGATCACCAATCTCATCGGCAATGGCGTCGCGACGATGGTCGTGGCCAAGTGGGAGGGGCTGCGGGATGACGACCGGATGCGCGAAGCCTTCGCGCGAGGGCCGGATGACAGCGTCGACACCGGCGTCCCGGCGAGCGCCTAGCGACGGCCTTGCCAGCATTGGCCGCCCCTGGCGCCGGATGACCATAGCTCGCGCCTTGCTCGGGTCTCCCCCTGGCGCGTACCGGCGTTGACGCCTTGAAAACACCTGATCCGTAACGATTTCGTCCCGACGGCACCGAATCGGCTATCCTCGGCGCCCTTTTCCGCGGCAGTGCGCTGCCGCTTCCCTTCAGGGCCGTCCGGGCCGAGCGAGAATTCCATGCAGATTGCTGATCGTTGCGTTGCGTCGTTCCACTACACCCTGACCGATGCGGAGGGTCGTACGATTGACTCTTCGGCCGGCGGCGATCCGCTGAGCTACCTGCATGGCGCCGGCAATATCGTGCCGGGCCTGGAGAAGCAGATGACCGGCAAGTCGGCCGGCGACAAGTTCGACGTCGTCGTTTCGCCGGAAGAAGGCTACGGCGTGCGTCACGATGAGTGGGTACAGGTGGTTCCGCGCGGCGCGTTCCAGGGCGTGACGACGATCGAGCCGGGAATGCAGTTCCAGGCCCATGGACCGCAGGGCCCGATGTCGGTGACGGTCGTTGCCGTGACGGACGACAACATCACGGTCGACGCGAACCATCCGCTGGCGGGCGTGGCGCTGCACTTTGCCATCGAGGTGGTCGAGGTGCGTGAAGCCAGCGCCGAGGAAGTGACGCACGGCCACGTGCACGGCCCGGGTGGCCACGCGCACTGAGCGAGTTGACCCGCGTGATGGGTTTTCCGGCGTCCGGCGCAGGTCGCGCCGGGCATTGGAGCGACCAGGGACCGATGGGCAGGGCGGTACCTGGTTCGCGCGCTGTTGCTACTTTCAGGGTGTCGCAGAACGAAACCGGAGATCAGGCATGACGACCGCGTACGATTTCACCGCGACCACGCTCGAAGGCGAAGAGCGTTCGCTCAAAGACTACAAAGGCAAGGCGTTGCTCATCGTCAACGTCGCGTCCAAGTGTGGGTTCACGCCGCAATACAAGGGGCTGGAAGCATTGCACCGGAAATACCAGGACAAGGGACTGGTTGTCCTGGGCTTTCCCTGCGATCAGTTCGGCCACCAGGAGCCGGGCGATGCGGACGAAATCCGCAATTTCTGCTCGCTCAACTATGACGTGAGCTTTCCGTTGTTCGCCAAGATCGACGTCAACGGGGAAAAGGCGCATCCGCTGTACCGGTGGCTCAAGGGTGAGAAGCCCGGCTTCCTCGGTACCGAGGGGATCAAGTGGAATTTCACCAAGTTCCTGGTGGGGCGCGACGGCAAGGTGATCGACCGCTTTGGTTCGGCCGATTCGCCAGAGAAAATCGAAAAGGATGTTGCGGCCGCGTTGTGAGTCCCGGCGCCACGCCCGTGCAAGGGCTGCCTCCGTGCGGCCATTATTTTGCGGCCGAAAGCACTCCCGCTCGCAGGAAGGCGGCCCTGAGGCCGCCTTCCTGCGCGAGGGAGACGCCGGTTTCGCGGGCCGGCGGTGCGAGTCTTACGGTTCGAATCCGTCCTTGAAGATGGGGACCTCCTCCGAAATGATGGTGATCGGGCCGTTCATGGCGCCGTGGTTGCCGCAGTTGTAGTGCAGCGTGTCCGGCGCGTCATTGGGAACGATGAAGGTGATGTCCGTCTCGCCGGTCGCGCCGTTGTTGGTGACGCCGCTGTTGTAGCGGTTTCCGTTGCCGGTCGTGTTGATCGTATTGATATTGAACGGATGGAAGGCCGGAACGCCTGTCAGATCAAGCACATAGGTGCGTCCGCGGACGAGGGTCAACGGGGGGTCCGGCGTCCCGTCGATGCTCCAGCTGCTGAAGTCACCGGAAGCGACTGTCACGGAAAGGGTTTCGGTCGTGCCTGCCCAGGCCAGGGCAGGCCCCAGCAGGACGGCGCCGGCAACGGCGGCGATTTGGCGAATATGTGGCGAGCGCGCTGAAGTCATGGGTCCCTCGATGATGGTGGTTTTCCGGCGACAGCCGCCCCTGCCGGTGCGCCTGGCGGTCGTTCAATCGGCCATGCCCCCGAACGGATTCCGCCGCGGGCTGACCGGTGAGTGCGCGCAGAAGGGCATTGGGTTGTGCCCCGGACCCGTGCGTTTCCCGGCGGCGCCCGGCTCTCTGGCCTGCAGCCTGGGCGTGGCCGGGCCTGGCATGCGGCGCTTTCGCCGGCGCTGCGCATTTCGTAGCGCCGATCTGCTTGACGCGCCGTCAAGTACGTGATCTGCCGCGCCGGACAGATCGCGCGTTCCGCGACGACGGGATACTCCCGACACTAGCCCTTATCTGGCAACACCATTCAGGGGCTCCGATGACTGTTTCATACTGCATTGCCGGGTGCGCGTGTCCGCGTCCGCGGCGGCTACCGCCGTGGCGCCTCCTGCAAGCCGACCTCGGGGAACTGACGGTGGTCGGCCTGGCCGCGACCCGGTTCGTGCCGACGGGATTGCGTGGCCGCGTGCCCTGCGCCGCTCAGGCGTGAGGCGGTCATGGCGTTGGAAGACGTGCTCGCGGTTGACTTTCCGGCGGCATGGCGTAGCGTGCGCGATCCCCTTGCGTGCTCTTTGCCAGCCATGCCGCCGGATGAATTTGCTGACCTGTTGTCCGTCTATATGCGTCGGATCCGCGCCAGTGCGTCGGGTGTCGCCACGGAAATCGGCATGAGCCGGGAAGCGGTGAACAACTGGCGGCAGGGCCTATCCCTGCCCAACCGCAAACATCGGCACAAGCTCGTGGAATGCGCCAGATACCTGCGTCTGTCGGAGCAGGAAACCGACCGGCTGCTGGCGGCCGCCGGTTTCGAATCGCAGTATCCGATGGGGTCCCAATCGACCGGGCAGCCCTTTGGCGCGCATATCACTGGTCTGTTCGAACGCCTGAGCCGGATGGCGCCATACCCGATTCTCATGCTCCTCAGCCAGGCCCACTGGGGCCAGCCGCCATTCCGGGACACCTTGCTGGCCACGGCCCGCCGCGTCTATGGCGACAACGCGGTCTTGCATGTGCGCCCGCCGTACAGTGTCACGGCAGATGCCAAGGACTATTTCGAGGCGATCGGCAGCCAGTGCGGACTTGCCGGCGTGGATTCGGATTTCGCCTTCGAGGCGGCGCTGGAGCGGCGTCTGGCCTCTGGCGAGCGCCTGTTCTGCCTGGTGAGCCGGTTCGAGCAGGGCGACCCGGCGCTGCGCGAGGCGCTGGCCGGAATCCTGCGCAGCCTCAGCGAGATGTATAGCGGCCGCCTGCATCTGATGCTCTGTGGCGGCGACGCCCTGGCGGCGCTGAAGTACCAGAGTGGTGACCTGTCGCTGCTGAATATTGCCACTGTGGAATATTGGCCGGACCCGGGAAACGACGAACTGCTGGATCTGGCGCGCGTTCACCTGCCAGAAGGCATGGTCACCGCTGCACTGGCTGCGCGGTTGTCGAGCTTGTGCGGGGGGCATCCGGCCCTGATCGAGGAGGCGCTCGTCGCCCTGGCGCAGCAGCCGGCGATCGACGACGCGGCCTTGCTTGACCGCCTGTGTGCCAGCTCGCGCCTGTGGGAGGCCTTCGTGCCCCTGGTGGAAGATGAGCATGCCCGGCTGCGTGTGCGCGGCTGGCTGATGGAAGCACGCCTGGGACGTGCACAGCCTTACCTGCTCGATGCGACCCTGCGCCGCTTGTTCTGGGCCAACCTGCTGGCTGTACGCCAGGACGGCGGCGCCTGGCTGGAATGGCGCTGCGAGGCGGTGCGCCGCGCGGGGCGCAGTGTCATCGACGGATAGCGGCGCGTGAGGATTCCCGACGGCATTCTGCGCAAGGTGATCATCGTGCTGGTCACCGTAGTGATCGGCAGCATTCTGATCATTCCGAGCTGCTCGGAAAGGCTGCACGAGTGGAACAACGCCGACCACATCCAGAAGGCCTACCTGTCCAAGGGCTGGAGTGGCCTGCAGTACTGGAAGATGGTGACTGTCACCGAGTACGCCGATTCCGGGAAATGGCCGCGGGATCTCGCCGCGCTGGGGGATGACGGCGCTGATCCGGTATTTGCGTTCGCTGCACCGGATGAACTGGTGCTGGAAGCACGCGTCAAGCCGGGTGTCGACAAGCTCGAGTCCCTTGCCGGCAAGGCGCTCGTGTTTCGCTACGAGCCGCGCGCGCAGCAGTGGAAATGCGAACTGGGAACGCCGCCGTTGCCGGTCCACGTCCTGCCGTCCAACTGCGAAAACGTGGTGAAGGCGCTGGCCGAGTCCGGCGCCGAAGCGCCGCTGGCCGAGACCTCGGCAGCGATGCTGCGCCTCATCGCGATGTGCTGCATCGTGCTGGTGGGCCTGGGCGTCATCGTGCTGCTGCGGCACCCGGTCGTGGGGCCGGTACAGCGCAATCCGGGACGACTGGTGCGTACACCGGTGACCTTGTTACCGCGGATCGACAGTGGCCTGCGAATGCTGCGCCGGCGCGATGATGTCCTGGCAGCTGCCCGCGTGACGATGACGGACTGGGAAGAAGCCGTCCGCTACTCGGCCGCAGCAGCGGTGGACCGGGCACAGACCCTGGCACTGCGCGTCGGCGCACGCTGCACATCCAGCAACGGGTGGACATTGCCCGGTGAGGTGTTCGAGTGGCAGTTCTCCGCGGAACTGCCGGTGACGCTGGAACGCGCGCAGGTCTGGTTGCCACGTCGCGGCGTCGCGGGCGAGAACCTGGTGCGCTACCTGCGCCAGGTCCAGACAGGTCTGGATGTTCTCCTGGTGCTGTCGCCGGAATTGGAGTCTGAAGCCGCGCTGCGCGCCTATTGCCAGGATCGCGCCAACCTGTGCGTGCTGATCGACCTGGAAACGCAGACAGGCCTGCTGCTGCGCACCGACCCCTTGCGTGCCCTGATCCAGTCCATGGCGCAGCAGCTGCGCGCGACGCGTATTTCGCCGTACCAGACCCGGGGCGGTGTCTCGCGGCCGTCCTCGTTCTTCGGCCGCGAGGCCTTGCTGTCGCGCATCATCCACCGCGAGCCCGGCAACTATCTCGTGGTCGGTGGGCGCCAGCTGGGCAAGACCAGCCTGATGAAAGCGATCGAGCGGCGCCTGCGGGACCACCCGAAGCTGGCCTGCCTGTACATCTCGCTGCGTGATCACCGGCTGGCGCCGCGTCTGGCGACGCAATGTGGCCTGCCGGTCGACACGTCGCTGGATGCGGTCGTCGCGCACCTGTTGCGACAGCACCCTGGTCGGCGACTCCTGGTGATGATTGACGAAGCCGATCCCTTTTTCCGGCACGATGCCTGTCATCACTACGCGGAATTGTCGGCATTGCGGGCGATCAGCGAAGAAGGGCACTGTCACTTCCTGCTGGCGGGGTTCTGGGACCTCTACGCCGCCGCCGCGCTCGATTACCAGTCGCCGCTGCGCAATTTCGGCGAGGTCATCACCGTGGGTGGTCTGGAGCCGGAGGCCTGCCAGGAACTGGCCACCGTACCGTTGCACCTGCTCAACCTGCACTTCGCCGATTCGGGGTTGATCGGACGGATCATCCGGGCCAGTGGCTACCGCGCCAATCTCGTGGCGATCCTGTGCCAGGAGTGTCTGGAGGGCCTGCAGCAGGGCGAGCGCGTGATCCTGGAAGGTCATGTCGATCGGGCCATGCGCTCGCAGGCAACGCTCGACGCGTTGGCCGGCTGGGGACGATTGACCCACGAGGACGCCGCCTCCCGGCTGGACCGCATCATCGTGTACTACGTTGCCTTGAACGGCAGCGCGACCTTGTCGCAGATCGTCCTGCTGACTGGCACGCAAGGCGCGGATATCGATGTCGATACCCTTCGACGCGCATTCGCGCGACTGCAGCTGGCCTTCGTGCTGGCGCGCCAGGACGATACCTACCGTTTCGCCGTTCCACTCTTCCAGACGCAATTTGAGCCAGCGGAGTTGCCGGTCTATCTCGCCCAGGAACTCAAGGGCCTGTAGCGCCGGTGGATCCAGTGGCCGCGCTGGGTGATGATCGGCGTGTGGAAGCCGTACCTGACATCTTCGAATCGGAACTGGACCGCGCCGAGTTCAAGCGGCCGCATCGACGCGGGGTCGAGCTTTACCGGGCGCATATTGTCTGTCACGCGTTCGATCCGCATACCCATGGGGCCTACGGCATCGGCACCGTGGTCGAGGGCGTCGAGCGCTTCCGCTATCGCGGGGCGGACTACCTCGCCGCGCCAGGATCGCTGATTCTGATGAACCCGGACGTGCTGCATACGGGCCGGGCAGCGACCGATACGGGCTGGCGCTATCGCATGGTCTACCTGGACGAGGCGACGCTGCGCCTGATCACCGGCAGCGAGCCCTGGCATTTCGCCGAGCCGGTGGCGCGGGATGCGGATGCGGCTGTGCGTGTCAACGCGTTGCTCAAGGGTTTGTGGAACAGCAGCGAACCGCTGGCCATCGACAGCGCGCTGTACGAGGTCGTGCAGACGCTGCGGCCCCATGCGCGATCCGCTGAGCCGGAACTTTCCCGGCGGCGGGTGGACGCTGCGCTGGATCGCCCCGTCGAATTGATGCAGGCGCACCTGGACGAATCACTGACCCTGGAACGACTGGCTGCGGCGGCGGGCTTGAGTCCGTTCCATTTCCTGCGCCGTTTCAAGGCACATCATCACGCCACCCCGCAGCAGATGCTGATGGCGCTGCGCCTGCACCGGGCGAAGCTGAGGCTGGGGGAGGGCGTCGCGCCGGCCGAGGTGGCGCTGGAAGTCGGCCTGGTGGACCAGGCCCATCTGACGCGCCGTTTCGTGCGGATGTACGGCGTGACGCCGGCGCGGTACCAGCAACAGCTCGGAACGCGACCGCGGCGTTCGCGCTAGCGCCGTAGCGCGCCAGGTGACACCGCAATTTCGTACAAGATCGCGCCGATGGCGCCGGCCATGCTGGTGCCATGAACACGCGCATTCTCCAGGGTGGTTTCTTCGCGCTTTGCGCCGGCATCGTGTGGGGGCTGGTCTTTGCCGGTCCGCTGGTGCTGCCGGAGTATCCGGCCAGCCTGCTCAGTTTCGGCCGCTACCTCGCGTTCGGCATGATCGCTCTGCCGCTGGCGTTGTTCGACCGGGCCGGTCTGGCGCGCCTGCGACGCGACGACTGGATCGAGGCCCTCAAGCTCGCTGCCATCGGCAACATCGTGTATTACCTCTTCCTTGCCGGTGCCATCCAGTATGCCGGCGGCGCGTTGCCGTCCATGTTGCTGGGCACATTGCCCGTGGTGATTGCACTGGCTTCACGGGCCGATCGCACCGATGCCGCCGCATTGCCCTGGTCGCGCCTGCTGCCGTCGCTGGGCCTGATTGCCCTGGGAATTGCGCTGGTCAACCAGTCGGAAATGGCGACGGTCAGCGCCGCGGCCGATATGCGGCGCTACGCGATCGGTGGCGGACTCGCGCTCGCCGCCGTGGTCTGCTGGACATGGTATCCAATCCGCAACGCGCGCTGGCTGCGCGACCATCCGGATCACCACCCGCGCACCTGGGCGACAGCGCAGGGGCTGGCCACCTTGCCGCTCGCGCTGGTCGGTTACGCGGGCAACTGGCTTTACGCCAGCGGGTTTGATCCTGCATTCCCTATGCCATTGGGGCCGCAGCCGGGGCGCTTCCTGGTCGTCATGTTTGCCATCGGCCTGCTGGCATCGTGGCTGGGAGGCGTGTGCTGGAACGCCGCGAGCAAACGCCTGCCGACCGGCGTGGCGGGCCAGTTGATTGTGTTCGAGACGCTGGCGGCCCTGAGCTATGTCCACCTGCTGCGGGGGCAGTGGCCGCGCGGTGCGATGCTCGCGGGCGGGATGCTGCTGGTCCTGGGCGTGGTGCTGGCCGTATGGTCACCGCGCACCCGGCAGACTGTTCCGGCCTGAGCGGCGTTCTCAAAGGCAGCGAGATCGCGGAAAATGCCGAGGATGTCTTCCGCAGGTCGATCGCTCCCACCGCACAGTGGGACAAGGAGATGCGCCGATGTCGCCCAGTCGCGTGGAATGGATTGCCGCACTGCTGTTTGCGCTGGCGCTCCTGCATACGTTTTCCACCAAGGCCTTCCAGGCACTTGCACATCGGGGCCGACGTCACGCCGGGATGTGGCACCTGCTCGGCGAGGTCGAGGTGGTGTTTGGTTTCTGGGCGATCGTGCTGCTTCTGGTAATGGCGTTCTTCCAGGGAAGCAAGGCGGCCGTTGACTACGCCGAGTCGCGCCAGTACACCGAGCCGCTTTTTGTATTTGTGATCATGGTGGTGGCCGCGTCGCGCCCGGTGATCGCGTTTGTGCAGTCGCTGGTGGAGAAGCTGGCCCGCCTGGCTCCCGTGCGCGACGGTATCGCCCAATTGTGGCTGGCCCTGACCCTGGTTCCGCTGGCGGGGTCGCTGATCACAGAGCCCGCGGCAATGACCCTGGCCGCGATGATCCTGGTTCCCCTCATCTTCCGCGCCGATATTCCCGAACGGCCCAAATACGCGGTGCTCGGCGTGCTGTTCGTGAATGTCTCAATCGGCGGCACGCTGACGTCCTATGCCGCACCGCCGGTGCTGATGGTCGCTTCGGCCTGGCAGTGGGATACCGCGTTCATGGCGCGGACATTTGGCTGGAAGGCCGCGGTAGCCGTTCTCATCAATGCCACGCTCGTGACGGGCTTCGTGCGCCGTCATCTGCGGGACAGCACCGAGCAGCCGGTGGAATCGTCCGCGCCAGTGCCGCTGACGGTGAGCCTGATCCACCTGGCGTTCCTCGCTGCCATTGTCGCGTTCGCTCACCACCCGGTGATCTTCGTCTGGGTGTTCCTTTCCTTTCTGGGTTACGCGCAGGCCTACGAGCGGCACCAGAGCCCGCTGATTCTCAAGGAAAGCCTGCTCGTCGGGTTTTTCCTGGCGGGGTTGGTCGTACTGGGGGGAATGCAGCAGTGGTGGCTGCAGCCGATCGTTTCCTCGCTCTCGCCGCTGCTGCTCTTCTTCGGTGCGTTGGGATTGACGGCGATGACGGACAACGCGGCGCTGACCTATCTGGGCTCACTGATCAGCACCATCACCGAGCCCGCAAAGTACATGCTGGTCGCCGGTGCGGTGGCCGGCGGCGGGCTGACGATTATCGCCAATGCACCCAATCCGGCCGGTGTGGCTCTGGTGCGGCGCGGATTTGCGGACGAGTCCGTCGGCGCCCTGGAACTGCTGCTGGGGGCTTTGCCGCCGACCGCCGTCGCGGCGTTGCTGTTCCTGCTATAGCCACCCTGCAGGCAAGGACCACTTCGGGCAATTCGGTACAAGGTGTAAAGCGCTGCGTAGTGCCGCCTCGGGGGTGAAAGCGGTAGGCTAGCCCTGCTGGTCCGTCGGCCCGTGAGTGGTGGGCAACTCCATCCCGGCGAAAGGAGGAATTCCGTGTCCGATCTCGGCACTTTCTTCACCGGCGACTTCATGCCGCATGGCTATTGCTTCCGCTGGCTCCCCGGACTCGTGTGGTTGCACGTCATCTCCGACGGCCTGACGGCACTGGCCTACACGTCGATTCCCTTCACGCTGTTCTATTTCATCCGCAAGCGCCGCGACCTTCCGTTCAACTGGATGTTCCTGCTGTTCGCGATCTTCATCATCGCCTGCGGTGCGACGCACTACCTGGAGATCTGGACACTGTGGAACGGCGCCTACTGGTTCTCGGGCGTGGTCAAGGCCATCACGGCGGCTGCCTCGGTGCCCACGGCGATCCTGCTGGCGAAGCTGGTGCCGCAGGCGCTGGCCATTCCCAGCATCCACGAACTGCGGGAGGCGAACCGGCGTCTGCAAAGCAGTGAAGCCCGGTTTCGCGGGTTGCTGGAGTCGGCACCGGATGCGGTTGTCATCGTCGACGCCATGGGAACGATTGCGCTGGTGAATCAGCAGACGGAACGCATGTTGGGTTTCCATCGCGACGAGCTCATCGGCAAGCCGGTGGAGGTGCTGATGCCGATCCGCTATCGCTACCAGCACGCGGGCCACCGGACTGACTATTTCCGCTCGCCGCGCTCGCGCTCGATGGGTGCCAAGCTCGACCTGTACGGCCTGCGCAAAGACGGCTCCGAGTTTCCGGTAGAGATCAGCTTGAGCCCGCTGGAAACGGAAGAGGGCACGCTGGTGTCGGCGGCGATCCGCGACGTGACCGAGCGCAAGCAGCAGGAACTGCGCGTCAGCCGGCTGGCGACCATCGTGGAATCGTCCGAGGATGCGATGTACTCGCGCTCGCTCGATGGCAGCGTGCAGACCTGGAACCGCGCGGCGGAGCATCTGTACGGCTACAGCGCCGACGAAATGATTGGCCAGAGCCTGATGGTCCTGATCCCTCCGTCGCATGTCACGCCGGAAGAAGTGGCGCTGGCCGTTCACGTCGGCGAACACTCGCTCAGCCGTGAAACGCTGCGCCTGCGCAAGGACGGATCGACCGTCGAAGTCGCCGTGACGGTGTCGCCCATCCGCGACAGCGTCGGGCGGCTCATTGGCGCCTGTACCGTGGCGCGCGACGTGACCGAGGAAAAACGCATCCAGGAACAGTTGCGCGCGTCGGTGCACGAAAAGGAAATCCTGCTCAAGGAAGTGCATCACCGCGTGAAGAACAACCTGCAGGTGATCTCCACGCTCATCAATATGCAGATGCGCTCCATATCGGGTAGCGCAGCCCTGATGGCGCTGGAGGAGTGCCAGTCGCGCGTGCAGGCTATCGCCTTGATTCACGAGAAGCTCTACCAGTCCAAGGACTATGCCCGCGTGCCATTCGCCGAGTACGCGCGCAGCCTCGCCCTGAATGTCTTTGATGCTGCTGGAGCCCTGGATTCGGCCGTGACGCTGGAAACGGATTTTGCGGACGTTGCCATCGCGGTGGATCGTGCGATTCCCTGTGCGCTCATTCTCAATGAACTGGTCAGCAACGCGCTCAAGCACGCGTTTGATCGTCACCAGAAGGGCACGGTCACCGTGGCGCTGCGGCGTGACCCCGACGGGCTGCTGGTGATGTCGGTCTGCGACAACGGTCGCGGGCTGCCGCCGGATCTCGAACGACGCCGCGCCAGCTCGTTGGGCATGGAGCTGGTGCAGACGCTGGTGGAGCAGCTGGACGCGTCCATGGAGATCGTCAGCGGAAAGGACAACGGAACCCAGTTCACCATTCGATTCGCGGCGGGGGAAAATCTGTGAACGGCCCGGTACCGGTAAGGGTGTTGGTCGTCGAGGACGAACGACTGGTTGCCAAGGACCTGCAAGCCACGCTGATCGCCATGGGTTATGACGCCTTTGCTATTGCCGCTTCCGCGGAAGAGGCGTTCCGCCAGGCTGAAGCAAAACGGCCGGACGTGGTGCTGATGGACATCCGCATCCAGGGGGCGTTCGACGGCATCCACGCCGCCGATACGCTGATGGCCGCGCATGGTTGCGCCGTGGTCTACCTCACGGCCCATGCGGACGAAGAAACCATCGCTCGGGCCAAGAAAACCGGCCCGTTCGGTTATCTGCTCAAGCCGATCAAGTCGGCGGAACTGCGCGGCGCCGTCGAGGTGGCCGTGTACCGCCTCGACGCCGAGCGGCGCCTGCGCGAACGCACGCAGCAGCTGGAAGTTCTCAACCGCGATCTGGAAGCGTTCAATGCCTCGTTGTCGCACGAGGTGCGCGGGCCGTTGCGTCACATCTTCTGGTACAGCGAGCTGCTGCAGCAGCAATGCGAGGAGATACTCGACGTTGTCGGAATGGGGTATGTCCATCGCATACGGCATGCCGCGGTGAGCCTGACCACGCTCGTCGGTGACCTCCTCAAACTCGCCTCGGTCACGCGTCACCAGCTATTGCCGGAGCGCCTGAATCTCACTGCGATGACGCGCGACATCGCTGAACGCATGATCATCGACAGCGGCGATGATGCGGGCGAGATCCTCGTGCAGGACGGCATGACCGTGCTTGGCGACCGGCCGTTGTTGCAGATCATGATGGCCAACCTGCTGGGCAGCGCCTGGGCGCAGGCCTCAGCCGAGATACCGTTGCAGATTGATGTCGGCGCGATTTTTCACCGGGGTGAGTTTGTGTACTTCGTATGCCGGCGTACCCGCACCGACGCATCGGGCGATGACGTCCAGATCCTGTTGCGCGAATCGCTCACCAACACGGCGCACGCGCCCAGCGATGCCGAGATACGTGACAGCCAGCCCGTGCTGGGGGTTGCCAGCCGTATTGCCGAACGGCACGGCGGACGGATGTGGAACGAGACCGTGCCGGGACGTGTCGTGGCGTTCTTCACCCTGCGATCCGCCTGAGGCGGGCCACGCTCGCCGGCCCGGCCGCGAGCCTTGCGGTTCGCGGCGGCTCAGTTGTGCGTGTGCGGCTGTTCGCGCAGTGCCTTCGCGGCCGGGCGGCGACGCGGCGCCCGTGGCGCCATGTGCTGGCTCAGTTGCTGGTCGTAGTGACGGAAGGCTTCACGCACGTGCTCCTGCAGGACGTCGGCATTGCAGGGCTTGGTGATGAAGCGGAAGACCGTACCGCGATTGACCGAGGCGATGACCGTGTCGAGATCGGCGTATCCGGACAGCACCATCCTGACGGTGCGCGGGTAGAGCTTGCGCACGCGCGCCAGGAATTCGGTGCCGCTCATTTCCGGCATGCGCTGGTCGGTCAGGATGACCTGCGTTTCGCGCATGGCCAGGATGGCCAGGGCCTTGGGGCCGCTGTCGGCCAGGATGATTTCGAAGCCTTCGGGCTGCAGCACGCGGCGCAGCGCACTGAGCACGTTCACTTCGTCATCGACAATCAGCAATGTGCGCGCACCTGGCGCGTACGTGGGGGCGGGCAGGCGGGTGCGCGAACGCAGCATCTGCGCGAAATCGTCGGCCGGAACGCCGGGGCTGAAATAGAAGCCCTGCACCTCGTCGCAGCCGCAGCGTCGCAGGTAGCTCAACTGCGCTTCGGTCTCCACGCCCTCGGCGACGACCTTCAGGTCGAGGTTGTGCGCGATGTTGATGATGGCGTTGCAGATCGCCGCGCTGCCCGGTTCGGTGGTGAGGTCGCGCACGAAGGACTGGTCGATCTTGAGTCGCTCGATCGGCAGGTGCTTGAGGTAGTTGAGCGACGAGTGGCCGGTGCCGAAATCGTCCAGAGCGCAGCGCACGCCAATGGCGCGCAGCGCGCGCAGGGTGTCGATGCCCGACTGCATGTCGTGCATCACCGCCCCTTCGGTCAGCTCCAGTTCCAGGCTCGCGGGCTTTACGCCATGGTCGGTGAGGGCGCGGCGCACGGTTGAAACGAGGTCCGCGTGGCGGAACTGGATCGGCGACAGGTTCACCGAGACGGGGCAATCCGGCAGGCCCTGATTACGCCAGGCGGCGATCTGGCGGCAGGCCTCCTGGATCACCCAGGTGCCGAGCGGGCCGATCAGGCCGGTCGCCTCGGCCAGGCCGATGAACTGGCCGGGCGGCATCAGGCCCATGGTCGGATGATTCCAGCGCACCAGGGCCTCCGCGCCACTGATGCGGCCGGTCACCAGGTCCGCCTTGGGCTGGAAATGCAGTACGAACTCGCCGTGATCGAGGGCGGCGCGCAGCGCCGTCTCCAGGGCGAAGCCCGCGGCTTCCTGGTCGGCGCTGACCGGGTCGTAGAACTGGATGGTGCCGCCGCCCAGGGCTCGTGCCTGCGACAGCGCAACGGCCGCGTTGCGCATCTGCGCTTCCGCAGTCTGGCCGTCATGCGGGTACATGCTCACACCGATGCAGGCGTTGGGGTAGTACTCCGATCCGGCCAGCTCGAGCGGCATCATCACCGCGTTGAGCAGGGTGCGGGCGAAGCTCAGCGGTTGCATGTCGTCGCCGCCGTCGGCCACGACCACCCCGAAGCGGTCGCCGGCCGTGCGCGCCACGATGCCGTTACGCGTGGCGCTGGTCAGGCGTTCGGCCACACTCTTGAGCAGGAAGTCGCCGGCGTGCGAGCCCATGATTTCGTTGACCGAGCGCAGGCGTTCGACGCTGATCTTCATCACGATCACCGGACGCGAGCTGCCCTGGGCATTGCGCAGGGCCTCGCGAACGTGTTCGACAAAGCGCACGCCATTGGCCAGGCCGGTGAGCGGATCGACCTGGCTGATGTCGTCATAGGGCGAATCGGTGAGCCGGCGCGCGTCGCGCTCGCGCAGCGCCGCGATGCCGAATGCGAGGTCGTCGGCGAGTTCGCCCAGCAGTTCGATCTGACCGGGAGCAACCGCCCCTGCGGTTTCGGAATAGACGACCAGCACCCCGAAGATGCCGCCGGGATTGCGCAGTGGTACCGAGATAGCCGACCGCATGCCCGCATCCGCCGCCCGCTCGAACCAGCGCTCGTAGCTGGGTGAGGCGGGGGATTCGTCGGTCACCATGATCTGGCCGCGGCGGACGGTTGCCGCGGCCTGGCTGCGACCGAATTCCTCGGCCTTGGTCAGGGCGTTGCAGCTGGCTTCGTCCAGCCCCTTGCGCAAGGTCTGGGCGACGATACGGAAGTCAGTGCTGTCGTCATTCCAGTAGCCGACCCAGGCCACGCCGAATCCGCCGGAGTCGACGATGCGGCGCAGGATGTCCTGGACCAGCTCGGTTTCGCTGCACGCATGGACCAGCGCATGGCTGCACTGGGCGACCAGCCGGATGGCGCGTCCGAGTTCGCGGGAATAGGCCGCCTGCTCGTGATCGGCGGGCATCGGATAGCCGGCAGATGGGTCGGCCGGCGGCGCCGGTGTTGCCACTTCCGCCAGTGAGGGCACCACCCGTCCGCCCGTGCCGAGCGCCGGGCTTCCGATGATGACCGGGTCTTTGCCGCGACGTACTAGGTAGAGGGCACCCAGGACCAGGACTACCGCCAGCAGTGGGAAGACCGGTGACGAGGGCAGGGCGGTGCGATTCTCATCCAGATTGGTCGCAAGGCTGGCCACTTCGGCCTGGGCGGCCAGGCGCAGCCGGCGCAGCTGCGCCTGGACGAGGTCGGCGTTGGCGCTGGAGGCCAGCACGCGTGTGGCGTCGGCCCGGGTGAAGGTTGCGCCGGCGCGCGGTCCGCTGACGTTGCCGGGGCTGGAAAGATCGAAGGCGGTCAGCACTTCGGCTTCGTAGGTGCGCAACGCGGCGTCGAGGGCCTGCGTGGCGGCTGTCTCGCGGGGCGTCGTCTGCGCGCTGACCAATTTGGTGAGCGCCGCGCGCACTTGCTGGATTTGTTCGCGCAAGGCGTTGAAGGACTGCTGCGAGAGCGGTACATCCTGCTGGCGCAGCCGGTCGAGCATGGCGAGGTTTGCCCGCCGGCTCTCGGCGAACAGCAGCTCCATGTCGGTCAGTTGATCGATCTTCTGCTGCTGCGCGAGCAACGCGCGCTCGATAGACCAGGCGCTGCGTTGCGTCACGAGCGCTGCCGCGAGCAGGGCGCCCAGCGCGATGACCAGGATCATCGCCGCCGCAGCGCCGGAGCGGAAGTAGCGCGTGGCCGCCGTTACTTGGCCATCCAGCATATCGGTCCCCCCAAACTGGGCGCCCACCCCAGGGCAATACCCATTCGCTTCAACGAGGTTTGTCGCGGGCTAGAGTGAACCGAATCGCAGCCAGCGACAAGCGAATTGCGCCCATTCCGGACGCCGACACCTTTTTTTGACGATTGCCGCTGTTTCCGCTGTTTTCCTGCAGCCGCGGCAATACCGGCGACACACCCTTCCAGTCCTGCCTCGTGCGGCGATCATCGCGTGAGGCCAATGGATGGGCTGCGTACACGGTCACGCCTTCCCAATGGTTCTGTAACTTTTTACGTCGGCAGTGAAAGGGCTCTTGAATGTGGGGCAATGTGTGTGCAGACCGGCGCTCAGGGCTGCTGGCCGGGGGTGAACAAGGCACGGAGCTTTTCGGAGATCGGGCCGTTGTCGGCCTCGACCGTGCTCTCGACCGCGTACTGCCGGACGAGGGTCGGGTCGACGGACAGCTTCTGCGACCGGGACACGGCTTCCGAGACGATCGGCGCGAGCGAGTCGCTGTCGACGGGCTTGCCGAGCACGCGGAAGACCTGGGCCTGGTTGATCAGGTCGATCAGCTGTCCGGAATGATGGAAGGCCGTGAGAACGACGGTGATCAGGGTGGGATCGTGGCGCTTGAGGAGCTTGAGTGCACCGGAGATGTCGCTGCCATTGACGTGGAGGTCCGACAGGACCACGCCGATGTGGCTTTGTCCCATGATATCGATGGCGTCTTCGAGATTATTGGACCAATGCACACGTTGCGTGTCGCCCAGGGCGCGGCGCACGAGCTGGCAGACATCCTCGCTGTCATCGATGACCAGGATGTCGGTCGCGCTGGGGGATGGTTCTGCCGCGGCGGTACTGGCGCCGTGCTCGAACAGAGCCTGCGAGATGCTGGCGGCATCATCGACCTTCTTGCGCAGCTCACCCTCGTCCCAGGGCTTGCGCAGGAAGCGGAAGATCTCGCCGTCGTTGATCGAGCCGATCACGGCCGCGAGGTCGGCATAGCCGGTCAACAGGATGCGCAGCGTGGAAGGGGAGATCGTGCGCACTTCGGTCAGGAGGTCCACGCCGGTCATCTCCGGCATGCGGTGGTCGCTGACGACCACGTGGATGCGTTCGGTACGCACCAGGTCGAGCACCTGCTGGGGATTGGTGGTGGCGATCACGTCATAGCGACCGCGGAACATGCGTTCCAGGGAGCGGACCATGCGTTCTTCGTCGTCGATGAATATGACTTTAGGTTTGCTCATCGCAGCCTCCTCAAATCGTGCGAGCGTGTTTCTCTACTGGCTTGTGCCGGGGAATCCGGGATCGCCATTCCGTCAGGGCGGTGACGACATTCCGTCGCCGGGACGGGCCTGGTGCAGCGCACCTGTGTGATTTCAAGCGCTTGCGGCTGGTCCGTCACGGGTCCCATGACGCCTACAGCACGCGTTGTGCCAAGTCGGGCGGAGCCGGCGTGTCGCCCGGATATGCGCTTGACGTTCGCGCAAACGGCTCCCTAGACTCCGGCCCCATGCCTGTCTCGCGCGAACATTCCAGAACGTCGTACCCCCGGGGGGCCTGGTCCTGGCGTCGCCCCACGTTCTGCCCCGCGTTCGCCGCCGCATGCTGGCCGGCCTGACCGTACCAGCTGCTTCTCCCCCTCTTCCTGATTGACCTGCCTCCCTCGCCGGGGGCGACCTGCCGCACAGCCTTTGCGCGTCCAGCGCCTGGCGGCGCGCCGATGATTTGGAGATCACCCGATGCAGATCCGCACGCTGGATGAGAATGCGTTCAATGCCCTTGCCGAGCAGGGCTACAACCGCATTCCGCTGATGGCCCAGGCCTATGCCGACCTGGATACGCCGCTGTCGCTCTACCTCAAGCTCGTCGGCGAGCCGGGACTGGCAGACACGGCAGGAAGTTTCCTGCTCGAGTCCGTCGTCGGCGGCGAGCGCTTCGGCCGCTACTCGTTCATCGGCCTGCCGGCTTCGGTACACCTGCGGGCCAGCGGAATCGGCGAGTCGGCCTTGACTGAAGTAGTCCGGGACGGTCAGGTCGTTGAGTCGCACCAGGGCAATCCACTGGAATTCATTGCGCAGTACCAGCAGCGGTTCCGCGTGGCGCTGCACGAGGGCTTGCCGCGCTTCTGCGGCGGGCTCGCGGGGTATTTCGGGTACGACGCCGTGCGTCATATCGAGCCGCGGCTGGCGCAGACGGAAAAGCCCGGTGGTATCGGGACGCCGGACATCCTGCTGCTGCAATGCGAAGAACTGGCGGTGATCGACAACCTGGCGGGGCGGATCTCGCTGATCGTGTACGCCACGCCCGGCCATCCCGGCGCCTACGCCCAGGCCATGCGGCGCCTGGAAGCCATGCTCGAGCGTGTCCGCATGCCGCTGCAGGTACGCGAAGTGGCGCCCACGCCAACCCGGCCGGTGGAGCGCGGTTTTGACAAGGCGGACTACCTGGCTGCGGTGGCCCGGGCCAAGGAGTACATCGCAGCCGGCGACATGATGCAGGTGCAGGTCGGGCAGCGGCTGTCAAAGCGCTTCGAGGCATCGCCCCTGAGCCTCTATCGCGCGCTGCGCTCGCTCAATCCCTCGCCCTACATGTATTACTACGACATGGGCGATTTCCACATCGTGGGTGCATCGCCCGAGATCCTGGTGCGCCAGGAACGCCGCGATGAAGGCCAGCGCATCACGATTCGGCCGCTGGCCGGCACGCGGCCGCGCGGCGCCACGCCGGAGCAGGACCGCGACCTGGAGCGCGAACTGCTGGACGATCCGAAGGAGCGTGCCGAGCACCTGATGCTGATCGACCTGGCGCGCAACGACATCGGTCGCATCGCCAAGGCGGGCAGCGTGAAGGTGAGCGAAGCCTTCGTCGTCGAACGTTACTCGCACGTGATGCACATCATCAGCAACGTGGATGGCGTGTTGCGCGACGGCACCACCAACAGCGACGTGCTGCGCGCCACGTTCCCGGCCGGTACCCTGACCGGCGCCCCCAAGGTGCGGGCGATGGAGATCATCGACGAACTCGAGCCGGTCAAGCGCGGCATCTACGGCGGCGCCGTGGGCTACCTGAGCTTCAGCGGCGATATGGACATGGCGATCGCGATCCGCACCGCCATCGTCAAGGACAAGACACTCTACGCGCAGGCCTCGGCCGGTATCGTGGCCGATTCGGTGCCCGAGCTCGAATGGCGCGAGACGGAAGCCAAGGCACGCGCCGTGCTGCATGCGGCCGAACTGGTCGAACAGGGATTCTGAGGGTTATTCCATGTTGCTGATGATCGACAACTACGATTCGTTTACCTACAACCTCGTGCAGTACTTCCTGGAGCTGGGCGAAGAGGTGACGGTGCGGCGCAACGATGAAATCACCCTCGAGGACATCGATCGCCTGGCGCCCCGGCGACTGGTGCTGTCGCCCGGTCCGTGTTCGCCGGCGGAGGCGGGTATCTGTGTCCCGCTGGTCAAGCGGTTCGCCGGCACACTGCCGATCCTGGGCGTGTGCCTTGGCCACCAGAGCATGGGCGCCGCGTTCGGCGGCAACATCATCCGCGCGCAGCGCCAGATGCATGGCAAGGCCAGCCTGATCGACACCGACCAGCAGGGGGTCTACGCAGGCCTTCCGGCGAAGTTCCAGGTGATTCGCTACCACTCGCTGACGATCGAGGAATCGACCTTGCCGGCCTGCTTGCAGGTCACCTCCCGGGCCGACGACGGCGAGATCATGGGCGTGCGTCACAAGCCCGAACCGGGTTTCGCGCCGATGGAAGGCGTGCAGTTCCATCCCGAGTCCATCCTGACCGAACATGGCCATGCGATGTTGCAGAACTTCCTGAATATGTAGGTCAAGCGGTACGGTGACGCCGTGATCAAATGGCTCTGTGAGTGGCGCGAATCGGCGGGCAGCATGGGCGCCACTTTCGCAGACACAGGGCCGTTACATATGAAGACGAAATTTCGCACCGCCGGCGTGCTGCTGGCTGTGATGGCGTCGGCACCGGCATTTGCCGGCGCCGACGAGGACGCGGTCAAGGCGGCGGATGCGCGTTTGAACGCATTGATCCTCCAGCGCGACACGGAAGGCGCGCGTGCCATGTACGCCGATGATTTCGTGCTGACCACCTCCAGTGGAAAGGTGAAGCACAAGACGGACATGGTTAACGAAGTCGCGGCGCCGGACGTGCGGATGTCGGTCAACCAGACCTCGAATATCGAGGTGCGCGTGCATGGCGATACGGCGGTGCTCACGGCGGACCTGGCCCAGAAGGGCGAATACCAGGGCAAGTCCTTCGATGTGGTGCTTGACGTGACCGATACGTGGATCCGCGTTGACGGCAAGTGGCTGCTGCTGGCTGGTCATGCCAGCAAGCGGCCGCAGTAGGTCGCAGTCACTCTCCGGCGGGCGGTGCTACCGGTTGGGTAGCGCCGCAGCGTTCCGCCAGCCGCTTCGGGTCGCCGCGCAGTACGGAGTCGACGTAGTAGTCGAGCAGTCCCTCGGCCAGCTTCTTGTCCTGGTCCGGAATGAGGCCGCGCGTATCCGCCAGCCACCCGTCGATGCACTGCTGCTTCGCGGCAGTGCTGCTGCCGCAGGTCAGGAAGTGGTCAAGCGCCGTGCGGTACTGGTCGAACTCGTCCCGGTCCATGACCGGGCCATGCCCCGGGACCAGCTGCCTGAAGGTGGTTTCCGCGAAGTGCCCGAGCGCCCGCTGCCATCTCTGGGGGCAGGCGGTGTCGAGCAGCGGGGCCGGCAGGGTCACCAGGTCGCCGGCGAGCAGCGTCCGGGTCTTGCGGTCGAATAGCCAGATATCGCCCCCGGTGACCGCGTTGCGCTCCAGGTTCAGGCGTAATTCGTGTTCGCCGATCGTCACGGTATGCGACCGGGTAACGACGTGAGTGGGCTTGAGCCCTTCGCCATTGTCGATCAACGCCAGCTCGGCCCGATAGGCGGCCTGGTCCGGCGAGCCGTCGGCAGCGCGGCCGAGCAGTTCCGTGAGCTGTTTTTTGTAATTGGCAAGAAATCCGGTAAGCGCGCCGTCGATCGCGCCGCTGGCATGGACCTGGGCTTCGGGATAGGCCTTGCGAATCATGAGATTGCCGCCGACATGATCCAGGTGCCAATGGGAATTGATCACGGCGATGATCGGTTCCCGCTGTTCCGTCGCGGCATCGAGCAGGCGCTGGGTGTGCGCCGGATGCCGGCCCGTATCGAAGACCACCAGGCCATCGGACGTTTCAATCAGCACGCTGTTGCCGTCGGGCTGCTGGCCCTGCACGAACCGGCCGGGTACGAGCGTGTAGCCGCGGGCCACCGATCGGGTGTCTGCGCCGCTTGCAGCGACGGGCAACCACAACGCCAGGAGCGTACAGAACAGACGTCTCATCAGGATATCCTTGCGGTCTTTGCCGATCGCAGTCTAAGGCTGCCGTCTCGCCCTAGTTTTGCCGATCGCGCTAGATTGCGGAATCTCTTGGCACTGCCTGGAAGGTACTAATGCCCTATACACCCATTATCGCCACACTCGGCTATGTGCTGTCGGAAGATCGCCGGCGGGTGCTGATGGTCCATCGCAATGCGCGTCCGGATGACCATCACCTGGGCAAGTACAACGGTCTGGGCGGCAAGGTGGAGCGTGATGAAGATGTCCATGCCGGCATGCGCCGCGAGATTCGCGAGGAGGCGGGCATCGAGTGCACCGCGCTGACGCTGCGCGGCACGATCAGCTGGCCGGGGTTCGGCAAGCACGGCGAAGACTGGCTCGGCTTCATTTTCGTGATCGACCGGTTTGAAGGCACGCCCGCGGAACGCAATGCCGAAGGCAGCCTGGAATGGGTCCCGCGCGAGCAGATCCTGACCCTGCCGATGTGGGAGGGCGACCGGCATTTCCTACCGCTGGTCTTCGATGAGGATCCGCGTCCCTTTCATGGCGTCATGCCGTATCGCGACGGGCGTATGCAGTCCTGGACCTTTTCGCGCTGAGACGCCGGCGCCACCGCCCGTGGGGCAGCGCCGGCGTATTGACTCAGATCGGCGCGCCAGGAGGGATTGGCGGCAGCGGACGCAGCTTTATCGAGCGCGGATCGCTGAGGTAGCGCCCGATCCATTGGGCGGCCTGGCGGCGGTTGTCCGTGATCGATTCTCGCGGCGACGGGTTCTGGGCCAGCCACTGCTGCCATGCGGCCAGCCGGTGGCGTACGACGGCGTCGACCTGGGGATGCAACTGTCCACCATCGACGCTGGCGAGGAGGCCATCGAGCACCGTCCAGTTGGCGGCGAGCTGGATGGCGTCCGCGCCGGTGACGCCGTCGGTGGCCGGGTCGCGTTGCCAGGTCGCGCGGAACGCGGCATCGAGCAGCTCGGTGACGTCGGGCAGGTTTTTGTCGCGCGCGTGCTGCCAGGCCACGCGATTGAGCCGTGCCGGCTCGAACAGGAACTGGACGCTCACCGCGCTGGCGGCCGACGCCGCGCTGATCGGGTCGAACTGCGGCGCCGTGCGTGTCGCGAAATATTCCCGGCCCCGCTCGTATTCGTTGCCGGGCGGCATCAGCTGGTCGAGCAGGCTGGCGGGCAATGCCAGCTCCTTCGCCGACAGCGTCTGCAGGAGCCGTTCGAGCGCCGCGCGCTGGTCAGCCGCGGACACGGGCGTGGTCCGTGCGGTGGTGTCGCCGGCCAGGCCATAGCGATAGCTCGCTCCACCGATCAGGCGTGCGATGGCCTCGGCCTGGTAGCGGTGCAGCAGGTAGACCGGCACCAGCCGCGCTTCCAGCTCGCCCAGCTGCCGTTCGGGCGGCAGTACGCCGGGTCCGAAACCTTCCAGGGCCTTGCGACGCACGCGCAGAAGCGTATCGAAGGTGTCGAGCGAACGGTCGCCAAAGTCCCACAGCAGGGCATCGGGATGCGAGGCGCCGGGGGCGCGGGCATCGGCGTCGCTGACGAAACCCAGGCCCGCCTTGGCCGCCGCCGCGCGCAGCTCGGCGAGGCCTGCGGCTTCGGCATCATCGGCAAACGCCTGGTAACCATGGCGCACGATGAAGTCGTCCCAGGGCCCGACGCCGACGCCGTAGGCGTTCTCGAGGCTGACATTGCCCTGGTCGTCCAGGTGCAGCAGCGGATGGGGGTAGTCCATCACCGAGCCATTGCCGTTCCGGCTGGCGGCGAAATTGTGAGCGAAGCCCAGCGCGTGGCCGACTTCATGCGCCGACAGCTGGCGCAGGCGCGACAGGGCCATTTCCTGTGCCTGTCTTGCCAGCTGGCCCGATTCGGGCTTGCCGTAGGGCGCGAGCAGGCCCTCAGCGATGAGGATGTCCTGGCGGACGCGTTGCGAACCGAGGGTCACGGCGCCCTTGATGATCTCCCCGGTACGCGGATCGGTCAGGGCCGCGCCATAGGACCAGCCGCGCGTCGCCCGATGCACCCAGAGGATGGTGTTGTAGCGCACGTCCATGGGATCGATGCCCTCGGGCATCAGCTCTGCGCGGAAGGCGTCCTTGTAGCCAGCCTTTTCAAAGGCGGTCTTCCACCAGTTCGCGCCTTCGAGCAGCGCCGAGCGGACCGGCTCGGGGGTGCCGGGATCCAGGTAGAACACGATCGGCTTCTTGACCGTGCTCACTGCCGCGGACGGGTCGGTTTTCTCCAGCCGGAAGCGGGGCTGCCAGCGCACGTCCAGGCTGCTGGCCAGCGGCTGGGAGAAATCGTAGTAGCCCTGGCTGAAGGCACCGGAGGCCGGGTGGAAGGGGCGCGGACGGAAACCGTCGGCCGGCAGCCGCACCAGGCTGACGTGCTGGCGCACGCTCAGGGATGTCGGATCCATGCTGACCTGCTGCACGAACTTGCCCTCACCGGGGCCCTGGAAGGTGAGAAGCCCTTCGAGTTCGGTGTTGTCGGGAAAGGTTTTCACCGTGTCGAGCAGCGGAGCACTGCGCTCCTTGTCGACCGAATACTTGCCCTGTTCCGTGCCGTCGATGCGGTCGGCGATCCCGTGCCGGTCGCCGGTCAGGAACGTGCTGAAGTCGACGCGGACGGTGCCGTCCTTGCCGGATGGCAGGATGTCACCGGCCCACAGGACCGATTCGGCAAACGCTTCGCGGGCGCCGCGCTGTTCCGCCGGATTGGCCGCACTGGCGATGTAGCGCGTATTGCGCTCGACCAGCAGCAGGCGTGGACCGGCGCGGCGGAACTCCACCAGACGGACCGCGCCTGACTGGCCGCGATCCAGGCCGACGTCGTTGGATCCCAGGCCGTGGGGCAGGGACGTTGTCAGGAGAAAGGGCGTGTCAAGGTGCTTCACGCCGATGACGACGCGGCCCTTGGCCGCATCGGCCCACACGTCGACGAAGCCTTCGGTGCGCGGAACGCCGTGCAGACTGTCTGGCTCGGGCTTGGCCGCGTGAAGGGTGGTTGAAACGAGCAACGAGAGCGGGATCAGCCACAGACGGGTGCGCAGGTTCATGGACTCATGCGATGACGGTGCAGAACCTCGAACATAGCCGGGTTCCGGCCAGAACGAAAATGACGAACGGAACGGTTTGCCGACGTGGCGGGCCCGCGGGCCACGGGGTCGCCGGCACCCGGGCTCGGGGAGCCGGGCGACGGGGCGGCTCCGCGGTGACATTTCCAGCCAGAAACAAGGGCTTCCGAGCGCCAACGCGGCGCCCCGGTATGGTATCCTTGCGCGTTATTTCGACGCGGGCCGGGCAAGCCGGCATCGCAGCGAAGTCGCTCCATCTTGCCGTATCCGAGATATTGGAATCCCGATGGCGGAACTAGCCAAAGAAGTTATTCGCGTCAACATCGAAGACGAGATGAAACAAAGCTACCTCGATTACGCCATGAGCGTGATCGTGGGACGCGCACTGCCGGACGTGCGCGACGGCCTCAAGCCTGTGCACCGGCGCGTGCTTTTCGCCATGCAGGAACTCAACAACGTCTGGAACCGGCCGTACGTGAAGTGCGCCCGCGTCGTCGGCGACGTGATCGGTAAATACCATCCGCATGGCGATACGGCGGTGTACGACGCCCTGGTGCGCATGGCGCAGGACTTCTCCCTGCGCTACATGCTGATTGACGGACAAGGCAACTTCGGCTCGATCGACGGCGACGCCGCCGCGGCGATGCGCTACACCGAGTGCCGGCTGGAACGTCTGAGCTCGGAGCTGCTCGCGGATATCGACAAGGAAACCGTCGATTTCCAGCCCAACTACGATGAAAAGGAACTGGAACCGTCGGTACTGCCGACGCGCGTCCCGAACCTGCTGGTCAACGGCTCGGCCGGTATCGCGGTCGGCATGGCCACCAACATTCCGCCGCACAACCTGGGCGAGGTGATCGACGCCACGATCGGCCTGATCGACGATCCCTCCCTGGGCATCGATGACCTGATGCGTTTCGTTCCGGGCCCGGACTTCCCCACCGCCGGCATTATCAACGGCGCTTCGGGCATCGTCGAGGCTTACCGCACCGGGCGTGGCCGAATCCTTATTCGCGCCCGTACCGAAGTGGAAACCAGCGCCAACGGCCGCGAGACGATCGTCGTCACGGAGCTGCCGTACCAGGTCAACAAAGCCCGGCTGATCGAAAAGATCGCCGAGCTGCACAAGGAAAAGAAAATCGAGGGCATCGCCCCGGATGGCCTGCGCGACGAATCCGACAAGGACGGAATGCGCATCGTCATCGAGGTGCGCAAGGACGCGATGGCCGACGTGCTGCTGAACAATCTTTTCCAGCAGACGCAATTGCAGGTCACCTTCGGCATCAACATGGTGGCGCTGGTCGACGGCCAGCCCAAGCTGCTGAACCTCAAGGAAATTCTCGAAGCGTTTATCCGTCACCGCCGCGAAGTGGTGACCCGCCGCACCATTTTCGAGCTGCGCAAGGCACGCGCCCGCGCGCACATCCTCGAAGGCCTCACCGTCGCGCTGGCGAACATCGACGAAATGATCGAGCTGATCAAGACGTCGGAATCGCCGCAGGTGGCCAAGGAACGCATGCTGGCGCGCCGCTGGGAGCCGGGCATGGTCCGCGCGCTGCTCGCGGCGGCGGGTGCCGATGCCTCGCGTCCGGAAGATCTCGACCCGGGCAATGGCCTGGCCGAGGACGGCTACCAGCTGTCGGAAGTCCAGGCCAAGGAAATCCTGGAAATGCGCCTGAACCGCCTGACCGGCCTGGAACAGGACAAGCTCACCGATGAATACAAGGCCCTGCTGGAAACCATCCGCGGCCTGATCGAGATCCTCTCTGATCCCGCCGTGCTGCTGGCGCTGATCCGCGGCGAACTGGTCGAGGTGAAGGATGCCTTCGCTGACCCGCGCCGCACGGTGATCCAGCCCAGCCAGGAAGACCTCGACGTGCTCGACCTGATCGAGCCGGAAAACGTCGTGGTGACGCTCTCGCACACGGGCTATTGCAAGCGCCAGCCGATCACCACCTACCGCGCGCAGAAGCGCGGCGGCAAGGGGCGTTCGGCAACGGCCGTGAAGGAAGAGGATTTCGTCTCCCAGGTGTGGGTGGTGAACACCCATGACACCCTGCTGACCTTCACCAGTACCGGCCGCGTACTGTGGCTCAAGGTCTACCAGATTCCCGATGCCGGTCCGAATTCGCGTGGCAAGCCGATCGTGAACCTGCTGCCGCTGGAGACGGACGAAAAGATCCAGGCCGTGCTTCCGGTCCGCGATTTCCCGCAGGACCGCTACGTGTTCTTCGCCACCCGCCAGGGCACGGTGAAGAAGACGTCACTGGCCGACTACTCGCGCCCGCGCACCTCGGGCATCCGCGCGATCGACCTGGACGACGGCGATGGCCTGGTGGATGTGGCCATCACCGACGGCACCTCGGACGTGCTGATGTTTGCCTCCAATGGCAAGGCGGTTCGCTTCGCCGAAGACGAAGTACGCCCGATGGGACGCGTGGCCCACGGCGTGCGTGGCATGCGCCTGACCGAGGCTGCGGAAGTCGTGTCGATGGTCGTGGTCAAGGGCGAGGGCGATGTACTCACCGCCACCGAACGCGGCTTCGGCAAGCGTACGCCGCTGGACGAGTACCCGCGCAAGGGCCGCGGCACACAGGGTGTCATCGCGATCCAATGCTCGGGCCGCAACGGTGCGCTGGTGGCCGCCGTGCAGCTGGATGACACGCACGAGCTGATGCTGATCTCCAACCAGGGCACCCTGGTGCGGACGCGCGCCGCCGAGATTGCCCGCGTCGGGCGCAACACGCAGGGCGTGACCCTGATCCGCCTGCCGGATTCGGAAGCGCTGTGCGGCGTGGTACGCATCGAAGCGCTCGGCAGTGATGGCGACGAAGGTGAGGGTGAAGGGCTCGGTGAAAACGGTGCGGGTGGTCCGCCGGGTGACGAGCCGGCATCGGACAATTCCGCCGCCGCTTCGGAAAGCGCCGCGGCTACGGATGAGGCGGCACCGGAGTAAGCTGTCGTCCACCGAAAGCACAAAAAAAGCGGCCTTCGAGCCGCTTTTTTTGTGCTGTGCTTTCGATGGCGACGCCGTTGTCGCTCCCAGTCGTTGCGATCAGGCAAGTGACTCGAGCATCGCGTCAGCGCTGGAAACTTTGAATTCCCCCGGGGCTTCCACCTGCAGCGCCTTCACCACGCCATCGTCGGCGTAAAGGGCGAAGCGCTTGGAACGAAGGCCCATGCCGAATGCCGTGGCGTCCATTTCCAGGCCCAGCGCGCGGGCCAGATTGGCGTTGCCGTCGGCGAGCATCATCAGGTCTTCCGGGACGTTCTGGTCCTTGGCCCAGGCCTTCATCACGAAGGCGTCGTTGACGGCCATGCAGGCGACCTCGACCCCTTTGTCCTTGAAGGCGCCGAACTTCTCGACGTAGCCCGGCAGGTGCTTGGCCGAACAGGTGGGCGTGAACGCGCCGGGAACCGAAAACAGCACGACCTTGCGGCCGTTGAAGATCTCGTCGGTGGTGATGGCCTGGACGCCGTCCTTGAGGACATTGAGCGTGGCCGAGGGGATGCGATCGCCGACCTGGATGGTCATGGGAATTTCCTTGTCAGGGAGAAAGGACGCTACGCGCTCTGCGCAACGACCGATCATAGCGGCCAGCGGCGGCGCCAACCACTCTTGCACGGTGGCCTTGAAACTGCGGACGGGGCACCTATCTATCCCGCCGTCACGACGCGCACGGTGCGCGTCTCACCCAGAAGGAGTGATGCACATGAGCGTTTCGCGCTACCAGCCGTGGGCGATCCCTTCCAACTTCCAGGAAGAGATCAAGCAGGTTTTCGAGCGGCTTTTCACCGGCAATGACGAAGCGGACCAGTCCAACGTGGTTACCAGCCAATGGACGCCGCGCGTGGATATCAAAGAAGAGGACAAGCGCTTCGTGATCTTCGCGGATATCCCCGGTGTTGATCCGAACGACATTGAAATCTCTATGGACAAGGGAATCCTGTCCATCAAGGGCGAACGCCGCGCGGAGACGCGCGAGCCCAATGGCAAGCTCACCCGCGTGGAGCGCTCACACGGCGTGTTCTACCGGCGTTTCGCATTGCCCGACAGCGCGGACCCCGAAGGCATTACCGCCAGCGGCAAGAACGGCGTGCTGGAGATTGCAATCCCCAAGCGCCCGGAAACCTCGCCGCGGCGGATCTCGATCTCGGCGCACTGACCGGGCTCGACAGTCGACCATTGGGACGATTGAACCGGTAATCTATCGACCCGGGCCCGCGGCAGTGTCTGCCGCGGGCCCATTGTTTTTGTCAGGGTCCGGCGCATGTGGGACGGAAAGACGCCCTGGTGATCGGCTCCGTGCGGGTCGTACCGCGGTGGTTCCGTCCGGCGAACGGCGAGGCAACAGGCGATAGGCGATGCAATTCAAGGATTACTACGACACCCTGGGCGTGAAGCCCGATGCCAGCGATGGGGAGCTCAAGAGCGCCTTTCGCAAGCTGGCGCGCAAATACCACCCGGACGTCAGCAAGGAGGCGGGTGCGGAAGACAAGTTCAAGGCCGTCAACGAGGCGTACGAAGCCTTGCGCGATCCGGAGAAGCGACGCGAGTACGACGCACTGCGTGCACGCGGTTACCGACCGGGCGAGGAGTTCCAGCCCCCGCCGGATTTCGGCGGCGGCTTCGGCCAGTCCAGCGGCGAATTCAGCGACTTCTTCGAGTCCCTGTTCGGCCGTACTGGCGCGCGTGCCGGACGCAGCGGTGGCCCGCGGCGCGGGCGGGATCTGCATGCGCACGCAGCCATTGACCTGGAAACAGCGTACACCGGCGGTACCCAGCGGCTGGATCTGCAGGGGCGCAAGCTGGACGTGAAGATCCCGGCGGGCATCCTGCCGGGCCAGACCATCCGGCTCGCGGGGCAGGGCAATCCCGGCGCCAACGGCGGGCCTGCCGGCGACGTGCTGTTGGAAATCGGCGTACGGCCTCATCCGCAGTTCGTACTCGACGGCCGCAACATCACCGTCACGGTGCGCCTGGCCCCCTGGGACGCGGCGCTGGGCGCCACCGTACCGGTGCCGACCCTGGCCGGGCCGGTCGACCTGAAGATTCCGGCCGGATCAGATACCGGCCGCAAGCTTCGCTTGAAGGGCCGCGGCATGCCGGGCCAGGAACCGGGCGACCAGTACGTCGTGCTGGAGGTCTACGCACCGGCGGCCACGACGGATCGCCAGCGCGAACTGTACGAAGCGCTGCGCAGCGCCTACGAGTAATCCGACGCGAGGGCCTTTGCGTCGCTTCGGACAAAAAAACGGGAGCTTCACGCTCCCGTTTTTTTATTTTTCGAGCTGTTGCCTTGTTTACTTCGGCAAGAGTTCGTTGATGGTCTTCACCAGCTCCGCCTCATTGATCGGCTTGGTGACATAGGCCTTTGCGCCCTGGCGCATACCCCAGACCTTGTCGGTTTCCTGGTCCTTGGTGGTAACCAGGATGATGGGGATATGGCTGGTCTTGGCTTCACGCGAAATCGTGCGCGTCGCCTGGAAGCCGTTCAGATTCGGCATCACCACGTCCATCAGGATGAGGTCAGGGATTTCGCGCTTGGCGACTTCCACGCCGGCCGCACCGTCTTCGGCGGTGATGATCTCGTGGCCCATTTTCTCGACGATACGCTTGAGGCCCAGGAGCTGGGACTGGGAATCGTCAACGATCAGGATTCGCGCCATGGTTGCCTCTAGTTACCCCTGTTTTGCCGCACTACGGCCCGGGCCATTCTACCGGGCGGGAAGTGCTTGGCCAACAGCCGTTTTACGTTTGTCGATGGCCGTGTGATGACCGTAACCGTTTGACAATCGGTTGCGCTAGCCCACATTGACCAGCGTGCGCCCGAGTGAACCGCCCTCGAGCATTGTGCCGAAGACGTCGTGGAGTTCATCCAGGGTGGTTTCACGCGTGCAGATGCGATCCAGGTGCGCCGGTTTCCAGTCCGTAGCGAGACGTTCCCACACCTTTTCGCGGATCGGCCGGGCCGTTCCGGCTGACGCGATGCCGAGCAGGCTCACGCCGCGGATGATGAAAGGCATCACCGTGGTAGCCAGGTCATGCCCGCCCGCCAGGCCGCAGCTGGCAATGTTGCCGTAGGGGTGGATCACCCGGGTGAGCCCGGCCAGCATCTCGCTGCCGACATTGTCGATGGCGCCGGCCCAGCGGCTGGTCTCCAGCGGACGCTGGCCCCAGAACAGTTCCTGGCGTGCGATGCACTGGCGTGCCCCCAGCTCGATCAGATAGTCGAAATGTTCGACCTTGCCGGTGATCGCGTGCGCCTCGTAACCGGCCCGGGTGAGGATATCGATGGCAAGGGAACCGACCCCGCCCGTTGCGCCGGTCACCACGACCGGCCCCATGTCCGGCCGCTGGTCGTTTTGTTCCATCCGGTACAGCGACAGCGCCGCGGTAAAGCCCGCGGTTCCCAGGATCATGCTTTCGCGCAGCGTCAGGCCGGGTGGCAGCGGGATCACCCACTCGGCTTCCAGCCGTGCGTACTCGGCGTAACCGCCATCGCGGTTCTCCGAAAGGCCACAGCCGGTGCAGAGCACCGCGTCGCCCTCGCGATAACGCGCATCGGTGCTCGCCACGACATAGCCCGCGACGTCGATGCCTCCGTTCAGGGGAAACTGGCGCAGGATCTTGCCCTTGCCCGTGCCGGCGAGTGCGTCTTTGTAGTTGACGCTGGAGTGGGCGACCTTGATCACGACCTCGCCCGGGGACAGGTCGTCCACGGCGATGTGCTCGATACCGGCGCGGTAGCCCTTGGCGTCGTTTCGAATGCGAAAAGCGCGGAACGTGTCCATGTCACAGACCTTTTGGCGAGACGATGCGGCGGATCTTTCCGTCGACGACGAGCCAGGTGAGCCGGTTTCTGACCGTGGTCACCAGGAGCGGGCGGTCGTAGGAAAGACTCATGAAAACGTGGAATTCGGTGGGCGTCTCGGATGTCGTGTGATCGACCCTGAGCGCCACGTCTTTCGGTTTTTCGGACCCGGACGCCTGGCCGACATGCAGGCAGGTGGGCGTCTGGGCGTAGGTGTCGGCCGGCGTCGCGTACTCGGTTTCCCGGTAACGCAGACGGTGGAAGCCGCTGAGGGGGAATTCGTCGGCGCGCTGGCGTGCCGGCATCAGGCGAACATCAATGACGCGATGGTCGCCCGCCAGCTTGAACTGTGTGGAGTAGGTGTATTGGGGCGAGCAGCGCTGCCACTGGGTTGCCGCTGCGGAAGCCAGTGCGCGGTGACGTGCCAGTTCATCGTCCGCCAGCGGCCGGGGTGGCTGGACTTCACGGATGGCGGCCTTCGGCGGGTCGGTTGTCAGGGTGACCTGGACTTCGGCGACGATGACCGGCGCACCGTTAACCACGTCGATGAAACTGACCGTCCAGTACAGCCCGGCGGGCCCCAGCGCCGTTGCGAGCCAACGGGATTTCAACGCCTCTTTGTGCGCGATCTGCGAAGAATGCAGGACGTCCGATGCGATCATGACGGCCCGGTCTTCGCGATGCAGCAGCAGGCCATCGAACTCCGCGTCGTCGACGGCGAGCCGGTGTTCCGGCAGGACAGGTAGTGCGGCCTCCGCAAGCACTGAGGATTCGCGGGGCGATGCGGCATTTTCCGGCGTCGTCGCGCAGGCGCCCAGCAGGGCAGCGAGCGCGACGACCCCGAGGTTCCGGATGACCGGAACCACTCAGTTCGCCTTGTGGATGGCGCGCTTGTCGACCGCGAGAGCCGCTTCGTGCACCGCTTCGCTCAGGGTCGGATGAGCGTGGCAGATGCGGGCGAGGTCTTCGGCCGAACCCTTGAACTCCATGGCCACCACGGCTTCATGCACCATTTCCGAGACGCAGGCGCCCACCATGTGCACGCCGAGCAGTCGATCGGTTTCGGCGTGGGCGATCACCTTCACCATGCCGGCTGTCTCGTTCATCGCCACGGCGCGGCCGACGGCGGCAAAGGGGAAAGATCCCGTCTTGTACGGAATACCTTCGGCCTTGCACTGCTCTTCCGTCTTGCCGACCCAGGCCACTTCCGGTTCCGTGTAGATGACCCACGGCACCGTGTCGAGATTGACATGGCCCGCTTTGCCGGCGATCAGCTCGGCGACAGCGATGCCTTCTTCGGAACCCTTGTGCGCCAGCATCGGGCCGCGCACGCAGTCGCCGATCGCCCAGACGCCTTCCACGCCCGTCCAGCAGTGGTCGTCAACGACCACGCGACCGCGCTCATCCAGCTGCACGCCGGTGCCCTCGGCCAGAAGGCCCTGGGTGCCGGCGCGGCGGCCGACGGCCACCAGCAGCTTGTCGACGACCAGGGACTGCTCGCCCTTGGCGTCGGTGTAGGCGAGGTGGACTTCGTCGCCCTTGACCTCGGCCTTGGACAGCTTGGCACCCAGGCGGATGTCCAGGCCCTGCTTCTTGAATTCGCGCGCGGCGGCCTTGGCGATATCCTGGTCGGCGGCGGCGAGGAAATCCGGCAGCGCTTCGATGATGGTGACTTCGGCACCCAGGCGCTTCCACACGCTGCCCAGTTCCAGGCCGATCACGCCCGCACCGATGACGCCCAGGCGCTTGGGCGTGCTGGCGAAGTCGAGTGCGCCGGCGTTATCGACGATGTTCTTGTTGTCGAACTTCGCGAACGGCAGCTCGATCGGCACGGAGCCCGCGGCGATGATGACGTTGGTGGCGGTCAGCTCGCTGACGCTGCCATCTGCCGCCTTCACCGAGACGACGCGACCCGGCTTGAGCGTGGCAAAGCCGGCAACCGGCGTGACCTTGTTCGACTTGAACAGCATGGTGATGCCGCCGGTGAACTGCTTCACGATCTTGTCTTTGCGGCCAATCATGGCGCCGACGTCGATGGTCGGGTTCGACGCGCTGATGCCGTGCACGGCGAAGTTGTGCGTCAGGTTGTGGAACTGCTTGGACGAATCGAGCAGCGCCTTGGACGGAATGCAACCTACGTTGAGGCAGGTGCCGCCAAGCGCCGGCTTGCCATCCTTGCCGACGTAGGCGTCGACGCAGGCCGTCTTCAGGCCGAGCTGGGCGGCGCGGATCGCGGCCACGTATCCGGCGGGGCCGGCGCCGATCACAACGACATCAAAATGTTGGCTCATCTGGGGATTCTCGAAGGAAGTGGTGTCGTCATTGGCGGCGTTCCGTCCATTCCAGCGGGTGTGATTCCGGAGACGGACTGCGCCACATAACGGTTGAACCGACGTTGCGTCACGGGGTGCACCGAGCGTGCGCCGGGTAAGCGTCCGGCACGAGCGCGGCAATCGCCGCGCTCGTGGGCAGGTTCGCCATCACCGTCGCTGGACGGCGCACGGATGACTGGCCGTCAGAGGCCCAGCAGCATCTTGTGCGGGTTTTCGAGCTGGTTCTTGATGTCGACGAGGAACAGCACGGCATCCTTGCCGTCGATGATGCGGTGATCGTAGCTGAGCGCCACGTACATCATCGGGGCGGCCACGACCTGGCCGTTCTCGACGATGGCGCGGTCCTTGATGGCGTGCATGCCCAGGATGGCGCTCTGCGGCGGGTTGACGATCGGCGTGGAGAACAGCGAGCCGAAGGTGCCGCCATTGGTGATGGTGAAAGTGCCGCCGGCGAGGTCGTCCAGGGTCAGACCACCTTCACGCGCCTTCTTGGCATAGCCGGCGATCTGGCGTTCGACTTCGGCGAAGCTCATGTGCTGGGCGTCGCGCAGGACCGGCGTGACCAGGCCCTTGTCGGTGGAGACGGCGACCGAAATGTCCTGGTAGCCGTGATAGATGACGTCGTTGCCGTCCACCGAGGCATTGATGATCGGATGGCGCTTGAGCGCTTCGCAGGCGGCCTTCACGAAGAAGCTCATGAAGCCCAGCTTGATGCCGTGGGTCTTCTCGAACTGCTCGACCAGCTCCTTGCGCATGGCCATGACCTTGCCCAGGTTGATCTCGTTGAACGAGGTCAGCATGGCGATCGAGTTCTTCGACTGCATCAGGCGCTCGGCGATCTTCGCGCGCATGCGGGTCATCGGCACGCGCTCTTCCGGGCGCGATCCCGGCGTCGGCTTTGCGGCCGGAGCGGGTGCTGCCGGGGCCTTGGCGGCCGGCGCGGCGGCGCCACCGGAGCGCATGAAGTTGACCAGGTCTTCCTTGGTGACGCGGCTGTCGCGGCCCGTACCGGCAACCTGGGCCGGATCGATCGCGTTCTCGGTGGCGACACGACGGCCGGCCGGCGAGAGGTCACTGGCAGCGGCGGCCGGCGCGGCGGCGGGAGCGGCGGCCTTCGCTGGCGCGGCGGCTTCGGCGGCGGGCTTGGCTTCCGGAGCGGCAGCGGCGCCTTCCTCGATGATGGCGATGATTTCCTGGCTGTTCACCGTGTCGCCGGATTGGCGGCGAATTTCCTTCAGCACGCCGTCGGCCGGGGCCGGCACCTCGAGCACGACCTTGTCGGTTTCCAGGTCGACCAGGTTCTCGTCGCGCTTGACCGCTTCGCCGGCCTTCTTGTGCCAGGTGGCGATGGTGGCGTCGGAAACGGATTCGGGCAAAACCGGGACTTTGACTTCGATGGCCATCTTTTTATTACTCCGAGGCGTGATCAGTGCCGACGGGCGCGACAAGCGCCTGCTCGACCAGGGCCGCCTGTTCGGCGACGTGGGTATTGTGGTGACCGCAGGCCGGCGCCGGCGAACGGCTGCGGCCGGCGTAGCTCAGGCTCTGCTCGCCGCCAATGCTGGCGCGCAGGTGATGCTGGATCTGGTACCAGGCGCCCTGGTTCATGGGCTCTTCCTGGCACCACACGACTTCCCTGGCGGCCGTGTACTTCGCCAGCTCCGCCTTCACCTCGGCGCGCGGGAACGGGTACAGCTGTTCGACGCGGATGATCGCGACATCCGTGACGCCGCGCTTCTCGGCGTCATCGACCAGGTCGAAATACACCTTGCCCGAGCACAGCACGACGCGACGGACCTTCTGCGCCGACTTCGCGGTGGAGTCGGCAATGACCAGCTGGAATCCGCCGTTGGCCAGATCTTCAAAAGAGGAGACAGCCAGCTTGTGGCGCAGCAGGGACTTGGGTGTCATCACCACCAGCGGCTTGCGGCAGTCGCGCACCATCTGGCGGCGGATCATGTGGAACGCCTGCGCCGGGGTGGTCGGCACGCATACCTGCATGTTGTTCAGCGCGCACAGCTGGAGGAAGCGCTCCAGACGGGCGGAGGAATGCTCCGGGCCCTGGCCTTCGTAACCGTGCGGCAGGAACAGCGCCAGGCTGGACAGGCGGCCCCACTTGGCTTCGCCCGAGCTGATGAACTGGTCGATCACGACCTGGGCGCCATTGGCGAAGTCGCCGAACTGCGCTTCCCAGATCACCAGCGTGTTCGGCTCGGACGTGGTGAAGCCGTATTCGTAGGCCATCACCGCTTCCTCGGACAGCACCGAGTCGATGACGGCGACGTTCGCGCCGGCGCGGACATTGGCCAGCGGCAGGTAGGTGCCATCGGTCTTCTGGTCATGCAGTACGGCGTGACGGTGGAAGAAGGTGCCGCGGCCGACGTCCTGGCCGACGACGCGCAGGTCGTAGCCTTCGGCAATCAGCGAGGCGTAGGCCAGGTTCTCGGCGAAGCCCCAGTCCATCGGTTGCTGGCCCGCGGCCATCTTGCCGCGATCTTCGTAGATCTTTGCGACGCGCGGATGCAGCGACAGGTCCGCCGGCAGCTGCAGCAGGCTCTGGCTCAAGGCCACGAGCTTGTCCTTGGCCACGCCCGTCTTGTGGGGCATGTCGAGCTTGCCGTTGATGAACTTGGTCCAGTCGAGGGCGTAGGGATCCTTGAACTGGCCGTCGAGTTCGGCGACCGGCTGGCCGGATTCGAGCTTCTTGCGGTAATCCTCGACGTACTGCTGTGCTTCGCCGGCGGCGATGATGTTCTGCGATTCGAGCTGGCGTGCGTAGAGCTCGCGGGTGGTCGGGCGCGACCGGATGTTCTGGTACATCACCGGCTGGGTCGCTGCCGGCTCGTCCGCTTCGTTGTGGCCGTGGCGGCGGTAGCACACCAGGTCGATGACGACGTCGCGGCGGAACTTCTGGCGGTAGTCGAAGGCCAGGCGCGCGACGAAGAGCACGGCTTCCGGGTCGTCGCCGTTCACGTGGAAGACCGGCGCATTGACCATCTTGGCCACGTCGGTGCAGTAGTAGGTGGAGCGGGCGTCCAGCGGATTGGACGTGGTGAAGCCCACCTGGTTGTTCACGACGATGTGGACGGTGCCGCCGACGGCAAAGCCGCGCGCCTGCGACATGTTGAACAGTTCCATCACCACGCCCTGGCCGGCGAAGGCGGCGTCGCCGTGGATCAGCACGGGCATCACCTGGGTGCGCTCGGTGTCGCCGCGACGCGTCTGGCGTGCACGCACGGAGCCGGCGACGACCGGGTCGACGATTTCCAGATGCGACGGGTTGAAGGCGAGGGCGAGATGAACCGTGTGACCGCTGGTCTTGATGTCGGCGGAGAAGCCCATGTGGTACTTCACGTCGCCGGAATGGGCCGGGTCGTCGTGGTGCTCGAAGCGGCCTTCGAACTCGGCGAACAGCTTCTGCGGCGCCTTGCCGAGGGTGTTGACCAGGACGTTCAGGCGGCCGCGATGGGCCATGCCCAGGACCATGTCCTTGACGCCGTCGGAACCGCTCTTCTGCACGAGCTCGTCGACCAGCGGGATCAGGCTGTCGCCGCCCTCGAGCGAGAAGCGCTTCTGACCGACGTACTTGGTATGGAGGTAACGTTCCAGGCCCTCGGCCGCCGTGAGGCGTTCCAGCAGCCGTTTCTTTTCCGGCGCGCTGAGGTTGAAGCGGCCGCCGGCTTTTTCCAGCTGTTCGTGCACCCAGCGACGCTGCTCGGTGTCGCTGATATGCATGAACTCGGCGCCAACGGTATTGGCGTAGGTCGCCTTGAGCAGGGCGACGAGATCCTTGAGCTTCAGGCGGGGCGGTCCCGCGAGCGAACCGGTGTTGAACTCGGTGTCCAGGTCCGCGGCGCCCAGGCCGTGGGCGGCGAGTTCGAGGTCCGGTGCGGGCAGCTTTTCGGCCAGCCCGAGCGGGTCAAGATTGGCCGCCAGATGACCGCGCGAACGGTAGGCGGTGACCAGCTTGAGCACGCCGGCCTGCTTCTGCGACACCGCGTCGGTGACCGGCGCGGCCGCCCGGGTGACGCGTCCATCGAGCTTCTGCGCCGCCTCGATGCGGGCGATCGCATCGGAGTGCGGTACATCGCCGGCGGCGCGACCCTGGAAGGAATCGAAGTACTGCCGCCACTGGCCATCGACCGACTGGGGGTCGCGCAGCCATTTTTCGTACAGCTCTTCGATGAAGGCAGCATTGCCGCCGGAAAGCTGGGAGGTTTCTCGGAACAGCTGGATCAGGTTCGCGCTCACGTCGGGGATCACCGGAAACAAAAGGCGTGCTTCGTGGCACGCCTGGAAAATCGATCGGGCTCGATCGAAACTGCCGGATTATACGCCGATCGTGTTGCGACGCGACAAGGCGATGTTCGTCATAAGTGCGGAGATTCTGGCAGTATTTTTTCCGTCGCCGGTCCCTGGCGACTGGCCGCCGCCGCCGTATGGCGCCCGGTGGGCAGGCCCTGTGCGGAAACGTTGCCGGACTCGCCCGTTCACAGGCTCAGCTGTCGCAATTCTTCACTCGGGGCGGAGCGTTCCCACACCTGGTTGAAGTACTCCTGCAACTGGGCGTGACGGCCCGGCGAGTAGGTGTGGGCCTCGCCTTCGAAGCGGCTGCCGAGCACGCGGAAGTAGTAACCGCGGCGGTCATTGAGGAGGAAGGCGGACGGGTAATGGAGGTCTTCCTCCGCGACCGGCGTGCGGAACTGGATGACGCTGGGCAGCCGATGGGCCAGGTGCAGCAGGCGATGGCCGTCGCGCAAGGGGATGGACGGCGCCTGCACGATGATGCGGACGCTGGCGCTGCGGCCGGCGGTGGCGATCCGCTTGATAGCCGCGAGCACGGCCTCGCTGTTGAGCAACGGGGCATCGAGGTCGCGCGAATAAAGGCAGATCTCACGCTTGGCCAGACCCAGCAGTTCCAGCACCACTTGCTGGGCCTGTTCGAGCTGGTCAACCGGAATAAGGCGTGGCTCGGGGGTCTCTTCCAGCCGCGCCACCGGCCGGTATTCCTGCAGGGGCGCGAGGGTCAGGCGCATCATCCGGTGCGGAATCTCGCACTCCATGAACTCCTCGCCGTAGGGCTCGAAGCCGAAGCGCGCATAGAAAGGAATGGCGTAGCTTTGCGCGTGCAGCTCGATCGATTCATAGCGCCGCTGGCGGGCGCGTTCGATCAGGGCCTGCATGATGGCTTCGCCGACGTGCTTTCCGCGCCACTCTTTGAGCACGGCCATGCGACCGATCTTGTGTTCCGGGGTCAATCGCCCCGTCCCGATGGGGGCGCCAGTGCTGTCGCGGGCGACGACGTGGATCGAGCGGGGATCCAGGTCGTCCCATTCCTCGGCCTCCGGAATGTTCTGGCCGAGGATGAACACCTCGGTGCGGACGTGTTTCAGGTCAGCCTGGTCGACGGTCCAGTCGGCCGGTTCGACGCGAAAATCGGCGCTGATCATGCTTTTCTCCCGCGGCGGGGACGCACCAACAATAGCTGCCCGTCGTTCACCAAGGCGAGCAGCGCCGACTGATCGGCTGCCGGGAGTGCCTTCAATGCCGCGTTATCCAGTTCCCGTGACGCGCAGACCAGCCGCGCAAACGGGACAGAGCATCCGAACGCATGGCCGCCAACGAACAGCCGGGCGGTGTCGTCCGCCGCCGGCATCCACGCCGTGCGGCTCCACGGATATCGCACGGCGTGGCTTCCCTTGTCGATCTCGGCGGCCAGTTGGGCGGGCGTAAGGGTTTTCTCCGGCGGATGCGCGGTCTGGGCGCTGCGATAGCCGGTGATGAAGTGGCCAAACCACTCGTGCAGCGTCGCCGTATCCATCTGGCGCAGACGTGACAAGGCGTGCTCGACGCGTTGCAGGGCGTCCGGAGTAATCTGGTGCGGATCGGCCGGAGCGGTGAGGTCGGGGTCTGCGTAGCGGTCGTCCTCGGTCAGTGGTTCGACGACGTGATCGACCAGATCCATCATCAGTTCCGCGACGGACGGCGCGCGCATGCCGAGGGAGAACGTCATGCAGTCGCCTTCTGCAACACCGTCATGCGGCACGCCGGGCGGCAGGTACAGCATGTCGCCGGGCTCGAGCACCCAGTCGTGGGAAGGGTCGAACTGGCGCAGGATTTTCAGTTCGACGTCGTCGCGGAAGGCTTTCGGCGCGGCTGGATCGTCGCTGATGCGCCAGCGGCGCCGACCCATGCCCTGCAGCAGGAACACGTCGTACTGATCCACGTGTGCGCCAACGCCGCCGCCATCGACGGCGTAGGAGATCATGATGTCGTCGATACGCCAGCGCGGCAGGAAGTCGAAGGATTCGACCAGGGCGGCGACGTCGGCATCCCACTTGTCGACGTCCTGGACCAGCAGTGTCCAGTGTGTCTTCGGCAGCTTGCCGAAGTCGGACTCGTCCAGCGGGCCGCTGCGTACGGCCCACCGGTCGCGCCGGGCGTCACGGACGATCAGGCGTGACAGCGCTGCCTCTTCACAGGCCAGGCCGGCCAGGTCTTCCGGGGCGAGTGGTGGCTGGAAACCGGCGAATGCCTGCCGGATCAGCAAGGGACGCTTCTGCCAGTAGTCGCGCAGGAATGCCGCCGGTGACATGCCCAGGCGCAGCTGCGGCGTCGCGGTGACCTCGATCGGCGGTGCCATGGCTCAGACGCGGGACGCCAGCGTTTCCGCAAGGCCCGTGTAGCTGGCTGGCGTCAGGTCGAGCAGACGCTGCCGCACCTCGGCCGGCAGGTCGAGCCCGGCGACAAACTCACGCATGGCCTCGCGCGTGATGCCGTGTCCGCGGGTCAGCGCCTTGAGCTGCTCGTAGGGATTGGGCAGGCCGTACCGGCGCATGACTGTCTGGACCGCTTCGGCGAGCACTTCCTGGCTGGCGTCCAGGTCGGCGCCGAGGCGGTCCGGATCGGCCTTGAGCTTGGCCAGTCCGCGGCCCAGCGCATCGATCGCGATGAGGCTGTGGCCGAATGCCATGCCCAGCGCACGCAGGACGGTGGAGTCGGTCAGGTCCCGCTGCCAGCGGCTGATCGGCAATTTGGCGCTGAAATGTTCGAACAGGCCGTTGGCGATGCCGAGGTTGCCTTCGGCATTTTCAAAATCGATCGGATTTACCTTGTGCGGCATTGTGGAGGAGCCCACTTCGCCGGCCTTGAGCGCCTGGCGGAAATAGCCCAGCGAGATGTAGCCCCAGACGTCGCGCGCGAAATCGACCAGGATGGTGTTGAGCCGCCGCATGGCGTCGCCGATTTCGGCGATGCAGTCGTGCGGCTCGATCTGCGTGGTGTAGGGATTGAAGGTCAGGCCAAGGCCTTCGACGAAATGCTGCGCAAAGCGCGGCCAGTCGACTTCGGGGTAGGCCACGACATGCGCGTTGTAGTTACCGACCGCGCCGTTGATCTTGCCCAGCAGCTCGACCGCGGCAATCTGCCTGCGCTGGCGTTCGACGCGGGCGACGACATTGGCGATCTCCTTGCCCAGCGTGGTGGGCGAGGCGGTCTGGCCATGGGTGCGCGAGAGCATCGGCTGGCTGGCAAAGGCGTGGGCCATCTGGCGCAGGGTGGCGATCAACTTGTCGATCGCCGGCAGCAGGATGTGATCGCGCGCTTCGCGCAGCATCAGGGAGTAGGAAAGATTGTTGATATCTTCGCTGGTGCAGGCGAAATGAACAAACTCCTTGGCCTTTTCCAGCTCCGGCAGCTCGGCGATGCGTTGCTTGATGAAGTACTCGATCGCCTTGACGTCATGGTTTGTCTCGCGCTCGATCGACTTGACCTGCTCGGCGTCCTGCAACGAAAAGCCATCGGCGAGCGTCGTCAGGAATTGACGCGCCTGGGCACTGAACGCCGGAACTTCGGCAATGGCCGCTTCGTCAGACAGGGCCAGCAGCCAGCGAACCTCGACCACGACGCGGCGGTGCATCAGGCCGAACTCGCTGAAGTACGGGCGCAGGGGATCGGCCTTGGCGGCGTAGCGACCATCCAGGGGGGAAAGGGCGGTGAGGGCGTTCAGTGTCATCGGGGCGCCAGGAAGACGAAAGACTAAGACGCGGAATGATACACCGGCCGGTATAATTACCGGTTCCGGATTTCGTCGAGGCCAGCCATGAGCGAATACCGTACGGAACGCGACAGCATGGGCGAACTGCGGGTGCCGGCCGACGCACTCTACGGCGCTCAGACGCAGCGGGCGGTGCAGAACTTCGCGCTGTCCGGCCTGCACATGCCGCGCGGATTCATCCGGGCGATCGGCCTGGTCAAGGCGGCTATGGCGGTGGTCAACGCCGAACTGGGTTATCTCAAGCCGGCAATGGCCAAGGCTATCCGGCAAGCGGCGCTGCGGGTCGCGGATGGCGAGTTCGACGCGCACTTTCCGGTTGACGTCTTCCAGACCGGTTCGGGTACGTCGAGCAACATGAACGCCAACGAGGTCATCGCGACCTTGGCCAGTCGCAGCGGCAAGGCAGCGGTGCACCCGAACGATCACGTCAACATGGGCCAGAGCTCCAATGACGTGGTGCCGACGGCAATCCAGGTGGCGGCGGTGCTGGCGGTGCGGGAATCCCTGCTGCCGGCGCTCAAGCACTTGCGGGGTACAATCGACAAAAAGGCCAAGTCGCTCGGCCGTGTGGTGAAGACCGGGCGAACCCATTTGATGGATGCGATGCCGCTGACCTTCGCCCAGGAGCTGGGCACCTGGTCGGCGCAGCTGGCGTCCGCTGCGGAACGCCTGGAGGATGGCCTGCGCCGTCTGCGCCGGCTCCCGCTGGGCGGCACGGCGATCGGTACCGGTATCAACGCTGATCCGCGGCAGGCGAAAATGGTGGCGAGAGTGCTGGGCGAACTGTCCGGCACGAAATTTGAACGGGCCGCCAACTTGTTCGAGGGAATTGCGGCCCAGGATGGCGCGGTGGAATTGTCGGGACACCTCGGCACGCTGGCCTGCGCGCTGATGAAGATCGCCAATGACTTGCGCTGGATGAATTCCGGGCCCCTGGCGGGCCTGGGCGAGATCGAACTGCCGGCGCTGCAGCCGGGATCGTCGATCATGCCGGGGAAGGTCAATCCGGTGATTCCCGAGGCCGTGGCAATGGTGTGCGCCCAGGTCATGGGCAACCACACCACCGTGACGGTGGCCGGGCAGAGCGGGAACTTCCAGCTTAACGTGATGTTGCCCGTGATTGCGCACAATGTGCTGCAATCGATTGATTTGCTGGCAAACGCCGCGCGGCATCTGGCCGATGCGGCGATTGCGGGAATGCGGGTGCGGCAGGAGCGGGTGAACGAGGCGCTGGCGCGCAATCCGATCCTGGTCACCGCGCTCAATCCGGTCATCGGCTACGACGCCGCGGCCGGGCTGGCCAAGAAGGCCTATCGCGATGGTCGTGCCATCCGTGAGGTCGCGCGCGAGGAAACCGGCTTGCCGGACGCCCGCCTGCAGCGCCTCCTGGATCCGGCGCGCCTGACCCGCGGCGGAATAACCGGCGGCGGTTCAGCCGGAGGCTAGTAAAACCGCGCGCGGCAGTGGGTGAACAAATAGGGGGGCATGGCGAAAAGCACATGCCGCCGGACGAACTCGCGGCACACTGTCTGTCGCTTAGTGTTTGATATGTCTGGAGATTGAAATGCTGAAACGTTTGGCTCTCGCCACCGCGCTGTTCGCGTCCGCTGCCTGGGCGCAACAGGAAGTGTCTTTGACGGCACAGGACATCGAATCGGGCGCAGCCGACGCAAAGCTCGCCGCGCTGGGCCGCGAAGCGGCGGCAACCGGCAGAGAAGTCGTGATCAATGCGCCGAAGGAATGGCACGGCAAGGTCGCTGCGAAGGTCAAGGCCGGCGGCAAGGCCGAAGTGAAGCTCAATGACAGCTTCTTCGAGAACGTGGTCGTTCGCGTGAGTGAAAAGGCCAAGGCGGCCGAGCCGCCGAAGCCCGTGGAACCGGCCAAGCCAGTTTCGCCCACGCCAGCCCCGGCTCCCAAGCCCGCCGAGCCGCCCAAACCCGCGCCGGCCCCGGCTGCTCCGCCCAAGCCCGTGCAGCCGGAACCCAAGCCGGCGCCGGTCCCGCCGCCGCCCGCTCCGGAACCCGCGCCTGCGCCGGTGACGCCGCCGCCGGCAGCGCCGACGCCGCCGCCTGCCCCGGTTGCCAAGCCGGCTGAACCGGTGAAGGCCGCACCGGCCGCCGATCCGGTTGCCGCGGCGAAGCAGCGCCTGGAACAGTCGCTCAATGAAGGCAAGGAGGCGATGGGTGAACTCGACGCCTCGCAGCTCGTGCGTGACGACGTGATCTACGTGGATGGCCCGGTCAAGGCCGTGACGCGTCGCGAGCGCCTGCGTTCCAACCTCTACTGGCTGAACGGCGACATCAACCTGCAGCGTGCGGAACTCAAGCCGCTCGCCGCCAACCGCTACCAGGTGATGGACAAGCTGGTTGCCTCCGAAAACGCCTCGCTGCGTACCGAGGCGCCGGCTGGCCCGCTGATGTTCACTGGCAAGGTGCCGGCAGAGGGCGACGCGGAACGCGCATCGCTGGAAAAAGCCTACGGTGAAGGCCGCTCGGTAACTCGTACGGTTCGCACCGATCAGCTGCGTCGCAACGATACCGTCTACGTCGGCAAAGACGCGGCCATCGTGGTCCGTCGTGACGGCAGCGAGTTGGTGCGCTACTGGCTGGACGGTGAAGTCGATCTCAACCAGCGCGGCCTGCAGAAGGACGGCGCGGCCAAGTATCGCGTCATCAGCGATACCGTGAAGTAAGCCGCCGCTGCGTTCGCGTCATCAAAAAAGCCGCCCTCGGGCGGCTTTTTCGTGGGCGTGATTTTGCGATCACCAGGCGGGTTGCGAACCGCTTGCGAGGAGTGCACTTGTCGAGCGACGCAGCGAACCGGCGGCGCATCGTGATCGCACCAGCGGTTTCCCGCGTCCGGCCACGCGTCCCTGTCAAATGCGTCCGCTCGGATGAGAAAGTGGCGACAGCAAGTCATTCACTGCACGAATCCTTCCTGCCGACAGTGGTTGATCAAACGGCCCCCGCCCAGACGCCGTTGCCCTGACATCCCCCGGCAGTGGCATCCGCTCACTGCGTTCTGGAAGGCATTGATCCGGGCAAGCAACGTGCGCTGCGGCGAGCCCACAAAAAAGGGCGACCACGATGGGCCGCCCTTGATTGACCATGGTGGCTTGGATCAGCCTTCGTCGCGCCAACGGCGCATCCAGATCGCACCGACAATCATCGCAGCACCGGCCAGCACGCCCAGCCACAGGTTGGGGCTGCTGAGCAGGTCGGTAATGGCCGAGCTGTCCAGTGCCTTGATCCAGTCCTTCGGGCCATCGGCGTTCTCGAAGCGTTCCATGTTCGAGTCGTCCAGCCATTGGCCAGGCATCACGCTGAAGAGGATGCGGCTGACGATGTGCTTCCAGTACCAGTAGTTGGGAATCTCGAAGCTGTACATCAGCTTGAACAGGGCGATGGTGGTACCCACGCCGACCGGAACCAGCACTGCCCAGAGGAAAGGCACGCGGCGGGCAAAGGCGGAGCACAGCATCAGCCAGCCGATCGTGGGCAGCGCCCAGAGCGCGTTAAGCGGAATCAGCATCAGCAACTTGGCACTGACGGAGAAGGGTTCCGCCGCCGTCCACAAGGTTCCGATGGCCTGCGTGCCGCCGTGAATCGCCACGAAGATCGTCAGAACCAGCAGCAAGCCGAAAATCAGGGCAATGGCAGCAACCGTCGCCATCAACGGTGCGACCAGCGTCGCCATGAATACTTTCGACAGCACCACTTCTGTATCTGACACCGGCAGCGACTTCCAGAACAGGATGCTGCGATCGCGTCGTTCGTCGTACAGCGAATTGAGCAGGTAGAAGAACAGGACGATACCGAGCACCATCGCGATCGGGAACGACACGCCGAACAGTCCCAGATTGATCGCAGCGGTAACGTCGGCCATCTGGTCAGGCGAGAGGTGATTCGCCAGTGCGCTGAGGTGGATCTGGCTGACCTTGATGTCGTGGCGACGGACTGTCATTTCGGCCGTCAGCAGCGCCATCGCGATGACCAGCAGGACGACCCCGCCGGCGATCGTCGGCGCCCATTTGAAGCCGCCGCGATTTTCCCAGTATTCGCGCTTGAGCAGCCACAGGAAGGTATTCATGCGTAGGTTCCTTTCATCGTGGCGACAAAGAGGTCGGCGATGCTGGGCTTGTGCATCTCACCCAGTTCGGCCAGGCGTCCCTTTTCCACGCCATCGAACAGAAAAATGGATTTGCCGAAGATCTGCCGTTCACCGATTGGGCTCAGCGCACGGGCGGCCGGCGCCTTGTCGGGATTGACCATCACTTCGATGAAGCGCTCGGCGACGTGATCCATCGTCGCGTTGAGGATGATCTTGCCGTCGCGGATGAACATCAGGTCAGTGAGGATGTGCTCGACTTCCTCGACCTGGTGCGTCGTGACGATGATCGTCTTTTCCTCGTCGAAGTAGTCGTTCAGAAGGTTCTGGTAGAACTCCTTGCGATAGAGGATGTCCAGGCCGAGCGTCGGCTCGTCGAGCACCAGCAGCTTGGCATCGATCGCCATCACCAGCGCCAGATGCAACTGCACGATCATGCCCTTGGACATTTCGCGAACCCGCATGCGCGGCTTGAGCTTGGTGCGGGCGAGGAAGTGCTGGCATTTTTCACGCGAGAAGCGGGGATGTACGCCGGCGACGAAGTCCACTGCCTCTTCGACGCGCAGCCAGCGTGGCAGCACCGCGACGTCGGCAATAAAACATACCTGCTGCATCAACTGGTGGCGCTGGCGGCGCGGGTCAAAGCCCAGTACCGACAGGTCGCCACCGAAATCCGTCAGGCCGAGAATGGCCTTGAGAGCAGTGGTCTTGCCCGCCCCGTTCGGGCCGATCAGGCCGACGATACGGCCGGGTTCGATGTCGAAGCTGACACCGTCCAGGGCGGTTGTCGTCTTGAATCGCTTGCTGAGGTTGCGCGCTTGAACCACGGCGGTCATGCCGACTCTCCTTCCTGATTTCGAGATTCCTGCACCAGTGCCTGCACATCCAGGCCCAGGCGCTTGAGACGGGCATACAGTGCTGGCCATTCCTCGCGAAGAAATCGCTCGCGCTCGTTCTTCAGCAGTGAATCGCGCGCGCCCTCATTGACGTACATACCCAGTCCTCGCCGCTTCTCGACCAGCTGCTCGTCCACCAATTCCTGATAAGCCTTGGACACCGTGATCGGATTCAGCTGGAAATCCGCGGCCACCTGGCGTACCGAAGGGAGTGCATCTCCCTCGTTGAGCACCCCGTCCAGAATCATCGCCACGACGCGATCGCGCAGCTGGCGATAAATCGGGGTGTTGTCATTCCAGGTAATCGTCATAAGTCATTCCCGGCTCACATGCGGCATCACTTTGCCAAACGAATAGTAGGGCATGTCGAAATTGACGCGTCCCACTGTCGGTGCAGTGCGCAGTGGCCCTGCCGTGCCAAGCCGGCTCACAGAGGCCACCGTGTCATCGGTGGACGTTTCGCCGCGTGCCAGTTCCAGGTCTTCTGCGCTCGGCCGGACAGTAACCTGTGGCAGCGTGACGACGTGGCTGATGCGTTCGGGGGCGACGTGGCGGGCGGGGACGGAAGCGGCGGGGACGGAAGCGGCGGGGACGACGGTCGACGGCGGCTTGCCGCGGGATTCCCGGTCGATGGTCGAACCGACCACAAACAGGCTGGATGCGACCAGGACGGTGGCGATAGCGCTGGCTTTCATGGGTGGCTCCTCGGTGAACCGTTGGACTAGTGTTGTAGTCAACTATAACACCTAATCTGCCAGGGTCAAGCACTTTTGCGAAAATCCGTCCAGTGTTTCGGGCGACACGAGAAATCCCTCCTGGAATCACGAAGTTGCGAGGAGCGGCCCGGTATACTCCGCCTCCCTGACGGATGAACCTGGAGGCGCGAATGCGCGGTCGGATCGTTTTTTCGGTAGTGCTGTTACTGGGAACGGGCGTCGCGGAGGCCTGTACAGACCTCCTGCACCAGGAATTCCGGCCCCTGGCGGGCAAGGCGCCCGTGAATCTGTGCAAGGCCTTCGAGGGAAAGGTGCTGCTGGTGGTCAATACCGCCAGCAAATGCGGGTTCACGCATCAATATGAGGGGCTGGAATCACTGCACGCCAAGTACGCCGCGAAGGGCTTTGCGGTGGTGGGATTTCCGTCGAACGATTTCCGCCAGCAGGAGCCTGGCACCGAGCAGGAAATCAAGGAATTCTGTACTTTGACCTACGGTGTAAAATTCCCGATGTTCGAGAAAGTGCACGTCGTGGAAGGACAGGCCGTTCCGTTCTACCAGAAACTGGCCGCGGAAAGCGGCGGACGTTATCCGAGCTGGAACTTCTACAAGTATCTGGTAGGGCGCGACGGCAAGGTCGTGAAAGACTTCGGCAGTCGCGTTGCGCCCGATGATGCCGAGCTGGTGTCGGCGATCGAGAAGGCGCTGGCGCCCTGACGTGGGTGCCAGTCCGTCGCGCGGATTCCTGGCGAATTCGCGCGACGTGAGGTCCGGTCGTTACTGACGGGGACGGATCAGTCCCAGGCTTTCCAGCTTGAGCACGATGCGTTGCACGGCTTCATCCGGACCGATATCGCTCGTGTCGATGCGCAGCTCAGGTGATTCCGGCGCCTCGTAGGGGTCGCTCACGCCGGTGAACTCCTTGATCTTGCCGGCGCGGGCGAGGGCGTACAGGCCTTTGCGATCGCGCTGTTCGCACACGTCGATCGGCGTCGACACGTGAGTTTCGACGAACATGCCGTAGTGGGCCACCATCTCGCGCACGGTCTTGCGCGCCTGGGCATAGGGAGCGATCGGGGCGCAGATGGCGATGCCGCCGTTCTTGGTGATCTCGCTGGCGACGAACCCGATGCGCTGCACGTTGAGGTCACGGTGTTCGCGCGAGAAACCCAGCTCCGATGACAGGTGCTTGCGCACGATATCGCCGTCGAGCAGCGTGACCGGTCGTGTGCCCAGTTCGAGCAGACGCACCAGCAATGCATTGGCGAGTGTCGACTTGCCGGCACCGGACAATCCCGTGAAGAACACCGTGAAGCCCTGCCGGTGCCGCGGGGGATGTGTCCGGCGCAGCTCGTCGATCACTTCCGGATAGGTGAACCAGTCCGGGATATCCAGGCCTTCATGCAGGCGGCGTCGCAATTCCGTGCCGGAAATAGTGAGGACGGTCTCGCCGGCGTGTACCTCGTCTGCCGGCACATACTGGGCGCGTTCCTGGATGTAGACCATTTCCTGGAACGGCACCATGGCGATTCCCAGTTCCTCCTGATGCCGGGCCACCAGCTCCTGCGCGTCGTAGGGGCCATAGAACGGCTTGCCGTCGGCGCCGTTGCCGGGACCGGCGTGATCGCGGCCAACAATGAAGTGCGTACAACCGTGGTTCTTGCGGATGATCGCGTGCCAGAGTGCTTCGCGCGGCCCGCCCATGCGCATCGCCAGATGCAGCAGCGACAATTGCGTGGTCTGCTCCGGGTAGTGCGTGATCAGTTTTTCGTAGCAGCGCACGCGCGTGTAGTGATCGATGTCGCCCGGCTTGGTCATGCCGACGCTGGGGTGGATCAGCAGGTTGGCCTCGGCGATCTGCGCGGCGCGGAAGGTCAGTTCCAGGTGGGCGCGATGCATGGGATTGCGCGTCTGGAAGGCCACGATGCGGCGCCAGCCCAGTTTGTCGAAGTGGGCCCTAACTTCCCGTGGCGTCAGGCGCAGGTGACGGAAATCGTAGTGCGACGGCATCTCCAGGCCGCGGATGCGGCCGCCGACGTAGATCGGATGCGCCTTTTCCGCCAGGTAGGCGACGCCGGCGTGCAGGCGGTCCGTCGTGCCGAACACCGCGATGGCTTCGGCGGTGCGGTCCGGCTCCCACTGCTCGGAGATATCCAGGATGGCGAGGATGACGCCTTCCGGATCCCGCAGCGCGATGGAGGCGGCGCCGCCGAGCTTTTCGGCAAATTCGCGACTGACATCCAGGGTGACCGGCATCGGCCACAAGGTGCCGTCGGCAAGGCGCATGTCCTGGCAGACGCGCTCGTAGTCCGCCCGACCCATGAAGCCTTCCAGGGGCGAGAACGCCCCGGTCATGAGCAGCTCCAGGTCGCACAGCTGGCGGGCTGTCAGGTCCCACGCCGGGTACTGGCCGGCTTCGCGCTTGAGGGCGGCGTGCTCGCCGGCGGGGGCGATCAGGTCGACGAGACGGCCGCCGTGCGGCGCGATCAGCTGGGTCATGATGGAAGACTTGCCCTGGGGAAAGTCCGCAAGTATAGGGCAAGGCCCGAACCGTACCGGATGGGCCTAGCCGGAGGCCTGCTCCAGCGCCTCCTGGGCCTCCAACCAGGCTTCCTCGATCGAAACCAGTTCGGCACTGAGTTCGCCCAACTGCCGGCTCAGTTCGGTGGCGCGGCTGGGCGGACCTTCGTAGAGGGCCGGATCTTCCAGCTGGACTTCCAGGGCTTTTTTCTTGCCGGCGAGCTCGTTCATGCGCTTTTCCAGCTTCTGGACCTCGTTGCGCATCGGGGCGAGGCGTGCCCGTTGCTCGGCGCGGTCGCGGCGCTCGTCCTTGCGCGAGGCGCTGCTGCTGGCCGCCGCGGAGGTAGCCTCCCTGGGCGGCGCGGTCTGGCGCAGCACGATGCGGGCGTAGTCTTCCAGGTCGCCATCGTAGGGCTGGACGCGTCCACCACCGACCAGGAGCAGCGTTTCGCAGCAGGTCCGGATCAGCGCACGGTCATGCGCCACCAGTACCACCGCGCCGTCGAAGCCGTTCAGGGCTTCGGTCAGTGCCTCGCGCATGTCCAGGTCGAGATGGTTGGTCGGTTCGTCCAGGAGCAACAGGTTAGGACGCTGCCACACGGTCAGCGCCAGGCAAAGCCGGGCCTTCTCACCGCCAGAGAACGGCGCTACCGGTTCCAGGGCGCGATCGCCGATGAATCCGAAGCCGCCCAGGAAATCCCGCGCCGCCTGTTCGCCGATCGTCGGTTCCAGGTGTTTGAGATGCTCTACGGCGCTGGCCCGCGGATCGAGCTGTTCGAGCTGGTGCTGGGCGAAATAGCCGATGCGCAGCCCCTTCGCCTCATGGCGTTCGCCCGCCATGGGGGCCAGGGCGCCGGAGAGCAGCTTGATCAGGGTGGATTTGCCGGCACCGTTGGCGCCGAGCAGGGCGATACGGTCGCCGGGTGCCAGGGTCAGCTTCACGCCTTGCAGGATGACCCGCTCGCCGTAGCCGGCAACGGATTCGTCCAGGCGGGCGAGCGGATAGGGCAGGGACTCGGGCTCGCGGAATTCGAAACGGATACTCGATGCCGCGCGAATCGGGGCGATATCGACCATGCGTTCAAGCGCCTTCACGCGGCTTTGCGCCTGGCGGGCCTTGCTCGCCTTGGCCTTGAAGCGATCGACGAAGCTCTGCAGATGAGCGCGTTCGCGCTGCTGCTTTTCGAACTGGGCCTGTTGCTGCACCAGTCGCTCGCTGCGCTTGCGTTCGAATCCGGAGAGGTTTCCGGCGAACAGTTCCACGCGTTCGTCTGCAATCTCCAGAATGTGACTAACCACATTGTCCAGGAATTCGCGGTCGTGCGAGATCAGCAGTAGCGTTCCCTCGTATCGCCGCAGCCAGTCTTCCAGCCAGAACACCGCGTCCAGGTCGAGGTGGTTGGTCGGCTCGTCGAGCAGCAGCAGGTCCGAGCGGCACATCAGGGCCTGGGCGAGGTTCAGGCGCATCCGCCAGCCGCCGGAGAATTCGGCGACGGTGCGGCTTTCGTCCTCGGACGTGAAACCCAGGCCGTGCATCAACTCGGCGGCACGTGCCGGCGCCGAATAGCCGCCGATGGCATGCAGACGTTCGTGCAATATCGCCTGACGGGCGGCATCGTGCGCGGCTTCGGCGGCCTGCAGATCCGAAACAATGCTGCGGTATTCGCGATCGCCGTCGAGGACGAATTCCACCGCAGGCTGGTCCAGAGCAGGGGTTTCCTGGCGCACATGTGCCATGACCCAGTCGCGGGGGCGCGAGAAATCTCCGGAATCGGGTGCCAGTTCGCCGGAAACCAGGGCGAACAGGCTGGATTTGCCGGCGCCATTGCGGCCGGTGACACCCACGCGCCAGCCGGCGTGCAACTGCACGGTGGCGTTGGAGAAAAGCAGTTTGGCGCCGCGACGCAGCGCTAGCGAATCGAACTTGAGCATCCCGGTAGTTTAGCGCCCGGCGAGGTGGGTTACCCACTTCCGGAACTAAATCACGTTGCCATTGTCGCAGCCCGCCGAGCGTTTGCCTTCACGAGAAGGCGTCGCCACAATACGCCGCCCCGTTGCGCCTAGCGGCCGTCGGGCCGCCATATAACCATTCCAGGAGCAATTCATGAGCCAGTTTTTGCAGAAGAGCCTGACTGCGGCAGCCATCGTCGCGGCCCTCGGCACCGCCGGCGTTGCCGTCGGTCAGGAGCTGAAGACGGAAAAGGATAAAGTGAGCTACATGGTCGGTATGGACGTGGGCCGCGGCATCAGCCAGATCAAGGACGAGATCGACATGGCGATCGTGGTCCAGGCGCTGCAGGCGACCGTCAAGGGCGACAAGACCGCCCTGACCCAGGAAGAAGCCCAGAAGGTCCGCCAGGAGTTCATGACCAAGCTCCAGGCCAAGCACGCGGCTGACGAGAAGGCCAAGGCCGAGAAGAACAAGAAGGCCGGCGACGAATTCCTCGCCAAGAACAAGACCAAGGCCGGCGTGAAGACGACCGAGTCGGGCCTGCAGTACGAAGTGGTCAAGGCCGGCAACGGTCCGAAGCCGAAAGATACCGATACCGTCGAAGTGCACTACACCGGCACCCTGCTCGACGGCACCAAGTTCGACAGCTCGGTTGACCGCGGCCAGCCGGCCACCTTCCCGCTCAAGGGCGTGATCCCGGGCTGGACCGAAGGCCTGCAGCTGATGCCGGTCGGCTCGAAGTACAAGTTCTACATCCCGGCCAACCTGGCCTACGGCGAGAACGGCCCGGGCCCGATCGGCCCGAACGCCACGCTGACCTTCGACGTGGAACTGATCAAGATCGTTCCGCCGGCCGAGAACAAGCCGGCTGAAGCGCCGAAGGCCGAAGCCAAGGTCGAAGCCAAGACCGACAAGAAGTAATCCCGGTCTCGCGCGAACGAACACGCAGGGCGCGGCGTCATTGCCGCGCCCTGTTTCGTTTCACAGAACGGAAGGGTGAGCGCGGTGGCAACCGCGATATGCACCCGGTGCGGGCGCAGGACGGGTCCTGGCAGCCTGCTAGAATGACCACCTTTTGCGGCGCAGTGGAATTGCATGAACGTTACGGTTTTCGGCACGGGATATGTCGGTCTGGTCACGGGCACCTGCCTGGCCGAAATGGGTAATGCCGTCGTCTGTGTCGATGTCGATGCGAACAAGATCGCGCGCTTGAACGGCGGCGACATTCCCATTTACGAGCCGGGACTGGAGGAACTGGTCCGTTCCAATCACGCGGCGGGCCGTCTTGCCTTTACGATCGATCCGGCGCCGGCCATTGCCCACGGCGACGTGATCTTCATCGCGGTCGGCACCCCGCCCGACGAAGACGGCAGCGCTGATCTCACCCACGTGCTGGCCGTCGCCCGCACGATCGGCCGCAACCTGGGCGCTGCCAGCGTCATCGTGAACAAGTCCACAGTTCCGGTGGGAACGGCGGACCGGGTTCGGGAAGCCATTTCCGCCGAGCTGGCCGAGCGTGGCGTCACGATCGAATTTGACGTGGTTTCCAATCCCGAATTCCTCAAGGAAGGTGATGCGGTCAACGACTGCATGCGGCCGGACCGCATCGTCATTGGAACCGACAGCGCCCGTGCGATCGGCCTGCTCAAGGATCTCTACGCACCGTTCAACCGCAATCACGAGCGGATCGTGCTGATGGATGTGCGTTCCGCAGAGCTGACCAAGTACGCCGCGAACGCCATGCTTGCCACGAAGATCAGCTTCATGAACGAGATGGCGAATATCGCCGAGCGTGTGGGCGCCGACATCGAACTCGTGCGCCATGGTATCGGCTCCGATCCGCGCATCGGCTACCACTTTATCTATCCTGGCGTGGGCTACGGCGGTTCCTGTTTTCCCAAGGACGTGCAGGCACTGGACCGCATCGCCACGTCGCACGGCTATACCGCGCGGCTCCTGCGTTCAGTGGAAGAAGTCAACAACGCCCAGAAAAGCAAGCTTTTCGTCCAGATCGAGCGCTACTTCGACGGCGATCTGCGGGGCAGGACGATCGCCGTGTGGGGCCTGGCGTTCAAGCCCAATACGGACGACATGCGCGAGGCGCCCAGCCGCCGTTTGCTCGAACAGCTGTGGGAGGCTGGCGCATCCGTGCGCGCCTACGATCCCGAAGCGCGCCAGGAGGCGCAGCACATCTTCGGTAACCGGGACGACCTCACCCTGTGCGAACAACCCTACGACGTGCTCGATGGCGCTGATGCACTCGCCGTCGTCACGGAATGGAAAGCGTTCCGCAGCCCTGATTTCAAGCGTATCCGCGCGCGCCTGGCGCGTCCGGTGATCTTTGACGGCCGCAATATCTACGAACCACGTGTGGTGGAAGCGGCCGGTATCGCCTACTACGGCATTGGTCGCGGCCGCAGTGTCGACGCGGTGCGACGGTCTGCCGGCGCATGACCCGTCGCGCGCTGCTGACGGGCATCACCGGACAGGACGGCGCATACCTTGCCGAGCTCCTGCTCGGCAAGGGCTATGAAGTGCACGGTATCAAGCGCCGCACCTCGTCTTTCAACACCGAGCGCATCGATCACCTCTACCACGAACCGGATGAGGCCGTGCCCAAGGTGCACCTGCACTACGGTGACCTGACCGACTCGCTCAGCCTGCTGCGCGTGATGCAGCAGGTGCAGCCGGACGAGATCTACAACCTCGGCGCGCAGAGTCACGTCGCGGTATCTTTCGAGGATCCGGAGTACACCGCAGACACCGATGCCCTGGGCACTCTGCGCCTGCTGGAATCCATGCGCGTGCTGGACCTCGGCGGTCGCTGCCGCTTCTACCAGGCCTCTACCTCCGAGCTGTTCGGCCAGGTCGCCACGTCGCCGCAGGACGAAACCACTCCGTTCCACCCGCGTTCGCCCTACGGGGTGGCAAAGCTGTACGCGCACTGGATCACGCAGAATTACCGTGAGGCGTACGGCTTCTTCGCCTGCAGCGGCATTCTCTTCAATCATGAATCGCCTATCCGCGGCGAAACCTTCGTCACGCGCAAGATCACCCGCGGGCTCGCGCGCTGTGCCCTGGGTCTGCAGCAGTGCGTCTACCTGGGCAACCTGGATGCCCGCCGCGACTGGGGCCATGCCCGCGACTACGTCGAAGCCCAGTGGCTGATGTTGCAGCAGGCGCAGCCCCGCGACTACGTCATCGCGACCGGGCGCCAGCATACGGTGAGGGATTTTGTCCGGCGGGCGGGTGCTGCGATCGGCCTGGAGCTGGAATTCCGTGGAAGCGGTGTGGACGAGCATGCTGTTGTCACCCGTTGCCAGGTCGATGGCGCCGGGCTGGCGCCGGGCGCGGTGATCGTGCGAATTCATCCACGCTACTTCCGTCCCGCCGAAGTCGACACCCTGGTCGGCAACGCCGCGCGTGCGCGGGTCGAACTGGGCTGGCAACCGCGTACCAGCTTTGATCAACTCGTCGACGAAATGGCGCAGGCTGACTTGCAATTGGCCCTCCGCGAGGCGCGCGGGCTGGTAGGATCACGCCACGGCCGTCACCTGATAGAAACCTTGAACTGACATGGCATCGACTTCACTCGAAGAACGCCTGACCGAGCTGGAAGTGCGCTTTGCCTTCCTGGAAGACACCGTCTCGGTGCTCAACAGCACCATCACCTCGCATGACCGGCTGTTGCTGGAGATCCGCGATGAGTTCCGGCGCCTGCGGGCCGAGCTCGGCGCCGTGCGCGGTGCCCTGACGCACGACCCCGCATCCGAACCTCCACCGCCCCATTATTGAAACCGGCCGCGCGCGTTGCGGTCGGATAAACGCTGTCGTCCCCTCGTCATACCCCGAAGAATCTCGCACCATGGCTGACTCGCTGCGCGACCAACTGCTAAAAAGTGGATTGGTCCAGAAATTGAAGGTGGAGGCCAAGCCGGCACCCAAGCCCGCCTCGCGCCCCGCCGGTTCAGGTAAACCCCACCACCACAAACCCGGCAACCCGGCGCAGGGCAATAACAAGCCAGCCGGCCCACGGAGCGGCGAGCCGGATCTGGCCCAGGCCTATGCGCTGCGGGCAAAAACCGAGCGTGAAGAACGTGACCGTGCCCAGCGCGAAGCCGAGCAGCGCGCCCGGGAGAAGCGGGAGCGCAAGGAAAAGGTCGCGGCGCTGCTGCAGGGCAAGACCCTCAACGTGGCGGACGCCGAACATCCGCGCCACTTCCCCCATGGCGGGAAGATCCGGCGTATCTATTGCACGTCGGACCAGCTGGCCCAGGTCAACAAGGGCGAGCTGGCAGTCGTGCAGCAGGCGGGCCGCTACCTGCTGGTTACTGCCGATATCGCCCGCCAGATCGAGGCGCTCAATCCCGAGGCATTGGTGCTGCTCGTCGACCCGAATGCCCCGGCGGACGATGACGTGCCGGCCGATCTGATCTGGTAAACCTCCCAGGCTTCGGGGCCAGCCCCGAAGCCTGGCGGACGGGACGGGTGCGCCACGCGGAGCTGGCGAAATTGTCCAGCGGGAGCACAATAGCGCTGTCCCGGTCCGGAGGTTCCCATGCGACCCCTCTTGTGCCTGGGCGCCGCCCTTGTCTGCGGCGCCGTCGCGGCATCACCGCCGCCGCGTTTTCCGCCCAATGCCGTCTGGCATCGCGATATCAGCGCCGCTCCGCTGCACCCTGATTCCGGCGCCATGCTCCAGTCCCTGTCCAACCTCGGTGGCTGGGGGAACGGCAACAAGTTCCAGATCGACCTGTCGCTCCATGTGCTCAATGATCCTGGCGGCACGGCGCCGATGATCGATATCGTTCCCAATCCGGAGGAGTACTACACGGGTGCCTGCGACAATCATGCGGACGCGGCGCGAACGTTTCCGTTACCGGCTGGCGGTGCGATCGAGGGGCAGAACGGGTACAGCTGCGACAACCTCTGTGCCGACGACAGTTGCGACGACTGCCACCTGCTGGTGGTGCGCGGACGCATCCTGTACGAGGCGTACAGCAGCAACGTCGTCAACAACACCCTGGTGACGCGCTGTGCCGTGCGCTGGGATCTTGACCGCGTCTATCCGCCGGAAGGACGCGGCGACCAGTGCACCAGCGCCGATGCCGCCGGTTTCCCCATCGCACCGCTCCTGTTCAATGCCGACGAAGTGCAAGCGGCTGTCAACGCGAACGGCGATCTGGGGCATGCGATCCGGTTCATCCTGCCGAATCCGCGCATGGCAGCAGCGACGTTCGTGCATCCGGCCACGCATGGCGGTGCGCCCAGCGGACCCAGTACGACGGTGCCGTACGGCGTGCGCATGCGGCTGAAATCCTCGTTCAACATGGCCAATTACAACGCCGCCGGCAAAGTACTGCTGCGTACGATGCAGCGCTACGGCATCGTGTTGGCGGACGGCGGAAATATTGCGGTGACCGGCGAAAGCGACGCTTTCACCACCGCGAAATGGGCCACCCTCGGCGTGACCACGGTGATGTTCAATCCCGGCGTCGGCAATCCGCCCGTGACGGTCAATGACTTCGAGATCATCCAGACGGGCGCGCGCATTCCGCTCACCTACAACTGCGTGCGGACTCCCGAAGACTTCCTCTTTATCGACCACTTCCAGTACTAGGGCGAAACGCGCTGGCGCGGCCAGCCTGTTCAGGCCTTCCTGGCAATGGGGCAGAGGCGGGTGCCTCCGTCTAGAAATCCATGAAATAGCCGCCATTCACCGGGATGTTCGCGCCCGTGATGAAGCCCGATCCATCGTCCACCAGGAAATGGACGACACGGGCAATTTCCGCAGGTTCGCCCAGGCGGCCGACCGGGATGTCCGCGATGATCTGGTTGCGCACGTCCTCGGGAATCTGCATCACCATCGCCGTGCGGCAGTAGCCCGGCGACACGCTGTTGACGGTTACGCCCTTGCGCGCGACTTCCCGCGCCAGGGCCATGGTGAATCCGTGCATGCCGGCCTTGGCGGCCGCGTAGTTGGTCTGGCCGAACTGGCCGGTCTGGCCGTTGACCGACGAGATGTTCACGATGCGGCCGAAGCCCCGCTGGCACATGCCTTCAACGACATTCCGGCACATGTTGAACACGCCGTCGAGGTTGACCGTCAGCACGCTGTGCCACTGATCGGCGGTCATCTTGCGCAGGGTCGTGTCGCGCGTAATGCCCGCTGCATTGACCAGGATGTCGATGCGGCCGTGCTGCTGCTCGATCTGGGCGACGAGGCCGGCGCAGGAGGCAAAATCGGCAATGTCCAGCGGGACGAAGGCGATGCGGTCAGCCAGGTCGGTGGTTTCGGCCTGGAATGCGGCCAGCCGCTCGGGACGGGAGGCGAGGTCGGCGGCGATCACCTGGCAATCAGCGGCTGCCAGCTGCCGGCAGATTTCCGTGCCAAGACCACCAATACCGCCGGTCACCACTGCTACGCGTCGTGTCATGTGTTCCGCCCCCCGGGGAATTTGCAGGCGCAGCACATGACGCAGCGCAGCAACCGCGTCGCTCCACGGGCGACGCGTCACGAATCAGAAATCAGGATTTGTCTTTGTTGCCGTTGCCACCGGGCTTGAGCGTGCCGGCGGCGGCATTGAGAAAGCCCTGTTGCAGGGACTTCCACATATCCATGTTGCGCTCGGTCAGATCGTTGAGCATCGACCAGGGCGTCTGGCCCATCATGGTATTGAGCTGGCTGCGGAACTGCTGCTGCTGGTCGAGGAAGACCTGCAGGCTGCGTTCGAGATAGCCACCCATGAAGCCCTGCAGCGAATCCCCATAGAAGCGGATCACCTGCGAGAGGAGCTGGGTCGTGAACATGGGCTGGCCGCGCTCCTCGTGCTCCGCGATGATCTGGAGCAGAACGGAGCGGGTCAGTTCTTCACCGGTCTTGGCATCACGGACTTCGAACTCCTCGCCGTCAACGACCAGCTGGCGAACCTCCTCCAGCGTGATGTAGCTCGAGATTTCGGTGTCGTAGAGGCGACGGTTCGGATACTTCTTGATGACTCGGACTTGTGCCATGCCGCAAACCTAGCACGGTATGCCGCGACGCACCAGCCGCCTCCGGCAGGACCGTGAGCCCGCCGGCGAAGGTCCGGCGACAGGGTCGCCGGACACCGGTGCCGGTGATTACCAGCCCATGTAGTGGCCGCCGTTGATCGACATGTTGGCGCCCGTGATCCACGCCGCATCGTCCGGAATGAAGAAACCGACGGCATAGGCGATCTCCTCGGGCTTGCCGAGGCGGCCGACGGGGATCTGAGCCGCGATCTTCGCACGCACTTCTTCGGGCACGGCCATCACCATCTCGGTGGCTACGTAGCCCGGCGATATGGTGTTGACGGTGATACCAAACTTTGCGTTCTCCTGGGCCAGGGAGATGGTGAAGCCGTGCATGCCGGCCTTCGAGGCGGCGTAGTTGGCCTGGCCGTACTGGCCCTTCTGGCCGTTGATCGAGCTGATCTGGATGATACGGCCCCACTTGCGGTCACGCATGCCGTCGATGACCGGCCGCGTGACGTTGAAGCAGGAATTGAGGTTGGTATTGATGACTTCCTGCCACTGCATGGCAGTCATCTTGTGGAAGGTCGTGTCGCGGGTGATACCGGCGTTATTGACCAGGATGTCCACCGGACCCAGTTGGTCGACCACTTCCTTCACCATTGCTTCCGCGCCGGCCGGGTCGGACACATCGCCCGCCGCCAGGGCCACGTCCACACCGTCACGCTTGAGCGCTTCCTGCCACGCCGTCGCCTTGGCTTTGTCGCGATAGTTCGTCGCGACCTTGTGACCCATTGCTGCCAACTTGCGCACGATCGCCGTGCCGATTCCGCCCGTTCCGCCCGTAACCAAAGCCACGCGTGACGTCATATTCCGCTCCATGTTGTCGTTGGCATCCGCGCGGCGTTTTGCACACGCGGACTTCGGTCGATTCTACACAAGCATCATTGCAGGGCATCTTGCGCCTGCACATCGCGCAGGGGCCGGGGTATCGCCTTGATTTCAAATCGATCAATTGCATCGCGCAGCACGCTTTCGGGGCTGCGGCACAGTGTCGCTGCCGGCAGCGACACACCCAGGAACGCCAGGGCGGCGTGCAAGGCAGGCAGTGGATCGGAACCGTCGACGGGCCGCGAGCGATCCTGCTTGCTCAGTTTGCGGCCGTCCGGGCCCATCGCCAGCGGGAGGTGAAGGTAGGCCGGCTGCGGCAGCGCCAGAACCTCCTGCAGCCAGATCTGGCGTGGGGTCGAGTCGAGCAGGTCTGCACCCCGTACCACCTCGGTGATGCCCTGCGCCGCGTCGTCCACCACCACGGCCAGCTGGTAGGCGAAATAGCCCTCGACCCGACGGATCACAAAATCGCCTACCTCCTGCGCCAGGTTCTGCCCGAACGGTCCGTACAGGACATCGTCAAACTGAACCCGGTGCTGCGGCACGCGGGCGCGCCACGCGGGGCGTCGTTCCGGGTCCGGGGCAGCCCTGCACGGGCCCTGGTGGAGACCGCCGCTGGCGGCCAGGTCGGTGCGGCTGCACCAGCAGGGGAAGGCCACCCCCTGCGCCGTGAGCTGCTCCAGGGCCTGCGCATAGGCGACCTCGCGGTCGTGCTGCCACAGGACAGGCTCGTCCGAGGTCATTCCGAACGCTGCCAGGGTCGCCAGGATGTGATCCGCGGCCCCGGCGATCTCGCGAGGCGGATCGATGTCCTCTACCCGGATCAGCCAGGTGCCGCCGCAGGCGCGTGCGCGCAACCAGCTGCCGACCGCGGCAACCAGTGATCCAAAGTGAAGCTGGCCCGTCGGGGAGGGGGCGAAGCGCCCGCGATAGGGCGCGACCGGAGGAGATTTCATGCGGCCGTCATGCTACGGAAGCGCAGCATTGGGTCAAGGCGACCCTGCCGGCGGGCCTTGATGAGGCGCCGGGGAAACCACATTACGGGGTCATCAAGTCCATCGCGGAGCTGAGGGCTTTCCATGCGAATTATCTTGTTCCTGGCGACCAATATCGCTGTACTGGCGCTGCTGACCATTGTCATCAAGCTGTTCGGGCTGGATGCCGGCAGCACGCGCAACCTGCAGTCACTGCTGTTCATGGCCGCGATCCTCGGCATGGGCGGTTCGTTCATCTCGCTGGCGCTGTCCAAATGGATGGCCAAGAACGCTACCGGCGCGCATGTCATCACGCAGCCGCAGAACGAGGTCGAGGCGTGGCTCGTCGACACCGTGCGCCGTCACGCCCAGGGCGCCGGCATCGGCATGCCGGAAGTGGCCATCTACGAGGGCCCCGAAATGAATGCCTTTGCGACCGGCATGTCGAAGGACAACGCCCTGGTCGCCGTATCAACGGGCCTGCTGCGCAACATGGACCGGCAGGAGGTCGATGCCGTCCTGGGCCACGAAGTCAGCCACGTGGCAAATGGCGACATGGTGACGCTGGCGCTGCTGCAAGGCGTACTCAATACGTTTGTCGTCTTCCTGGCACGAATCGTCGGTTCGATCGTCGACGGCTTCCTGCGGGGCGGTCGCGAAGAGGGCGGTACTGGCATCGGCTATTTCCTGACGGTGATCGTCGCGCAGATCGTCCTGGGTCTGTTCGCCACGATGATCGTCATGTGGTTCTCGCGTTTCCGTGAGTTCCGCGCCGACGCCGGCGGTGCGCGCCTGGCCGGCAAGGGCGCCATGATCGCCGCGCTGCAGCGCCTGGCGGACGGCCGGGGCGACAACACCTTGCCGAAGGAGATCTCGGCGTTCGGTGTATCGGGCAACTGGGGGCGCCTGTTCTCCAGTCACCCGCCGATCGAAGAGCGCATCGAAGCGCTGCGTCGGGCGGCGTAACGCCCGGCGCGGGCGCAACGGCCCCGGCCGCAATGGTCGGGGCCGTTTGTCGGAGCAGCACGTCAGAACCCGGGATATTTGCCCCAGATCGCCTCGTTCAAGGCGGCATCACGGCTGTACTCGCCGATATCCCAATCCCGGAACCGGGCCAGATCCAGGGCGATCTCCCGGATCACCTCGCGCAGTTCCAGGCGTTCCAGCCAGGGTGCGGGTATACCGGCCACACCGTGGATCAATCCGAGCAGGTTGCCGGCAATGGCGCCGGTGGAATCCGAGTCGCCGTCGTGATTGACGGCGATGACGACGCCCTCGCGAAAATTGCCGGCCTTCAGAGCGCAATAGAGTGCGATGGCGAGTGCTTCCTCCGCGATCCAGCCCTGGCCTAGCTGTCCGATCGCGGACTCCGGCGGGAGGCTGGCATCTGCCAGTGTCAGCGCCAACTGGATCGCGGCGCTGGTTTCTTCATGGCCGGTGTGGGTCGACAACACCGGCAGGGTCGCCGTGACAGCGGCGCGCAGTGGCGCGCCGTCGAGTAGCAGGAGCACCAGCATTGCCAGCACGCCGGCGGAATAACGGCCGGTCGGGTGGCCATGTGTCAGCCCGGCGAGTTCGGCGCCCAAGGCGAATGCCTTTTCCGGGCTCACCTGCCAGCCCAGCTGGTGCGCGAACAACCCCACCGGTGCCACGCGCATGACGCCGCCGCAGCCCTTGCTGCTGTTGAACGCCGCCTCGCCGAGCTGGCGCATTGACCGTAAGGCGCACAGGCACGTGTTCCCCGGCGCGCGTCGCGCGTGCAGGGCCGGATGCTGCACCAGCCAGCCGGATTCGAGGTGGTGGGCCAGAGGAGCCTGCTCGCCCTGGGTGTGCAGCCAACGCAGATAAGCGTTGGCGGTCACGCCGGCATGCGTGGTGATCCCCTTGAAGCAACCGCGGACCCACGCCCGCAGCAGCCCTTCGGCGGTGAACAGTGTCATCTGGGTGTCGTCGGTGATCAGCGCCATGCCGTCGGCGGCTGGTTCCAGCTCCGTGATACCGGCAATGCCATACCGTTCACGGATCTGGGCGCGGTTCAGAAACTCGACCGGCGCACCGAGCGCGTCGCCCACGGCGCCGCCGAGCAGGCAGCCGACGTAGCTGTCGGTATTAGGCGTTGCGCTCATCGGGGAAGGGCCCCGGATGCCTGCGGCGAGTGGTTGCTGTGCACGCCGGCGAGCCTGCGTCGACCTGCCGTCTTTCCGCTTACCGGTGCCGGGTTGACAATGTCCGCGCAGTCACGAATCATTTAACTAATTCCCTAACTGATGAACTGCCCGTGGACAAGGTATTTGAAGCCCTCGCTTCGACAGCCCGGCGCAAGATTCTGGCTTACCTGAATCAGGGTGAGCTCAGCGCCGGGGAAATCGCCGAACGCTTCGACTTCAGCAAGCCGGCGCTTTCCGGCCATCTTCGCATTCTTGAAGAGGCCGGGCTCATCACCCGCGAGAAACGCGGACAGTTCGTGTTCTTCAAGCTGGTTCCGGAGCGGCTGGCAAACACCATATTCGCCTGGGCGGCGGAAGTCTGCCCGGTGGCCGGCCCGCTCAAGCGCGAGAGCCGCGCCCGGGCCCGCTCGAAGAAACTGCGCGAGGAAGGGCAATGAACACCACACGGGAAGCGCCGGCAACGGTGTTGAGCAGGGTCGTGCAGACCTTTCCATCGACCTGCCTTCCATCCGAATCCGGCGGACTGCCAGTCGAAGTGTCGCTGATCGCCCAGCTCGGGCCCGGCGCCGGCGACCACCTCTATCACAGCGTTACGGCGCGCCAGAAAGCGCACGACAGTTTTGTCGATGCGCTGGATGAGCCGTCCGCGCGTCTGGGCGGAATGGATCTGTCGCGCGGCGATCCCACGTCGCTGTACACCTTTGCAGTCGGTGCCAAGGGGCATCCCTTCCATCGCCACGCCGGGCACCGCGTGTTCACGGCCATTTCCGGCAGTGGCGGCGCCCAGCTGCGCTTTTCCAGCGCCACGCGCGAGCAGGTGACGAACGATCCGGCAAGCTTCGTGCGCGCACTGCGCTATGTCGACATCCCGCCGGATTGCCTCTTCACCGTGCGCTTCAGCGGCGAAACCTGGCATCAGTTTGCACCCTTGCGTCCGCATTCGCCGCATCCGGCATTTTTTGCCTTGTCGTGCCATACCAATGAGTTGGGTGGCGACCTGCCCGAACCTGTCCGCGCCCAGGTACTGGCCAACGCGGCCACCATTCCCGACCTGACCGAGTTGTTGCCGCAAAGCGTCGCCACCTTGCTGCAAAGCCCGGCGTTTGATCCGGCGTCCGTGCCCCGCATCGCGTTGTCGTTGACGGCGCCGGCCGAGTCGTTTCAAAGCGCGATCTGCAAGTCCGTCCGTCGCATCGCCGGTACGGTGCGTGCGGCCTGGAGCCGCCGCTGCGGCTCCGTCGGGTTTCTGTCGCGCAGTTTTGCGTGGCCGGTGGTCGCGCAGCCGGATTTGCCGGCGGGCACGTTGCTGGCCATTCCGTTCCGTGACCGGTGCGACCACCAGGATCTTTTCCATCTCGACGTGCCGGCGGGTACGGCCATGGAGATGCCGGCTGCTGCGTGGCTGGAAGCCGTGCTCGACGGCTTCCTGTCCAATCCGCCGCCCGGCGTGTCGCGGTTGATGGCGCTGCGCAACCGGCTCGTGCGTCCGCTGGGATTGCGGACTTCACCGTTGGGGTGCCCGGTGTCCTCCCTGTTGGGCAGCCAGCGTGACCACCTGTTCGCCGGTCGTTTCCCGGTGCTCGATCAACGGCTCGCGGATGACGGACGCACGGCCGAAGTGTTGCTCGGTGCCGACGACAAGCACCTGCGATTCCGCTCCTGCGTCAGCGTATCCGTCCGCGATGACGGCTCGGTGCGGTTTGCCCTGGGCACGCGCGTCCAATGCCGCAACCTGTTCGGACGTTTCTACATGGGCGCGATCGATCGCATCCATCGCAGCTACATTGCACCAACCATGCTGCGCATGGCGGTCGACTACGTCCTCTCGCACCACGCCGCAAACGCGGCTACGGCTTCACCACGCCCCCGCGTCGCGGTCTTTCCATTGGCGATCGCCGCGACCGACCGCTAACGCCCGCAGGCCGCGCCGTGATTGTCATTGCCGGCTGAAAAGGGCTAGTGTTCCCGCTTTCCCCAACGGCAGCCTACCCGTGTTCAGCCAAGCACTCGTCCGCCCGCCCAGTCTCAATTTTGCCGACGGATTGACGCGCGAAGATCTCGGAGCGCCGGATTTCCCCAAGGCCCTGGCGCAGCACGAGCGCTACTGCGAAGCGTTGCAGCGGTGTGGATTGACCTTGACACGCCTGCCGCCGGATGCGCGTTTTCCCGACGGTACCTTTGTGGAAGATACGGCCGTACTGATGCCGAATTGCTCCGTGCTCACCTTGCCGGGCGCGGAAAGCCGGGCGGGAGAAGTGGACGCCATTCGCGACGCCCTGTTGCGACAGGGGCACCGGCTGGTGCAGATCCAGGCGCCGGGCAGTGTCGATGGTGGCGATATCTGCGAAACCGGCGACCACGTCCTCATCGGCATCTCCGCACGAACCAATGAGGAAGGTGCCCGCCAGCTGGCCGCGTTTCTCGCCGATGCCGGCTACACCAGCGAGTGCGTGGATATCCGTGCGATCGATTCGATCCTGCACCTCAAGAGCGGCCTGAGCTGGTTGGGTGACAACCGCGTGCTGCTGATCGAGGCGCTGGCCGGTCACCCGGCGTTTGCCCGCTACGAGCGCATCGTGATTGACGCCGACGAGGCGTACGCCGCCAATGCCATCCGCGTCAATGACCATGTGCTTCTCGCAGCAGGCTATCCGCGAACGGCAGAGCGCCTGCGCCAGGCCGGGTATTCCCTGGTCGAGCTGGATATGAGCGAGTACCGCAAGATGGACGGCGGCTTGAGCTGCCTGTCGCTGCGATACTGATCCGGTTCCCTTGCGGACGAGGGGCGCAAGGGAACCACTACGTCATTCGAAGCCGTCTGCGAACAACGACACGCCGATCGTCGGGTCGTTATCGTTGTCGTCGCGGTCTGCGCAGACGTGATCGTCATCGACGTCGCCACTGGCGTCGTTGCCAAGGCATGCGTCCCGCGTGTTCGTGATGCCGTCGGCGTCGCTGTCGATCGCCTCGAACGCGCCGATATCACACGTGGTGTTGGCGCTGCCGACGAAGGCGATGTCCTGCGGCCGGGTGTAACCGCGCTGATCCAGCAGGCCCGGGCCTTCGATGCACAGCGAGGCATCGAGGGCCGGGCTCGCGGTGCGCAGGAAACTCCCGCCGGAAAATTCGCCGCTTTGCGCAATGGCGTGCGTCGGTGCGCAGCTGCCATCCGGTAGCTGCTGGCCTGTCACGCAACCATTGTCGGCCAGCGCTTCCAGTCGGGGGTCGAGCCCGGAAATATCGTTCGATTCGAGCGTGCAACCGCTGTTCTCGACCAGGTTGTACCCTGCGGACCAGTCCAGTCCCGGTGTGCTCGGACGGCAGTCACCGTCGGCGTTGTCCGCGAAGATCGACTGGAAAATCGTGGCATCATGGGTGATCCACAAACCGCCGGCTTTGCTTCCGGCGCTGCCTTCCACGGTGTTCCCCGCCACGGTGACGCGGGCCAGGACGACGCCCGCTGTTTCCAGGACCACGCCGCCGCCGATGCCCCGGGTGATCTCATGACCGCCCGCGGCGCGATTGCCGCTGATGGTGACGTTCTCCAGGCGCGACTGCGTTGCACTCGTTACGCTGATTCCCCCGCCCATGCCGTCTCCGTCGCCGAACTGGCCGAGGCCGGCGCCGCCGATGGCGTCGTTCTCGACCAGTGCCGACCCGATGACGCCGAGCGTTCCGCCGGTCTGGCACAGCGCACCACCGCGTCCGATGCCGGGCGTGGATTGCGTGGTCGCGCCGCCATTGACCGTGTTCTGCGTGAGCAGGGACGAACGCAACGATAGCGTTCCCCCGCGCAGGGCGATCGCGCCGCCGCAGCCGTGCGCCGCGGATTCGGCGCTGCCGGGCAGCACGACATTGCCGCGCACGATGCTGGTGCCCATGCTCACGCGCGAGGCCGCATCGCGCAGGGAAAGCGCACCACCGTAGGCGGCGCCCGAGTGGGCGTCGTCGGCGAGATTGTCGGCGCTGGTGGCGAGATTGTTCTCCAGCCGCGAAGCATCGATGCGTACGTCGCCGCCGTTGACGACGGCGATGGCACCACCTCCGGCTTCACCGCCCGCCCCACTGCGCGCGCGATGCCCGTCGACGGTCACGTTGTCGAGGGTGAGGTCGCCGCCGTCCACCAGGATCGCGCCGCCGTGCGCATCGCCGGAAAAGGGCGCGACGCAGCCGTTTTTCAGGGTGAGGTTGCGCAAGGTCAGGTTGCCGGTGGCCGTCACCGTAAAAAGCCGGAATGCGTCGGGATCGGCCGCGGCGCATTGCCATTGGGAATTGCGTTGGATCAGCCGTACGGTGCCACCGGGACTGCCCACCAGCGTGATCGTGCTACTGATATCGGGCAGGCCGGCCGCGCCGCCCAGAACGATGCCGCCGCGCGCAGCAGTCAGTACGACGTTCGCGCCCAGCTCCAGCGTATCCGCCCCGTTGCCGGCGACACAGCCGCCGACGGCCGTATTGCCGTTGGCCGCGCCGATCGCGTCGGGCAGGGTGCACAGCGTTCCGTCCACCGGAATGGTGGCGGCGATCGCAGGCAGGGTCAGGCACGCGGAAACCAGGGCAAGTGCGCGGGTACGGTGGATCGAAACGGGCATGGCGGACGGGTCCTCGGGAACGACGCAATCGCCTTCGAAAGCGCGAAAACCGCGTAAGGTAGATCACAACCGTGCAGAGTTCATGGAGAAGCGGCGCCCGCTGCACTTGTTCACACGGATCGCAGGGCTGCCACCAGCTCGCGCACCGCCAGTACGCTGGTACGGACGTGATCCGGATCCAGTCCCGCCAGCGCTTCGTTGCGCCAGCGCATGTCGGAGCGATGCACGGTTTTCGCCGATGCATGGAAATGCCGCGCCCCCGTGGCGCGGGCTAGCGGCACCAGATTTTCGGGCGTAATGCCGCCACCGGCCATGATGTCGATGCGGTCGCCGGCGCGGGCGACGAGCCGGGCGATAGCGTCCGCACCGGTCGCGGCACTGCGGCAGGCACCTGATGTCAGTACGCGGTGGCAACCCAGCGCCGCGACCTGTTCCAGCGCATCTTCGGGATTCCGCGCGGCATCGATCGCCCGATGGAAGGTGATCTCGAGCGGCCCGGCCGCTTCAATGAGTGGACGACACACCGTACGGTCGATATTTCCGTCCGGATCCAGCGCGCCGATCACGACCCCTTCGCATCCCAGCCGGACGCAGGCCTGGATATCGCGGATCATGGCCTCGCAGTCCGCTTCGTCGTAGAGAAAGTCGCCCGGTCGCGGGCGGATCAGCACGTGGATGGGAATGCGCAGGCGATCCCGCACGGTGGCAATCACGCCAAAGGAAGGCGTCAGCCCGCCTTCATCCAGGCTGCAGCACAGCTCGATCCGGTCGGCGCCGCCTTCCTGTGCGGCGAGGGCGGATGAAATGGAATTGGCGGCAATTTCCAGAAGTGGCATCAGCAACCCTCAGCGGTGGAAGGACGGCGCCGACACGAGCCGATCCTGCTTTTCCTCGTCGCAAACAGCGTAGGTAAAGCCGGGCTGGATCGCGTACGCGCCCACTTCGCCGTCGCGCCCCAGTGCGAGAAACCCGACCTGCAGCGTCTTTGCGCCGTCCGGATGCCGACGCACGATGCGGCGCACGGCTTCCTCGCAGGCGCGCTGCGGGCTGCGGCCCTGGCGCATGAGTTCAACTACCAGAAAACTCCCGGCCGTGCGAATGACTTCCTCGCCTACGCCGGTGGAGGTGGCTGCGCCCACCGCGTTGTCGACATACAGGCCGGCGCCGATGACCGGGCTGTCGCCGACGCGTCCGTGCCGTTTCCACGCCATGCCACTGGTCGTACATGCGCCAGCCAGGCGTCCCTGGGCGTCGACAACCAGCAGACCGATCGTGTCGTGGTTGTCCTTGCCGCCGGGCAGGCTTTGCCGGTAATCCACATTTTCGCGATTGATCACCGGTTCGTAGCGCGAGGTCTTGCGCCATTCGCGCCACGCCGCTTCCGCCTCGGCGGTCAGCAGGTTTTCCGGCGCGAAGCCCTGTTCAATCGCAAATTGCCGGGCGCCGGCGCCCACGAGCAGCACGTGCGGCGTCTTCTCCATGACGCGGCGAGCGACCGAAATGGGGTGGGCGATATCTTCCATGCCGGCCACCGCGCCGCAACGGCCGTCGCCGTCCATGATGCTGGCGTCGAGGGTCACGATACCGTCGCGGTCGGGATAGCCGCCCTTGCCGACACTGTGATTGGCGAGGTCCGCTTCGGGAATGCGTGCGCCCGTCTCGGCGGCGTCGAGCACCGTGCCGCCTGCGTTCAGGCGTTCCCAGGCGGCGTGATTGGCCGCAATACCGAAATCCCAGGTCGACAGTACGCGGGGCCTTCGCGGCCTGGTGGGGCGTACCCCGGCGTCTGCCGGTCGGGGTGACAAGGCGGCGCTGCCAGCCAGGATCAGCGCCCGGAGAACTTCCCGTCGTTCCGTCATGCGTGTTCGCCTGTGGTGGGCGAGGGCATGCGTACGGTGCCGCATGCCCGTCGGTAGTGTCAGCAAGAACGCACCTGCTACGCCTTTTTTCGGTAGCACGCGTGCGCCGATGTTGCGCTGCAAGGTGCGTTCGCAGGCCGGGTGATCTTATCGTATAGATCGATCTAATAGATCGATCCAGTTGCACTGGGGCAGCACCCCTCGCTTTCGGGGACGGGGTCGTGCGGGCTGCTGGCGCAACCGATGGGGAACCAACCGCCACCTGGGGGATACCAGCAATGAGCAATGCCGCCTTCCGCCGCAGCGCCCTGGCAAGCGCGCTTTCCATCGCCCTGCTTGCGCCGCTGGGCGCGTTGGCCCAATCGGCTGATGCGCCGCCGGATGCGCCCGCCGTGGCCCGGAAAGAGGATGAAAAGAATTCGACGGAGAAGCTCGATACCGTCGTCGTCACCGGCTCGCGCATCAAGCGTTCGGAGATCGAAGGGCCGGCGCCCGTGTTCGTGCTGTCGGGCGAGCAGCTCAAGCGCGAGGGCTTCAACACGGTCTACGACGCGCTGTCGACATTGACCGAGGCCATGGGCACGGTGGAGTCGGACATCGCCTGGGGCCAGCACACCGTCAACGCCAGTCCCCTCAACCTGCGCAACATGGGCCCGGGCCGCAGCCTCCTCCTGATCAACGGCCGTCGCGTCGCCGACTATCCGCTGCCTTACCAGGGCAAGAGCAATTTCGCGAACTACAACAATATTCCGACGGCTATCGTCGACCGCATCGAGGTGCTGGCCAGTGGCGCCTCGGCGATCTACGGCTCGGATGCCGTTGCCGGTGTGATCAACGTCATTCTCAAGCGCAACGTCAGCGACAACGAGGTGAAAGTGCGCCTGGGCACGTCCACGCGTGGCGGCCGCGACATGCAGGATATTTCCTTCGCCGGCGGTGCTTCGGCCGACAACTGGAGCGTCGTCTACGCGCTCCAGTACTTCAATCGCGACGCCATGAGCGCCGGCGAGCGCGATTTCATGGATTCGGATTTCGACTCCCCGCTGCCTTCGCGGTCGCCGCAGGACATCGGCGCAGGCATCCTGCCAACCGTGGGTATCCGTCTGCTTCGCAACGGAGTGCGCATCACGCCGGCCCCGGGTGTGTGCGAGCAGTACGGTGATTCGTTCTTCCTGCAGAACCGGCGCATCTTCAATCGCAACACGGGCACGATCGCCGACACGGGCTGGCAATGCGGCCAGGTGGCGACGTATCGCCACTGGACCTTGCGCAACGGCAGCGAAGACCGTTCCGGCTACTTCTACGGCAACTACGAATTCGAAAATGGCGTGCAGGCCTGGGCGACCGTCGGGGTATGGGATTCCACCGGCGAAAGCATGACCTTCATGCCGGCATGGGGAAACACCTGGCGGGACCAGAACGGCGATACCTTGTCTGCGGTGAAGTACTTCACCCCGGCCGAGATCGGCGGCGTCGATGCGGGCGCCCGCACGCACTCGGACGAACTGGCCTGGGATGTCTCCGCGGGTCTGCGCGGTGCGCTGTTCGATGACCGTTTCGACTGGGAGTTTTCCATTGGTCGTGCGGAGTATCGCGTCGACGAGAATTTCCCGTCGCTGCTCAACGCCGAATCGGATGCCTATTTCTTCGGTCCCCAGGTGGGCACGGCGCCCGACGGCACGCCGCTGTACCAGACTGATCCCAATCGCATCTGGAACCCGATCTCGCCCTCGCAGTACAAATCCATTTCCACCATCGGGCGCAACCGTGCCGAGTCGTGGACGGAATCGGCCAGCTTCACCCTCAATGGCGACCTGTTCGAAGGTTGGGCCGGCCCGATCGGTTTTGCCGGCACCGTCGAAGCGGCCAAGCAGGGCTATCGCCTGAGCCCGGATCCGCAGACGCTGGGTGACAATCCGCGCTACTTCCAGACGGCCAACATTGACCAGGGCTCGGGCGAACGCAACCGCCGTGCACTGGGCCTGGAATTCAAGGTGCCGTTGACCGAGTCACTGGTGGCGACGGCCGCCGGTCGCTACGACAAATACGACGCCGTCGCCGACGACGCCGCCACGACCTACAACCTGGGCCTGGAATGGCGCCCGATCACCAGCCTGCTGCTGCGCGGCACCTATGCCACCAGCTTCCGTGCGCCGGACATGCACTTCGTCTATGCCGACAGCAGCGAGGCCGTTGCTGACCAGACAGACTATCTGGCCTGCATCCTCGCCGGCCAGATGGGCAACTGCACCTGGGAGAATGGTTTCAAGGCCGAGGACGTCCGCGTGGCCCGTCGCGGGTCGCCTGGCCTCAAGTACGAAAATGGAAATTCGTGGACTTATGGATTTGTGTGGGACATCACCGATGGCCTGTCCTTGTCCGCTGATTACTGGAGCATCCACCTCAAGGACGAGATCGATGATATCGGCGTGGCCGAAGTACTGGCCGATGAGGCTTTCTGCCTCACGGGCCGCACGCCGACCGGCGAGCCGCGCCTGAACCCGCCCGGCGCGGATCTGTGCCGCCTGCAGCTCTCGCGCATTACCCGCGGACCGGATCCGGACGGCAGCGGTCCGCTGCTGGGGCCCATCATTCGGGTGGAATCGGGGCCGATCAACCGCGCCGAGCGCAATGTCTCCGGCGTCGATGCATCGCTGAAATACCGTTTCGACACGACGTCCTACGGCGATTTCAGCATCGGGCTGAACTACACCAACCTGATGTCGTTGCGCACGCGCCAGTTCCCCAACGATCCGCTGCCCGAAACGCGCACCTTCGAGCCGCGCAGCAAGCTGCGTGGCAGCATCAACTGGCAGCGCGAGAACTGGAACGCCACCTTCTACGCTGACCGCATCGGCAGCGTACCGAGCGTACGGTATGGCGGCTGCCTGCCGTTCGCCGACGGTTACGTGCCCAGCGCCGACCAGGATTGCCGTGACAACGACAGTGCCAGTCCCACTTTTGGCCAGCAGACTTCACGCTACTACGGCCGCGTGGGGCCGGCGATCATTCTCAGCACGCATGTTGGCTATCGCATCGGCGACAACCAGAAGGTCAGCCTGTACGTGAGCAATCTGCTTGACGAAGTGAACGAGGAGAAGGATCCCTACAAGCGCGACTTCGCCTTCACTGCCGATCGCATCTTCAGCCCGGTTGGTCGCGAGATCTCCCTTGAGTACTCGCTGAAGTTCTAGCCGTGCGGTGGGCGGGCGCGCAGGAGCGCCCGCCGCCGTTGGTCCTCTGCCACGGAGTACCCCGTGCTCAGTCCATCCCGGTGGTTCTGCGTCGTTCTGCTCTCGCTGCTGCCGGTCGCCGGCAGCCTGGCGGCACCGCCGCTTGAGCGCACTTTGCACGACGGGTGGTGGATGCGCCTTCATGCCGCAGCACCGGACACGCAGGTGCTACCCGAATGGAAACAGTGGCAGCCGGCGCGTGTTCCCGGCGAAGTACATACGGACCTGCTGGCGGCCGGATTGATCACAGATCCCTTCCTCGGTGCTGCGGAAGCCGGGTTGCAGTGGATCGGCCTTGCGGACTGGGAATACCAACGTACGTTTGATCTGGATGCGCGGGTGCTCGGCCGGCGTCACCTGGACCTCATCTTCGAAGGACTCGACACATTTGCCACTGTCGAGCTCAATGGCCAGGTCGTGCTGCAGGCCGACAACATGCACCGGCGCTGGCGCGTGCCGGCGAAAGAGTTGCTACGGAAACGCAATACCTTGCGCATCGTGTTTGCCTCGCCGATCCGACGGGTGCTGCCGTCCATCCTCGCCACGCCACGCACCCAGTGGCTGCCCGGCAACTACAACTGGTCCCTCGGCGACGAACCCGACGGCGCGCAGACCACCAACTATGTGCGCAAGGCGCAGTACCACTACGGCTGGGATTGGGGCCCGCGTTATGTGACGGCCGGCATCTGGCGGCCAGTCCGCTTGCAGGCCTGGGATGACGTGCGCATCGATGACCTGCACGTGCGGCAGGAACACGTCGATGCGGACGAAGCGCGGCTGACTGTGGAACTGACCGTCGAGGCGGACCGGCGACGTCGCGTACCGCTCCGGTTGCAGTACCGCACCCCGGACGGCGACCTCGTTGCCGTTCACTCGGAACGCGTGCGAGTCGATGCGGGAACGCACACACTGCGTTTTCCCGTGCGTATCGCCAGGCCGCAGCGCTGGTTTCCCGTCGGCTACGGCGAGCCGTCGCTGTACACCTTCGAGGCCTTGGTCGCTGGTGATACTGCGCAACGGCGCACCGGTCTGCGCCAGGTCGCGTTGCGCCGCGAGCGCGACGCGTGGGGCAGGGAGATGGCTTTCGTCGTCAATGGCATTCCGATCTTCGCCAAGGGCGCCAACGTCATCCCCTTCGACAGCTTCGCCAGCCGCGTCGATCGCGCACGCTACACACAGCGCCTGAACGCGGCGCGCGAAGACAACATGAACCTGCTGCGCGTCTGGGGCGGTGGATACTATGAATCAGACGATTTCTACGAGCTGGCCGATGAACTGGGGCTGCTCGTGTGGCAGGACTTCATGTTCGGCGGTGGCGTGCCGCCGGCGGACGATCCGCTGTTCCGGGCCAACGTGCTGGCCGAAGCCCACGACCAGTTGAGGCGCCTTCGCCATCATCCCAGCATCGTGCTGTGGTGTGGCAACAACGAGATCGAGGTCGGCTGGCAGCGCTGGGGCGACCGCAAGACCTTTCGCGCGCAGGCGCCGGAGCGGGCGCAGCGCGTGTGGGAGGGGTATCGCCTGCTGTTTGGGGAGATGCTGCGAAATGCCGTGGCCCAGTACGACAGCGACGTGCCGTACTGGTCCAGTTCGCCCGGCGCTGATCTGGAGGGCGATCCGGATGTGCCGCATGACGGCGACCGCCACGCCTGGAATGTCTGGGGCAGTTCGGCGCCGATCGAATCCTGGTTGGACGAAACCCCTCGCTTCCTCTCGGAGTACGGCTTGCAGTCACTGCCGTCGATGAACACGCTGCGACGCTTTGCCGGACCGCAGGATCTGCGCGCGGATTCGCCCGTCATGATCGCTCACCAGAAGTACGCCGCCGGCGCAGGCAATGAGCGCATCCTGCATTACGTCCGCACGAATTACGGCGAGCCGCGGAACTTCGAAGCCTTCGTTTACCTGAGCCAGGTCATGCAGGCCGAAGGGATTGCGTTGGCCGCGTTGCACCAGCGCAGCCAGCGTCCGCGCTCGATGGGCAGCCTGTACTGGCAATTCAATGATGTCTGGCCGGGCGCCTCGTGGTCGGCCATCGACTACTACGGCCAGCGCAAGGCGCTCGCGTATCACACGCGGCGGTTCTACGCGCCACTGACGATTGCGCCGTTGCGCCGGAACGAAGCGACGAACGTGTGGGTAGTGTCCGATCATACGGCAGCCATGGATGCGCACTGGCGACTGCGGGTGATGGACTTCGACGGCACCGTGCACCACGCGGAACGCCACGCCGTCTCAGCGCAGCCGCTTGCCAGCACGCGCGTTGCGACGATGGACGATCGCGCATTGCTTCGCGGCGCTGATCCAGGTCGAACAGTGGCGGTGTTCGAGCTGCTGGTGGGTGAATCTGTCGTGGCGCGGCAGGAACTCTATTTCCGCGCAGCAGCGACGCTCGAACTGCCGGTGCCCGGATTGTCGGCGACAGTCACGAGCGACGCGGAAGGGCTATCCGTTGCGCTCCGCACGGAAAAGCTGGCACGCGCCGTGTGGCTCGAAACGGAGGGCGCCGAGGCGTCCTTTGAGGACAATGCACTGACGCTCTTGCCGGGCGAATCACGCGCGATCCGCGTGAGGACCGCCGTGGATGCCGCCGCACTTCGCCGGGCATTGCGTGTACGTGATCTGCACGATGCGACCCTTTCACCCACGCCGACCCACCGGAAGGACTAGTCATGCGTCATTGGATGGTAATTGCCGGGTGCCTGCTGCCGCTGAGCCTGATGGCCGAAACCGTGGCTGCTGTCGATCCGGTCACCCAGGTCAATACCTTTATCGGCACCAAGGACGACGGAAATACGTTCCCCGGTGCGGCGGCGCCTTTCGGCATGATCCAGGTCAGCCCGATCGGTGAACACTATGCGGGATGGCGCTACGACGAGGCGAAGATCCGCGGCTTCGGTCACTTTTTCCTCTCGGGTGCCGGATGCTGGGAGCAGGGCGGACAGATCGCCATCCTGCCCGTCACCGGTGAAATCGGGCCCGGGCAGGCCTTCGATACCACGGTGGCAGCCAGCTTCGACTACCGCCGCTATGCGGCAACTGCGACGCACGAAGGCGAGGTGGGACAGGCCGGCTATTACCGCACACGGCTGACTGACTACGGCGGTATTGACGTGGAGGCCACGGCGCTCACGCGCGCCGCCGCCGAGCGGTACACCTTCGGTAGCGCGAAAACCGGGCATGTCCTGGTGAATCTGGGCCAGGCCAACGAACGCCACCGGGTCATGCGCAGCGTGGCGAACATCGTCGGCGACCGTGTCGTCGAGGGCGAAGTGGAAACCCTCAGTTTCTGCGGGGGTACGCGCTATACCACCTGGTTCCGGCTGGTCTTTGATCGGCCATTCCGCGCGTTCGGCACCTGGAACGCCAGCGGCGGGCATGCCGATACGCGCCAGAGCACGGCGGCAGAAGGCCCCAACGGCGCGTGGTTGAGCTTCGATACGCAGGACGCGAAATCCGTGACCGTGACCAGTGCGGTTTCCCACGTGGATGCGGACGGCGCGCGCCGCAATCTCGCGGCTGACGCACAGAAGTCTGGACTTCCGCTGACATTCGAGGCCATGAAGGCCAAGGCGCAGAAGACGTGGCGGACCGAGCTGGATTCCGTCCGGATCAGCGGGGCCGCTGCGGACGATCGCGTCGTCTTCACCACGGCGCTCTATCACACGTTCCTGCAACCCCTGACCGGATCCGACAGCGACGGCCGCTACCGCGGTTGGGACAACCAGATCCATCGTGCAAAGCCGGGCACCACGTACTACGAATTCTTCTCGCTCTGGGATACCTACCGCAGCCAGAATCAATGGCTGGCAATGCTGCGCCCGCATCGTGCACGCGATATTGCCGATTCCATTCTGGCCATCCACCAGCAGGGCGGCTGGCTGCCGCGCTGGGGCTATGCCAACTACGAGACCAATGTAATGACGGGTGATCCGGTCACCCCGTTCCTGGTTGACCTGTGGCGCTTTGGCGCGCTTGCCGGGCGCGAGGCGGCCTTCTACAAAGCCCTGGTGCAAAATGCCGATGGTATTCCCCCGGTGGATTCGCGCTCGCAGGGGCGTATCGGTAACGAGACCTATCTGTCCCAGGGTTTCGTGTACTACGACAAGCAGGCCAAGCCCAAGAGCATGGACATCGACCTGCACCACGGTGGCTCGGCCACGCTCGAATATGCCCTGGCTGACTGTTCGCTGGCGCAGTTCGCCGCCGCGATGCAGCAGCCCGGGGACGCGCGGCGCTACGCCGAGCGCGGACGTTCGTGGCGCACGGTCTGGGATGCCTCCGTCGATGACGCGGAACGGGGTTTCGTGGGCTTTCCGCGGCCGCGGACAAGGGACGGTTCCTGGTACACGCCGGCGGACGGCCCGTATCGCCCATCGTCGGATCACGGCTTCCACGAAGGTACGGCCTGGCAGTACCAGTGGCTGGTGCAGCAGGACGTGCCTGGCCTGGTGCAGGCCATGGGGGGGCTGGAGAAGGCGCGCCGGCGGCTGGATGTCTTTTTCGCCTACGACAACCTCGTAGCTGATCCGGCGCGGGCCGCGCGCAAAGATTGGGTGGTCGGTCCCTACGCGTACTACAACCAGTTTCGCTACAACCCGAACAACGAGCCGGACCTCCACAGCCCGTGGATGTATACATTGCTGGGACAGCCCTGGAAGACCAGCGCCGTCGTGCGCGCCGCGCAGACCTTGTTCACCCATGCGCCGAACGGCGTGACGGGCAACGACGACCTCGGAACCATGTCCGCGTGGTATCTCTTCAGTGCGATTGGCCTCTACCCGGCAGTGCCGGGAACCGGGCAGTTCCTGCTGCATGCACCCCGATTCGAGCGCATCGAGATGGACCTGGGCAAGGGCCGTGTCCTGCGGATCGAGGCGCCCGGCGCTGACGCGCGGCGGATGCAGTACGTGCGCAGTGTCAGCGTCGACGGCGCGACGCATTCACCGGTATGGCTGGATTGGGAGGGCCTGCGCAAGGGCGGCACCATCCGGTTTGGCCTCACTGATTCGCCCGATGCCGCGTTATGGGGCCGCGAGGCCAGTGCCGCTCCGGCCTCGCCGTGTGCCGCGGCGACAGCGACAGCCATGCCCTGAAGGGTCATCGCCGGATGTTGCGCCGCAGGATTTACTGCCCGCGGCCGACATGATTAGATCGATCCAAGTGTTTCACCTCCATCACCGTACTGAATCTGGAAGCGCATGTCCGAATCCGCATCGACGCCGCGAAAACGCCTGCCTACCGTCAATGACATTGCCCGCGCCTGCGGGGTGTCGCGTGCCACGGTGTCGCTGGTGCTGCGCAACAGTCCGCTGGTCGGCGCGGAAACCCGGGCACGTGTCGAGCAGGAACTGAAGCGGCAGGGATATGTATACAACCGCGCAGCGGCCAATCTGCGCCGTCGCACCTCCAGCAGCATCGCGCTGGTCATCAATGACTTGTCCAATCCCTTCTTTGCGGAGTTCGCCATGGGGGTGGATGAAGCGCTGGTGGATGAAGGATTCGTGACCCTTCTCGGCAGCACGGGTGAATCACCCGAGCGGCAGGAACTGCTCCTGGGCTCGCTGCTGGAACACAGTCCGGCCGGCATGATTCTGTCGCCCGCCGAGAACAGTGATGGCGAACGGCTGCGGCGCCTGCTCGGCAACGAGCCGCCGGTGCTGGTGTTCAATCGCGAGCTGTCGGCGTCAGGATGGGACTTTCTTGCACTGGACAATCGCCACGGCGCGCGCCTGGCCACCGAGCATCTGCTAGCGCTGGGCCACAGGGCGATTGCCTTCTTCGGCGGCCACGCGGATTCCAGCTCCTGCCAGCAGCGCCGCCAGGGTTATGCCGATGCGCTGGACGCCGCGGGAATTGGCATCGATCCGCGGCGCATGATCGAGTGCACACCCACGCGCGTGGAAGCGGCGCAGCAGACGGGAGCGCTGTTCGAGCGCGACCCGTCGATCACAGCCGCGGTCTGCTACAACGATAACGTTGCGCTGGGCTTGAAGCTCGGCCTGATGGCGCGCGGTGTGCGCCCTGGCGTGGATTTCGCGCTGACGGGATTTGACGATATCCCCGAAGCCGCGCAGACCTCCCCCGCACTCACCACGCTCGCGGTCGAGCCCCGCGCGCGCGGACGCCAGGCCGCCGAACTCCTGCTGCAGCGCGTGCGCGACCGGGAAGCACCGGTGCGTCGCGTCGTCGCGCCGGTGCAGCTGGTCGTGCGCGGCAGCAGCGGCGCGCCGCGCGGATGAGCGCCCCTGACACGCGCAGGGCCTGCGGGCCCTGCGATTCCTCCATGACCCTCCGGAACCGGTGACATGCCTCCAGCACGGACAGCCTCCACGCGCGTCGCGCTCGTCGTCGTCACGTCGATCTTCTTCATGTGGGGCCTCCTGACCAGCCTCAACGACGTGCTCATTCCCCACCTGAAAGCGGTTTTCGACCTCAACTACACGCGCGCGATGCTCGTGCAGTTCGCGTTCTTCGGCGCCTACCTGCTGGTGTCGATTCCGGCCGGCAAGGTGGTCGATCGCGTTGGCTACAAGCAGGGCATCGTGATTGGCCTTCTCGTTGCCGGGGCGGGAGCGCTGTTGTTCCTTCCCGCCGCGGCGAGCCGATCCTACGAGGTGTTCCTGGGTGCACTGTTCATCCTCGCCAGCGGTATCGTGCTGCTGCAGGTGTCGGCAAACCCCTATGTGAGTCTGCTGGGCGATCCGCGTCATGCGGCGAGCCGGTTGAATCTCGCACAGGCCTTCAATTCCCTCGGGCATGCGGTTTCCTTGCCGCTCGGCGGCATGCTGATCCTCGGCGGAACCGTGCTTGGGGCCGATGCGATTGCCGCGCTGGCGCCGGCAGACCTCGCCGCCTACCAGCTGGGGCAGGCCAAGGCAGTGCAGATTCCCTACGCGGGGCTGGCGCTGATCCTGCTGGCCCTTGCCGGCGGCGTGTGGGCCTTCCAGTTGCCCGCACTGCGCGAAGCGACCGAGGCTGCAGCGCGCCAGAAACACCGGTTCGCCGACGTGCTGCGTCACGCGCATGTGCGCTGGGGCGTGCTGGCCATCTTCCTGTACGTCGGGGCGGAAGTGGCCATTGGCAGCATCATGGTCAACTACCTGGCACAGCCCTCGATCGGCAATATGGACGCCGCGACAGCGGCCGAGCGCTACGTCGTGCTGTATCCGCTCGGTGCCATGCTGGGCCGCTTCCTCGGCTCGGCGCTGCTGCGGCGCGTCGACGTGCGTCTGATGCTGGCGGCGTTCGCCGGCATGGCTGCGCTGCTCCTAGGCGTCACCATGACGACCGAAGGCCGCGTGGCGATGTGGAGCGTCATCGCGATCGGCCTGTTCAATTCGATTCTGTTCCCGACCATCTTCACCCTGGCCATCGAACGCCTCGGGCCGTTGACCGAGAAGGCATCGAGCCTCCTGGTCATGGCCATTTTCGGAGGGGCCGTCGTGCCGCTGCTCCAGGGCGCCGCGGCCGACCGCTTTGGCGTGCAGTCGTCCTTCACCGTGCCGTTGCTGTGCTACGTCTATATCGCGTGGTACGCGTGGCGGGGTTCGCGGGTGACCGGCACTGTGTCCGCCCCCGCGCCGGCGCAAGCGGTGCGCGCATGAGGGGCGAGCACCGCCGCCATATCGTCTGCTTTGGCGAAGTGCTGGTGGATTTTCTCGCCCAGCCTCTGCCATCACCGGACGCGCCGCGTGCCTTCCTGCAGTTCGCTGGCGGCGCGCCTGCCAATGTCGCCGTCGCCGTGGCCCGGCTGGGCGGGCAGTCGGAATTTCTCGGCATGACCGGCGCCGACATGTTCGGCGATTTCCTCGTCGAGAGCCTTGAGCGGGCGGGTGTGGAAACCCGTGGCATCCGGCGCACGACGGATGCCAGGACGGCGTTGGCCTTCGTCGCCCTCGACGCCGACGGCGAGCGCAGTTTCAGCTTCTACCGGCCACCCGCCGCCGACCTGCTGTATCGGTCCGAACACTTTCCCGCAGACGTGTTCGCCCGCGCGAGCGCGCTCCACGTCTGCTCAAACAGTCTCACCGAGACAGCGATTGCCGCGACGACGCAGCACGCCATCGCGTCTGCTCGGCGCGACGGCGCGCTGGTCAGCTTCGACATGAATCTGCGCCCGGCGCTCTGGTCGCCGCAGGTCGACCCCTTGCCACGGTTGTGGGAGGTTCTGTCCTGTGCCGACATCGTGAAACTCGCACGCACCGAGCTGGAGTTCCTGGCTGCGGGCGAGGGGGAGGCAGCGGTGCTGCGGCGTCTATGGACGGGCAGCACCCGATTGATCGTTATCACCGACGGCGCGGCGGATATCCGCTGGTATACATCGCAACGTCAAGGACAATTGGATACATTTCGCCTTCGAGCGCTCGATACCACGGCCGCAGGGGATGCCTTTGTGGGAGGCATGCTGTACCACCTGGCAGAGCAGGGTGTCGACGCAGCCGGTCTTGCGGAATTCCTGTCCGGGACGACAGCGGTGGAACAGACCCTGCGCTTCGCCGCAGCCGTCGGTGGCCTTACCGTGACGCGACACGGCGCATTCGCCGCAATGCCGGCCCTGGCGGACGTGACGCAACTGATCGAGGGTCGCTATGCACACACAGCCTGATTTCCGCTCGCCGACGTTCCTGCGCGCCCACATCGCGCACACGATGGCGTTCTACCATCCGCGCGCCATCGATCCCGATGGCGGGTTCTTTCACTATTTCCTCGACGACGGCTCGATCTACGATCGCAGCCACCGTCACCTGGTGAGCAGCACGCGTTTTGTCTTCAACTACGCGATGGCCTATCGCGAATTCGGCAGCCAGGCCTATCGCGACGCGGCGGTGCATGGTCTGAACTACCTGCACCAGGTGCATCGCAATGCGCAGACCGGGGGCTACGCCTGGACGATCCGCGACGGCAAGCCCGAGGACACGACCAACCATTGCTATGGCCTCGCCTTCGTCCTGCTGGCCTACGCCACTGCGCTCAAGGCCGGCATCGAATCCGCCCGCCCGGTGATCGGCGAGACCTGGGACCTGCTCGAGAAACACTTCTGGGAACCGGGCCCCGGCCTGTACCGCGATGAAGCGGACGCCTTCTGGAACTTTTCCACCTATCGCGGCCAGAACGCCAACATGCACCTGTGCGAGGCGCTGCTGGCGGCCTACGAGGCGACGCTGGAACAGCGCTACCTGGCTCGTGCGCTGGCCCTGGCCGATGCCATGACACGTCGCCAGTCGGCCCAGTCCAACGGCCTGGTCTGGGAACACTACGACGCGAACTGGCAGATCGACTGGGAATACAACCTCGACAACCCGCGTCACCTGTTCCGCCCCTGGGGCTTCCAGCCCGGCCACCAGACTGAATGGGCCAAGCTGCTGCTCATTCTTGACCGCCACGTGCGCGCCGACTGGCTGGTGCCGACGGCGCGTCACCTGTTCGACACCGCGGTCGAGCGGTCCTGGGACAAACGTCGCGGCGGCATGTACTACGGCTTCGCGCCGGACGGATCGGTCTGCGACGACGACAAGTATTTCTGGGTCCAGGCCGAATCGTTTGCAGCGGCGGCGCTGCTGGCCGAGCGCACCGGTGATGCGGCCTATTGGGATATCTACACAAAGCTGTGGGCCTACGCCTGGGAACACTTTGTCGACCACCGCTGGGGCGCCTGGTACCGCATCCTCGATGCGGAGAACCGCGCCTACAGCGCCGAGAAGAGTCCGGCAGGCAAGACCGACTACCACACCATGGGCGCCTGCTACGAAGTGCTGTATCGCCAAAGTCCCGTGGGCCAGCTGCAGCGGGAGGCCGCATGCGTCACATCCTGAAATGGCTTACGGCTGTTGTCTTCCTGGGGGCCTCGTTTTCCTCGGCAGCCGTGACGCCGGCGAAGCCGATGAGCGATGCGCAGGCCGCAAAGCTGGCACAACGCGTCAAGGCGGAGACGCGCCATGCCTGGCGCGGCTACTGGCGCCACGCGCGCGGCCATGACGCGCTGAAACCCTTGAGCCGGCAGCCGCATGACTGGTACGCCACGTCGCTGATGATGACCCCTGTGGATGCGCTCGACACGCTCATCCTGATGGGGCTTTCCAAGGAAGCACGCCAGGCGCAGGAACTCATCACGACGCAGCTGTCCTTCGATCACGATATCTACGTCAAGCAATTCGAGGTCACGATCCGCCTGCTCGGTGGATTGCTGTCGGCGTACCAGCTCACCCACGATCCGAAGCTGCTCGCACTGGCGCAGGACCTCGCCGATCGGCTGTTGCCGGTTTTTGGTTCGCCGACGGGGCTGCCGTATGTCGAGGTGAACCTGCGCACGGGAGCGGTGCGCGGCAAGGTCAGCAATCCGGCAGAGACCGGCAGCCTGCTGCTCGAATTCGGCCTGCTCAGCCGGCTCAGCGGCAAGCCGGTCTACTACGAAAAGGCCAAGCGGGCCCTGGTGGAAACCTATGCACGGCGTTCACCGCTGGGCCTGGTTGGCGCTGGCATCGATGTGGAAACCGGAAAGTGGACCGACGCCTCCAGCCACATCGGCGGCGGCATCGATTCCTATTACGAGTACCTGTGGAAATGCTGGCTACTGTTTGGCGACGTCGAGTGCCGCCAGATGTGGGAGGCCAGCATCCCGGCCGTCAACAGATACCTCGCTGACGAACAGGGCGGTGACCTGTGGTACGGCCACGCCGACATGCACAGCGGCGAGCGCGTGCGCACGCAGTACGGCGCGCTGGATGCCTTCTTTCCCGCACTGCTGGCGCTGGCGGGCGATACGGATCGTGCCCGGCGCCTGCAGGCCTCCTCGATGAAAATGTGGCGTCTGCACGGCACCGAGCCGGAAGCCCTCGACTATGCCCGCATGAGCGTGCGTGGCGCCGAATATCCGCTGCGGCCGGAAATCGTCGAGTCGGCTTACTACCTGTGGCACTTCACCGGTGATGTGCGCTACCGCGAGGAAGGACGCGAGCTGTTCAACGATTTCGTCCGCCGGTGCCGGACTGCATCGGGCTATGCGGCGCTGGCGGATGTCGTCAGCGGCCGCCAGAAAGACGAAATGGAAAGCTTCCTTTTCGCCGAAACCTTCAAATACTTCTACCTGCTGTTCGCGCCGCGCGAGGCGCTGGATTTCCGTGCAATTGTCTTCAACACCGAGGCGCATCCGTTGCGCTTGCCCGCGACAGGTACTGCGTCGCACGCCGCGCCGCCCCGGGCGGACCAGCAGCCCGGGAGGTAGTCGGTCTATCGCCGCGCGACGGATTTCCGTCGCGTGTCACACCGTGCCTGCCGTACTGGCGCCCGGTGCCCGCGCTGAGTAATGTCGGAGTTGCGCCGACTCCGGAGTCCGTCCTGCGCGGGAGGCTGGGTGTTTCACCGACGAGTACGTGTTCCCAGGCTATTGCCGGCCACCATGGCAACTTCCGCGTCTGCTCGACGTATCGGTGCTGCATGAACGCAATGCGCCCGTTAGCCTGGTGCGGTCGGGTGCTGCTGGTTCTCCTTGCCGGCGTGACAGCGGCCTGGGCCCAGGCGCAAACGGTACCGCTGCGGCCAACGCTGCCCGGACATTACCTGTTCCGTAGCTATGACCTGGAGCACGGCCTGCCCGCCGTGGGCATCCTCCAGCTGGTGCAGGATCGCACCGGCTTTGTCTGGGCCAGCACCGAAGACGGCCTGTACCGCTACGACGGTTACCGTTTCGATGTGTTTGGCCTGAACGACGGGTTGCTTTCCACATCCATTACCACGCTCTACGTGGGGCCATCGGGCACGGTGTGGGCGGGCACCCGCGAGGGACTGAACCGGTGGAACGGACGCGGCTTCGATGCGTTCGGGCCCGACAAGGGGCTACCGCGCACATCCGTCTCCGGGCTTGCGGAAGGTCCCGGCGGGCTGTGGGTGCTGACGGCACAAGGCCCTTTTGTGGGCTCCGCAGACGATGGCTTCAGGCCGGTGCCGCACTGGCCGGGGGCGAGGCGACGGCCGTGGCCGTCACTTCGGACCAGACAACCGTATGGGTCGGGCAGCGCGAGGAAACCGTCCAGGTCTGGCGGTGGCGCGACGGGCAGTGGAGTGCCGTCGACGGGCCTCCCGGTCATTCCCAGGGCCGTATCGATGCGATGCATGCCGATGCATCCGGACGCGTGTGGGTACGTCAGCCTGCCTCGCTCTGGCAGCTCGATCCAGGGCAGTCCGCTTTCGTCGTGGCAATGACGCCGGTGCCGATCCGCTCTGGCCGTGGCTTTCTGATCGGTGGGCGCCACGACGACCTGTGGGTGCCCTCCGATGAAGTGTTGCTGCATTACGTCGCGGACCAGTGGCATGTCGTGGATGTGGCCAAGAGCCTGGCCACGCCCTGGAGCCGCGCCGTGCTGGAGGATCATGAGGGATCCCTCTGGCTGGGCAACGTCGGGCTGCACCGGCTGCTCCGGCGTGGACTTTTCCAGGCGTATACAACGGCCGAAGGCCTGCGCGACGATGTGATCTGGACCCTGCTGCGCGATCGTCGCGGCCACCTTTGGGTAGGAACAGGCAAGGGCCTGGCGCGCATGGACGCCGATCGCATCACGCAGATTCCCGGCACGTTCGACCTTGCAGTACGAAACATCGTGGAAGGCGAAGACGGGCTGCTGTACCTGGCAGGTTCTCCGGGCGATCGCCTGCTCACCGTCGATCCCGAACGTCTTACCGTGCGCAGCATCCCGTTACCGCCGCACCTGCACGTATCGCGCATCTTCCGGCTGCTGTTCGAGGCGCGTGACTCGGCGTGGCTGGCCACCGACGAGCGCGGACTGCTGCGCGTCACGCTCGGCGATTCACCGCAATTCCAGCAGGCCTCGTTGCCCGCCGGAACGACCGACGAATTCGTCGGCGACGTGCGCCGGGACAGTAGCGGCCGTCTGTGGACGGCTGGGCGGCACGGTATCGCCGTCCGCGGCACCGACAACCAGTGGCGGCGCTACACCGACGCCGACGGCCTGCGCCGGACCTTCGTCCAGCTGCTGCGGCCGCTGTCCGACGGCGATGTGCTGGTGAGCTACTTCGACCCGCTCGGCGTCGCCCGGGTGCGACTGGACGGCGAGCGCCTGCAGGTCAAGCGCCACTACGATGTGGGCGCTAGCGGTTCGCCTGGCAAGGCGTTCCTGCTCGGCGAGGACAGCGAGAACCGCCTGTGGATCGGCGGCGCGCGGGGAATCGACGTCGTCACCGACACGCAGGTGCAGCACTACGGCGTCATCGACGGCCTGGTCGGCGAGGACACGAACAACATGGCCTTCCTGGCCGAGGCGGGTGGCGACATCTGGATCGGCACGAGTGCGGGCCTTGCCCGCTTTAACGATCGACGCGCCGGCACGCAGACGGATCCACAGCCGCCGACACCGCTCCTGCTCGACGCGACGGCTGGCGGCCAGCGCCTGGATGTGGGCATCCAGAACGTACACGTGCCGCCGGATGCCGACGTGTTCGAGGCCCGCGTCACCGCGCTCACCTTCGTGGCCGAAGGCAATGTGCAATACCGCATGCAGCTGGTCGGCATGGAGCGTCAGCCGAATATCACCGCCAATCGGGAAGTGCGCTATGCCGGACTTCCGGCTGGCCGCTTCCGGTTCGAGGTAGCGGCGCGCATCGGACCGAATGGCGACTGGTCCCCGCCGGCCACGTTCAGCTTCGAACGCCTGCCCGCCTGGTGGGAGACGACGGCTTTCCGCCTGCTTGTCGGCGTCGCCATCGTGCTGGTCGCGCTCGGCCTGGTACGCTGGCGCACGCTCGCCCTGCAATGGCGCAATCGCGCCCTGGCCGAACAGGTGGCGGCGCGAACCAGCGAATTGCGCCAGGCTAATACCGCCTTACGCGGTGAGATCGACGAGCGCGTCGCTGCGCAACAGGCGCTGTCGGAGCGCAACCAGCAGCTGCAGGCGCTGAACGAAACATTGGCCAGCCGTCACAGCCAGCTGATCCAGTCCGAGAAACTGGCCTCGGTCGGCCAACTGGCCGCCGGCGTGGCCCACGAAATCAACAATCCGATCGGATTCGTCCGCTCCAACCTCGGCACGCTGCGCGACTACTACGTCACCTTGCTGACCCTGGCCGATCGCTACCGCGATCTGGAATCGCACCTGCCCGAAGGACACCCGGCAGCGGCGGAACTGGCGCGACTGCGCGCTGCCGTGGATATCGACTACCTGCGCAGCGACGGCGAGGCGCTGCTCGACGAAACCCAGGATGGCGTCAACCGCGTGCAAAAGATCGTGCGTGACCTGCGCGATTTCTCGCAGATCGATTCCACCGCCTGGCAGTGGGCCGACCTCCACGCCGGCCTGGACAGCACCCTCAATGTGCTCTCGCACGCGATCCGTGGAAAAGTGGACGTGATCAAGTGCTACGCCGAGATCCCCCCGGTCCGCTGCGTCCTGGCGGACATCAACCAGGTTTTCCTCAATGTGCTGGTCAATGCCCTCCAGGCCATGGACGGCCACGGTGTGCTGACCATCTCAACCGGCATCACGGACGGGCAGGCCTGGGTCGCCATTCGCGACAACGGCGCCGGGATCCGCCCGGATCACCTGCCGCATGTGTTCGAGCCGTTTTTCACGACACGCCCCGTCGGCAGCGGCACCGGCCTGGGATTGGCCGTGGCCTATAACGTCATCCGGCGTCATGGCGGCAGCATTGATATCGAAAGCGCGGTGGGAGCGGGCACCACGGTGACGGTGCGCATGCCCGTGCAGGGCCCGTTGGATGCCGAGCCGGCATTCAACGGCCAGCACGGGGTCAAGGCGTCGATGGAATAGGGGGGCAGCGTCTAGAGACTGCGCAGAAAACGCAGGAGCGCGTCGCGCTCGTCTTTGTTGGCATCGCGAAATCCGTCGCGCGCGCGGCGGCCTTCCCCGTCATGCCACAGAATCGCCTCGGCCAGGTTCCGCGCACGACCGTCGTGCAGATACAGCGTGTGCTGGTTGACCGTCTCGACCAGGCCGATGCCCCACAGCGGCGCCGTGCGCCATTCGCGGCCGCTGGCGAGGAAATCCGGTCGTCCGTCGGCGAGGCCTGCGCCCATGTCGTGCAGCAGCAGGTCGGTGTATGGCGCGAATGTCTGGTCGGCCAGCTGGGGAATGTCGCTGGGGCCGGTCTTCTGCAGCGGTGTGTGGCAGCCAGCACAGCCGAGCGTCGCAAAGAGCGCTTCACCGCGTCGTACCGTTGCGTCATCACCGTCGCGGCGCGCCGGCACGCCAAGTGTTCGTGTATACGTTGTCAGTTTGTCTAGAAAGTCATCGCTCAGTTCCGGGGTTCCGCCGGTCACGGCCCGGGCGCAGGCCGTCTGCCCTGCGTCGCAGTTCTGCGCCGGAAACAGTGAACTGGAAAGGCCGATGTCACCCTGCGCCGCTGCGGCATTCTGGGTTTTCAGGCCCGCCGTATTGGCTTTCCAGCCGTAGCGTCCGACCGCTGTCTTGCCGGTAGCCGGATCAGAAACGCGATTGACGCGGCCTGAAATGCCGTCGCCGTTGCGGTCCTTCTCATCGGATGCGGCAACGAGATGGGCTTCGGGAATGGCCTCCAGCAGGCCAAGACCTATCACGGCCGGCGCCACGCGACCTGAGACGAGCAGGCGCTTTGGCAGGGCCCCGTACGCCGCGCCGGTGAACGCATAGCGCGGATGCCGCAGGCGGTATTCGCTACCATCGGCGTAGCGGTGTGTCGTCTCTTTCCAGGTCATCGAGACGGCTGCTTCCGCGGCCACGCCGGGAATCGCCCGATCGTTGAGTTGCGTGCCGTAGCCGGGTACGGCACGGGGTGCGCCGTGTGGATCGGTTCCGGGAATGCTCCAGCGCACCAGCATCGCGTTCATCGCGGATTCGCCGTCGATGGGCGGGCGGCCGCGGCCGTCGCGCAGATGGCAGCCGGAGCACGAAACGCGATTGAACGTCGGCCCCAGGCCGTCGAAGGCTTCGGTCGATGACGGCGCCACCGTCCAGTTGGTGTTGAAAATCCGGTTGCCGAGATTGAAGGCGCGCAGCTGTGCGCCATCCAGCGACGGGGCAGGGCGGCTGAAGGCATCCTGGTTGGTTTCCCCATGCGTCAGCGCACCGCCGGCTGGCACGATGCCGCCCGCCATTGCGAGTGCAGGCACCATTACGACAAGGAGGGTTGCCACTATCCGCATGGGTCAGACACCGGGAACCACGATGTCCATCGACAAGGCTTCGGCGGCCGCCTTGAGGGCGACGCCAAGCTCGCGCATGGCATTGGCAGCGTGTTCGACCGCGGTCCGGGCCGGCGCGCCGTCCGGCGCCACGATGGCCTGGTCGAAACGTCCGGGGATGGCGGCGAGGGATTTTTCCGCGTTATCCAACTGTACGCGTAGGCGCTGCGCCAACATCGGGTTCTTCCACTCCACCAGCTCGATGAAGCTCGCGCCAAGGCGTTCGTTCTCGTAGCGCCCTTCCACAAAGAAGCGCACGCCTTCCAGGTTGCCTTTCAGATCCGCCAGCGTGTTGTCGCTGAAGCAGGAATGTTCGTCTTCCTGCGAGCGCGTATCCAGCGGGCCGATCAACCGGTCCGCATACAGCTCGATCGCCGCCAGCGAGGCCGCGCCGTGCACGCCGCGGCCGAGGATCTCGATCGCCGGTTCACGGTTGAGCAACTGCGCGTAACTGCCGTCGCGCTGCGGATCCCAGTCATTGGCAACGCGGGTGAGATCCTCGATCAGGATCTGCGTGATCAGCTTCAGGTACGCGCGCCGGCGTTCACGGATGTCGTCGCCGGGAAGGAAATCGTCCGCAGGGCGGTTGCCGGCACCGTCGCTGGAAAAATCCTGGCCCCACAGCAGGAACTCGATCGCGTGCCATCCGGTGGTGACATCGGCCTCGTCGCCCACCTGGTTGCGCGAAACGATGGCCTCGCGCGTCAGCGGTACGGAGCGCTGGTGGACCAGTCCACTTTCGGGCGCGCCGCGAACCGCATCGATCACGGCCTCATTCAAGGGCCACGCGTTGAGCCGCGGCTCCGGGCCGGCGGTAATGCCATCGCCTGCCGCATGGTCCAGCGGACCATTGAAGAAACGCATCATCTCCGTGCGCTGATACGCGGGACGCGCGGCACGCCAGGCCTGTCGTGCGGTTTCCAATGTAGCGGTGCTCGGTGACTCCAGGAACGCATCGATCGCTGCCTGCAGCGGCTTTGCGGCATCCAGTGCAGCCACAGACGCGCGACGGGCAAACACCATGAACGTGCGTGCCTGGGGCTGCGCGTCGTAGTCGATGGCGATGCTCTTCTTGAACGTGCGCGGTGCCTTGAACACGGCGTGCGCGGATACCGGCACGCTGAACACGACGCACAGCAGCGCGAATCCCCAGCGCTGAAACAATGGCAACACGGATCAAAACCCCCTCGGAAGGCCGCAAAATATATCAATTGTTGTGCACCAGACTGTTAACTTTCTAAATTCCATTGACTTCACCCCGGGCGCACAGGCATCGTTCGCGCCCGACGCGCGAAGTATCCCGGGCCGGGTCATCGCCTTCGCGCCGCACGCATCACCAAGGGGAAAATTCGTTCATGTTTTCGCGCCTGATCCAGGTGCTGGTCGTCGTTTGTCTGTTTGTCACAGGCGTCGCGCAAGCCCAGACCGTTCCGTCAGAAATCGCCGCAGGCCGTCAGTGGCTGCTCTCCCAGGTTCGTGACGATGGCCGTGTGATCGGTGAGGACACCGCACTGGCCACCGTGCGACAGACGCGTACCGAGGTGCTCGACACCCTCGTGCGCCTGGATGCCGGCCACAGTGCGCTGCTCAACGGCGTATCGCGGGAAACCCCGGATTCGGCGGTCGAGCATCTTGCACGACAGATCATTGCCCTGGCCCGCGCGGGCGTGAATGCCCCTGACAAGGTCACCGCCCTTAAGGCACTGCAGAACGGCGACGGCGGCTTCGGCGGCGCCCAGCGGTACCGTAGCGAGGCGCTCGACACGAGCTTTGCGCTGATCGCCCTGCGCGCCGCCAATGACACGAACGGTCCTGAAGTGGCGCGCGCCGTCACCTTCCTCGCTGGTGGCGACGAAGCCGGCAAGAGCACCTTGGATCCCGGTCCCAAGGCGCGCCCGTACATGGCGGCCTATACGCTGCTGGCGCTGCAGTCCTATGCGCAGCAGTTCCCGATCGGCGAAGCCGTCACGGCCGCGCGCACGCGACTGCTCGGCATGCAGGACCAGGGCCTCTACGGCCAAACCCTGCTGGACGCCGTCGGTATCATCGCGCTCGAATTCTCTTCGACCAGCGGCACCGGCCTGGATGCCCTGCGCGACGCAATCAAGGCTGCGCAGCGGCCGAACGGCAGCTGGGGCGACGATCCCTATCTCACCGCGCTGGCGCTGCGCGCGCTGTGGCAATCGACGATCGTAACGCCACCGACCAAGGCCGAGATCAGCGCCAGCGTGCGCGATGCCGACACCCTGGCCCCCATTGCCGGCGCGCAGCTGCGCCTGGGCGACAGCGCCGAACTGCAGGCGCTCAGCGCCGCTGACGGCCGTGTCGTGCTGGCCAACGTGCCGCCGGGCTCGTACACCCCGGTGATCCGGAAGACGGGCTACACCGAAGCCACGTCCACCGCGCTGACCCTGACCGCCGGCCAGCGCCTGGACCTGGGCGTGGTCAGCCTGCACCGCCTTCCCACCACCGCCGTGCTGCGCGGCCAGGTCACTGACGTGCGCGACGGCTCGCCGCTTTCGGGCGCCGAGGTGGCCATCAGTGGTGCGGTGACGGCCACGGTGTTCACCGGCCCGGATGGCCGCTATGAATGGTCGGGTGCCACGGCTGGATCGATCCAGATCCGCGTCAGCCGCGACGGATTCCGCGCCGCCCAGGGCACGGGCGAACTGGTGGTCGGCGAGGTTCTGCTGTTCTCGCCCGCGCTGTACGCCGGCGACCTCACACCGCCCGACAGCGCCACGCTGACCGGTCAGGTCGTTTCCGCTTCGGACGCGGCACCGATCGCCAGCGCACTGATCCAGGTCGGCAGCAAGCAGGCCCATTCCGACGCGACTGGCCGCTTCAGCCTGACCGAACTACCTGCCGGTGCCTTCCAGGCGGCGGTCAGCGCGAATGGCTATGTCACCGGGCAGGTCGAAGGCAGCCTGGCTATTGGCGTCAATGACGCGGGGCTGATCCGACTGCAGCCGGCGACCGCCGGCAATACCAGCACGCTCTCCGGCCGCGTCACCGACGCGGCGAACGGCACCGCCCTCGCCGGTGCCACCGTCGAGATCACCGGCGCCAGCCTCCGCACGACCAGCGGCGCCGACGGCAGCTACAGCCTGACCTCGATCACCAGCGTGCCGTTTACCGCCGCCATCGCTGCACCGGGCTATGCCACGCAAACCCTTTCCGCGGGCCAGAACGGCCACGGCAGCTTCCGCGCCGACGTCGGCCTGGTGCGCCTCGCGGGCGGCAACGTGGTGCTCGAAAGCGTCGTCAGTTCCGCGCCCGAATACGATCCCTACGGCGAAGTCGCCGTGCTGGGCACCGTGCGTAACAACGGCGGCACCGAGACGGGCCTGATCTTCAATGCCGTCGTCTACGATGCCCAGGGCAAGATCGTGCGCGACGTGCCGGCGGTCCGCGCCAATGCACAGACCACCCTGGCCGACACCATCCTGGCGATTCCGGCCAACGGCACGCGTGCCATCACCATCCTGTGGGGCAACTACGCCGACCTGCCGGGCGACTACTCCGTCCTGTTCCGCGGCCTGGATCCCTCCGGCCGCGTGGCGCTGGAAGGCACCACCACCTACCGCGTCCGCGGCCTCAAGCGCCTGGGCGGTGGTATCACCGCCGATCCACCGCTGCTGCAGGCGGGCCTGGGCCAGGCCGTGAACCTGAGCGCCGTGGTGAGCAACCTGGGCAATGTGGCCATCGGTGCCGGCGAGGCGGAGCTGGCGATCAAGCTGGTGAACGCGGACAACAAGCCGCCGTACCCCGGCCAGCCGGAAGCACTGCCGAACCTGGGCGGCACGGTCACCCGCCCGATGTTCGCCACGCGCGACAACGAGGGGAATCTCTACACCTTCAACTACAACACCTCCGAAATCGTGCGAGTCACGCCCACCGGCGCGACCTCGGTCGTGGTGAGGCTCACCGTGACCAGCAAGAGCGGGGCGTGGAAAGGCTACCTGCGCGCCCTGCGCTTCCATCCGGACGGCGCCCTGCGCGTCGCCTGGTCCGAAGGCTGGATCAATACCGTTTCGTTGACGGCGCCGCTGGCCAATGTCGATGAACGCACCAGCGTCACCGCCGTGACCGCCTACGGCGTCGACGCGGCGGGCAATGAGTATTTCGCGGGCACGTACAACGGCCGCTACCGTGTGGTGAAGCGCAGCGGCGGTACCTATTCCGCCCTGGCCGACGGCGGCAACCTGGAGTTGCGCAACCTGGCCTTCGGCCCGGGCGACAACCTCTACGCCAGCACCAAGAACGGCGATGTCATGCGCATCGACCGCACGACCGGCCTGCGCGAACCGTTTGCCTCGGGTTTCACCAGCCCCTCGGGCATCCTGTTCGAGGCCGACGGCACCCTTTACGTCGCCGAATCCACCACCGGCAAGATCAAGAAGCGCACGCCGGCAGGGCAGGTGAGCGATTTCGCCAGTGGCCTTGATAACCCGCAGGAGCTGCGCCAGGGGCGCGACGGTGCGATCTACGTGCTCAACGCCGGCGATGGCTCCATTCGTCGCGTCGATGCGTCCGGCGCGGTGTCGATGTTCAACCAGGGCATGGTCAACCAGCCCACCAGTGTCCGTTTTGATCGCGACGGCAATCTGCTGTCGATCGCCAAGACCGTGCTGCGCCGGCGCCAACCCGATGGCAGCACGCAGACGCTGGTCACGGGCCTTACCGCCGGCAACGATGTCCTCGCCCTGCCGGACGGCAGCCTGATCATCGCCGATGGCAGCCGCCTGCTCAGCTGGCGCGACGGCACGCAGCAGGTGCTGCTGCAGAACGCAGCCATGACGTTCAAGGCATTGTCGATCGATGATGCCGGCAGTGTGCTGGTGATGGCCGACAGCAGTGGCCGCAACGGCATCTACCGCTACACCAGCGGTAGCCTTTCGCCCGTGGTCGAAGCCGTTGGCGCGCCGATCGATTCCGACGTCACGCCGCAGGGCGACATGCTCGTCCTCGACAACACCGCCTTGTGGCAGGTTTCGCGCACGCGTTCGGAAATCCGCCGCGTCGCCGACGTGACCAGCCCGACCGGTCTCGCCGTGGGTCCGGATGGCGCCGTCTATGTGCACGAATACACCAGCACGCGCCGCGTGCAGCGGATCGATGCACAGACCGGTGCCAAGACGACCGTGGCGACAAACCTCGCCGGGCTGCGCTACGACTTCGACGTCGATGCCACCGGCCGGATCTGGTTCGTGCGCAATACCGACCGCGCCCTGGTCCACTACTCCCCGGCCACGGCGGCCACGGTCAAGATCGCCGACGCGGCAACCACGAACGACTATCGCCTGTCCCTGGACGCCGACGGCGCGCCGTACACGCTGACGGGCACCGAGCTGTATCGCTTTGCCGGCGGCGTCGGTGTCCGCGTGGGTACCGCCAGTTTCCTGGGCACCGATCACGCCGGCAAGATCCATTGGCTGACCGACGGACAGCTCTACACGCTGTCGGGCAGTGCGGCTGTCGTCGCGCACACCTTTGCCACGGCGCCGGACAAGTTCATCGGTGTGAATGGCACCGAGGTGCTGGCCTCGTTTGACAGCCAGGTCCGCTACGACTTCACCACGCTCGGCGCCACGACCTTGCAGCATCGCGTGCAGTCGGCAAAGACGGTCAAATCGATGGCGACGCTGGGCGAAGCCGTGCTGTTCGTCGACGACGGCACGCGACTGATGCGCTGGCAGTCGGCCACCGGCGTCGAGATTGCCGCCGCGTCCGGCGGCCTTCACGAAGTGCGTCGCGTCGGCAACGAAATCTGGGTGTCGCATACGTCCACCCTGGTGCGCCTCAACGCCAATGGCACCTTCACCACGGCCTTCTCGACACCGGACCTGGTGCTCAATGAGTACGTGCTGTTTGACCAGAGCGCCGACGGCACGCTGGCAATGGTCAATCCCAACACCCAGGAGCAGATTCTCTATCGCAACGGTACGCGGGTCGCCAGCTACGCACCGTATGTGAGTGCGCGCAATTTCCTCCAGCGGCCCGACGGCAAGTGGTGGCTGGTCACCGGCAAGTCCATGATTGAAGTGGATGAGCGTGGTTTCGAGTCACGCATTCTCAATCGCATCCTCATCAACGATGTGGCCCAGACGCCGGACGGGAACACCTTTGCCGTAAAGAATGGCAATGTGCTCTATCGCGTCAACGCCGCTGGCGACCTGACCGCAGTGGCGTACGCGATGGACACCTGGCCGGCCAATCCGTCCTTTGACCGCCTCGTTACCAACGGGGTGGATACCTACGTCCTGAGCACGGAAAACGCGCTCCAGCTGTACCAGCGCCAGGGCGACTATCTGCGGCCGCATTCCTCGGGTGTTGCGGAAGTCAACGACGTTGCCGTGCATGCCGATGGCCGCGTCTTCGTGGCCGACAAGAAGGCCCAGTCGGTCGGCGTGCTGGAGAACGGCGGCTATCGCGCCATCGTCACGGGCGTCGGCGAGCCGCAGGCCGTCGCGCTGAGTGCGTCGGACCAGCTTGTCGTCCCGACGTTCGGGCGTCTTGTCATATCCGACCTGGGCGGCCGCAAGACGCCGCACATCTGGGCCAGCACGGAAAACACCGGCGCCGTCGTTACGCCGGATGGCATCGTGCAGGTGCCGGACCACACCAACAACCGCATCCGCCAGTTCAAGCTCAAGGCGCCGGCGCCGTCCATAGCGCCGGGCACGGTCGTGCACACGGCGCGTCGCGCGTTGCCGGCACTGGGGCTATCCGAAAACCGCAACGTCGCGCTCGGCAACTGGATGCCGCCGGTGGGTGGCGACTATGAAGTGATCGTCACTGCCGTCGACAGCAGTGTCGGTGGCCGGCTCGTCACCGGCGTGCACGTCGGTCCGCACGCCAACAGCAACATGAACGCCGAACCTTCCCAGGTGACGCCGGAAAGCGCGCAGGTGACCGTGAAGACCCACGTGGAAGGCGCTGACTTTTCGTCGATCACGCGCATCGATCCCAGCCAGATCGAGCTGGCGACGCCCCAGACGATCTACCCGAACGGCCTGGGTATCGATGCCAACGGCGGCATCTGGTACCTCGTCGTGAACCCGATGACGCGCGAGCTTTACTACGTCACCGATACCGGCGCACCCAGGCATTTCGGCTCGGACTTCCAGCCCGTCTACGGCGACCTGCCGATCGACGTGCAGCAGCGTGCCTATGCTTCCAAGAACGCGGCGTCCGCCGGCCGTTCGGATATCTGGCGCTATACCGCGACCGGCACCGCCGAGAAATTCGTGACCATCGACGGCGCAATCGCCTCCATGACGATCGACGAGGCGGATCGACTCTACGTGCTCACGCCCGGCAAGATCTGGCGCGTCAGCCCCGATCGCACCGTCGAGGAATACGCCAGTTACCCGCAACCGAATGTGCCCTGGGGCATCACGCGCGACGGCGAAGGCAATGTGTACGTGCAGCTCAAGGACGACATCATCCTGCTGATCACGCCACAGCGTGAGGTCTCGGTCGTTCTCGCCGAGGCGAAATTCGAGTACGAGCGCGTCAATATCGCCGGCTCCTGCGGCCAGGGTCTGTTTTTCACGCCTGCCACTTACGCGCGCCTGGGGCAGGCCGGCGAGGAATACACGCTCGCGCAGTTGCTGCCGAGTGGCCAGATCGGTCCTGTGCTCAACGGCGCGGTCGTCAGCGATGATCTCACCGACATTGACTTCGTCGCCTATAACCGCTTCTCCGGCTACCTGTACCTCCTGAGCGAAGCGCGCGGCGTGAAGATCTACAAGATGCCCGCCGCCTGCGGCGCCATCGACGTGGATCTGCACATCGTGTTCGAGCCCGAACACGTGGTGCAGGCGCCGCTGCCGACGCCGGCGCAGACGATCACGCGCCCCGATGGTGCGAAGGAAATCGTCTGGTCGCTGCGCGAAGTCGACAAGCTCGGCACCAGCGTGCAGTTCCAGACTTCACTCTCCTCGCTGCGCCGCGGTGAAGACCGCGCCGTCGCCCGCGAGGCTTTCCTGGAATTCCACAACAGCTTTGTCCCGGGTTCCGTGCGCATTCCCGTCGCGGTGCCCCAGGTGCACGTGGTGGACCTGGTGCAGCTGTCCATCACGACCGACAACACCCGCTACCCGCAGCACACGCCGGTGCAGATCGACGTGCTGGCCGAGAGTCGCGACTCGGTCGCGAAGGAAGGCCATCTGCTGGTCGCCATCGTCGACGCAAGCGGCGACCGCGTGGAAACCCTGGTCGACCGCGACCAGCGCTTCCTGCCGGGCGAATCGCTGCACCTGAATCCGCCGTTCAATACCGGCACGACGCGCATCGGCTCCTACGCCGTGCTGGCCCGCGTGACCAATCGTGCCGGTGAAGTGACGGCGGAATCGTCCACCCCGTTCGAAATCATCGCCGGTGGGGACGGTACCGCGCACGTCACCGCGACGGTGTCGACCGATCGCCTGTCCTATGCGCCGCGCCAGTCGGTGCTCATTACGGCCAACCTGCACAACGACAGCGCCAACGTCGGCTGGCGCAACCTGAAAGTCATCGAGACCGTCACCGGCCCGAGCGGCGCCGAGTTCTGGCACGGCGAGCAGGCGCTGGCCAATCTCGAACCGGAAACCGACGCCCGCCTGACCTTCACGCTGCCGCTGGGTGCAGCCGCACCGGGCGAGTACAGCATCCGCCAGGAAGTGCGTGCGGAAGACGGCACCTTGCTCAGTTCGCCGTCCACCACCTTCACCGTCGAAGCCGGCAGCGGGAACCAGTCGGTGACCGGCACGCTGCGTGCGGAGCCGGCAACGGTCAGTCGCGGCACGCCGGTGCAGCTCACGGCGAACGTCACCCATCGCGGCAATACCGCGCTGGCCAGCGTGCCGCTGCGCCTGCGCCTGGTGGATCCGGAAGCCGCCAATGCGTCGGTCGCCGAATGGACGACGACGCGTGATCTCGCCGTCGGCGGCTCGGCTGAGTGGGCTGAAAGCTGGTCCACCGCAACCGTGGCACCCAAGACCTATCTCGCGGTGCTGTCGGTCGAGAGCAATGGCGACTCGGTCGTGCTCGCGCAGCAGAGCGTGCGCGTGCAGGCCGTGTCGCTCGCCGGCACGCTGACCGCGACACCGCAGACCGTGGCCCGCGGCGAGCCGCTGACCCTGGCGGCGCGTGTCACCAACAGTGGCAATGTCGGCGCGACTGCCGTACCGCTGCAGCTGCGTGTGATCGACGCCCAGACTGGCACGTCGCTGCGCGACTGGCGCTACACCAGCGATATCGCGGCCGGCGCGAGCGTTTCGAAGTCCGAGGTGCTTGCCACGCAGACGCTGCCGCTGGGCAGCTACACGGCCCAGTGGATCGTCACGATCGACGGTGCCGAACAGTCCCTGGGCGAGGCCGCCTTCACGGTCAGCGGTGCCCAGGTCAGCGGCACGCTGGCGGTATCGCCGTCCGAGGTCGACGCCGGCACGCCGGTCGCGCTGAACGGCATCGTGCGCAACACCGGCAATGTGCCAGCCACGGCGCTGCCCGTGCGCCTGGAAGTGCGCCGCGCAGATACGCAGGCCGTGCTGACCAGCTGGAACGATACGTCCGACGTCGCGGCCCAGGGCACCCTGGTCTTCGACCGCCAGTTCAGCACGGTCGCCATTGCCGCCGGCCAGTACGAAGCAGTGCTGATGGCCAGCCTCGAAGGCAACTGGCAGACCCTCGCCACCACGCGCTTCACCGTGCGTGCCAGCCAGGCCTCGGTCGAAATGACCATGGCCGTGGAGCGCGACGCGCGTGTGCTGGTGCTGGCGGCCTGTGCGCCGGGTGCGGCCTCGGATTGCGAAGCCACCAAGAAGAAGTTCATCGAGGACTGGCTGACCGAGCGTGGCGTCACCCATCGCGTGGTGCTTGATCCGCAGCAGTTCGTCGCCGAAATGCGCTGTGGCCGCTACAACGTCTACTGGCTGAGTGGCGGTTCCTTCAAGCTGGCCAACGCCGATGCCCAGGAACTGCGCGAGGTGATCTACCGCGGCGACGGCCTGGTGATCGACGGCGCCCACGACAACCGCAACAATCAGCTCGACGAGGTGGGCGGCTTCGCCTTCCGGGGCAAGCTGTCGGAGCAGAACCAGGACGTCCAGGGCATGGGCACACTGTTCCCGAACGTGCGTGTGAACACCTTCGGCCGCGGCCTGCGCCTGAGCCCGACCACGGCCCAGGCCGAGTCGATCTTCTGGTCGTCGAAGACGCCCGCGATCATCAGCAACACCTACGGCCAGGGTCACGCGCTGACCTACGCCTTCGACCTGTACGAGGTGCTGCTGCGCAATGGCAGCGAGCCGGCCAGCGCACAACTGTTCGACAGCGGCCTGATCTACGCCGCACCGACCGTGGTGGCGCCCGACTACGCCGGTGGCGGCCTGGTACCGGTGACCACGACGGTGACCAACCAGGGCGATGCGCTGGATCTGCGCCTGCTGACGCAGGTCACGACCCCGGCCACGGTGGAGAAGGCGCTGCCGGAACCGACCGCCAGCACCAACCGTAGCGCCACCTGGGACTTCAACCTCCCGGTCGACGCGACACGCACCTTCGACGTGGAAGTGCGCGTGCCGCTGGCGGCGACCAGCAGCAGTGTCCGCAGTGATCTGTCGCAGCGCAACGGCAGCACACTGGCCGCGCTGAGCAACCGCGTCCACAACTTGCCGCTGCGCGACGTGGCGGTGCAGACGCAGCAGCTGATCAGCGAGCTCAACGCAGCGGCCTTGCACGGTGGTGACGCTGCCGCGCGCCGTCGTGCCGTCACCGCCATCGAAGCGGCCCGCAACCTTGACCAGCAGGGCAATGCCAGCGGCGCCATCGTCAAATGGATGGATGCGGCCGGCGAGATCGCGCGCATCCGCGGTGTCGTCACCTCGCGCTGGCGGCTCGCCGTCGCGCGGCTGCTGGAAGTCTCCCAGCACCGCGGTTGCAGCGCCAAGGTCGTCGAGTGGTCGCCGCTATCGATCGAGCAGCAGGTCGCCCAGGCCGCGCAGCACCTGCTGCGCACCGATGCCCACTCCCTTTGTGTGACCGCCGGCTCTGCCGGTGGGCTGTAAGAGGTTGCACCGATGATCTCCAAACGCATCCTGCTTTCCGCCATTCTCGCCCTGTGCGTGGGCTGGCCCGGCGCGTATTCGCAGAGCGCCCGCGACACCGAACTCGCCCGCCTGAACACCGAACGCGCGCGCCAGGCGGCGCTGGCCGATCGCGATGTGGCAGCGGGCCGCGCGGTGCTCGCGGCGATGGGTTCGCACGCTGCCGCGCTGGATGATCGCCAGACCCAGGCCGAGTTCGCGCTGCGTTCGGCGCGCGAGCGGGCGGAGCGCCTGGCGGCCGCCGCGGCCGGCAGCGGCAGTGCCGCGGATGCCGCGCTGCGCGACCTGGCGGCGTTGCTCACGCCGGTGAGCCGTACCGAATCGACCGCTGCGCCCTCGGCGGTGTCCACGCAGGTGCCGCAGACCGTGCGGGCGACGTCGGCTCCGCGACCGGATCCGTCGCCGGCGGATCTGGCGGCCACGCTCGATGCGCCGATCACCCCGGCCATCCAGGCGCTGGCCGATGATCTGCACAAGCAACCGGTCGCCGTGTTCGAGTGGGTGCGCAAGCACATCGCGTACGTGCCCAGCGCCGGTTCCCTGCAGGGCGCGCAGGGCACGCTCGATGCGCGGCGCGGCAACGCGACCGATACGGCCAGCCTGCTGGTGGCGCTGCTGCGTGCCAGCGGCGTGCCGGCGCGCTATGTCGTCGGCACCGTCGATGTCGATCGCGAGCGGCTGCTGCGCTGGCTCGGTGTCGATCGCATCGAAGCGGTGACCGAGCTCTTCAGCGAAGGCGGCGTGCCGTTCCAGACGGTCGTGGTGGGCGGGCAGGTGGCCTCGGTGCGCTTCACGCACATTTGGGTGGAAGCCTGGATCGACTTCGTGCCCTCGCGCGGCGCGCGCCACGTGGAAGGCGATACCTGGCTGGCGCTGGATCCGAGCTTCAAGGAGCTCACCTATTCCCCGGGCCTGGACCTGGGCGTGCTGATGGCCCTGGATGTCACCGGCACGAGCACGGCGATCAGCAACGCCGCGACGGTCCATCGCAACGAACGCTACCTGTCGGCCCTGGGCGCCGATGTCCTGGCCGCGCAACTGGATTCCGCGACGCAGCGCCTGCACGCCGCGCTCGCCGCCCGCGGGCTCGCCAACGCGCCACTGTCGGAGCTGCTGCCGCGCACCAGCGATGCCACGCCGGCCTATCCCTTCTTCCCCGGCAATCTCGCCTATACCGTGGTCAGCGCCGACCCGGCGATCAGCGTGCTACCCGATGCGCAGCGCCATCGTCTGGAGTGGCAGGTCGCGCAGCGCGACGAAACGCCCGTGCTGGCCCTGCAGCAGCCGACCGTCGCCCTGGCCGGCAAGCGCGTCGACCTGCGCTTCGTGCCCGCCACGGATCTGGACCGCAGCGCGATCGAAGCGCTGGTGCCGGCGGCGCCGGGCAGCTTCACTGACCTGCCCGAACGCGTGCCGGCGTACCTGATCCGCGTGCGCGCCGAGCTGTGGCTCGACGAGGTCCGCCTCGCCCAGTCGGACGACCTGCCGCTGGGTGCGGCCCTGTCCGGCGAGCTGCGCCTGGCCGGCCCCACCGGCACGCCGCTGCACACCACGCAAACCCTCTTCGCCGGCGAACCGCGCAGCCTCGCGCTGGACGCGCACGGCGGCATCGCTGCGGACCTGTCGCGCAGCGTCGAAGCCCTGCGCAGCGCGCAGCAGGCCCTGGTCGCCGGCCAGCCGATCACGCTGCCCCTGGTCGATCACGTGCTGCGCGTCGGCGGCAGTGGCCACCAGGCCGCCTCCGGTGCCTACCAGAGCTGGCTGTCGGGCCTGAACAAGACACGCTACTACCGCGCCCCGAGCGCGACGACGGCCTATGCCGCGCTCGCCGTGACTGCGCCGTTCGGCATCGTCAGCAGCGTGCAACCGGCCGGCCTGGGCCTGAGCGATGTGTCGCCGCGTCACCTGGGCGCGCCGCTCGCCGGCGGCAACGAAACCCGCTTCGTGCGCCAGAGCCTGGCCGCGCAGTCGGGCTTCGGTCATCTCCTGCTCGAACAGCTCTACGGCGGCACCGGCCACTCGGCCGTGCGCGTGTTCGCGACCGCGCTCGCGGCCCAGCAGAACGTCTATACCTTTGCACCCGCCGACACCGCACAGCTGGCCGCGCTGAACCTGCCGGCCCCGATCAAGGCCATCGCCCAGGCCGCGCTGGCTGCCGGCGATACCGCCACCCTCACCGGTACCGCACAGGATCTGTCCGGCTGGACCGGCCACGCGCTCCAGATCGACTACCCGGCCGCCCGTGGCGGCGTCAGCCTCGTCTACGGCACGGCCGCCGATGCGACGCCGGAACAGACCGGCGCCAATGTCACCACGCCACTGGCCCGCGGCGCCGTCTTCACCGGCTGGCTCGCCCCCGACGTGCCGCCGCGTCTGCAAACGCTGTGGCAGGGCGAACTTGATCCGGTCATCGCCGGTGGCGTGGGCCTGGTCACGATCGCGCAGAACCCGCTCGGCATCGGCACCTCCACCCCGATCGAACAGGTGCTCGCCGGCAGCGTGATCGACGGCAGTGTCCGGGTCGATCCCCTGGTCAGCCAGCACCTGTGGTCGCTCCTGGTCGGCCCGGTGCTGAGCGTGGGCCCCTTGCTCGATCCGCTGGCCCCGGTCGTCGCGCTGGCTGTGGAACCGCTGTCGCTGGAACTGGGCCAGTCGGCCGTGATCCGCGCCAGCGCCACGGACAACCGCGCCGTGACGAGCCTCCTCGTCACCGCCGCCGGCGATGCCGTGACGCTCACCAACGGCAGCACGACCTATACCCCGACCCGCGCCGGCGTCATCCCGGTCATCGCCCGTGCCCGCGATGCGGCCGGCAATCTCGACGAGAAGCGCGAAGAGCTCCTGGTGCGTGCACCGGGTGACACCAGCGCGCCGGTCGTGCTGATCACCAGCCCTGCCGACGATGCGGAGATCACACAACCGGTCGAGGTCACCGGCAAGGTCGTCGACGACAGCCTGCGGTCCTGGTCCCTGGCGGTCCGCCCGGGCAATTCGCCCGGCATCCCGCCGGTGGTGATCGCCAGCGGCACCCAGGCGGTCGACGGCGTGCTCGGCACGCTCGATCCGACCCTGATGCTCAACGGCGCCTACGTGCTGATCCTGCGCGCCGAGGACGTCAACGGCGGCAGCGCCGAGTACAGCGTGCCGGTGCGCCTGGCCGGCGACATGAAGATCGGCCACTTCCAGATCAGCTTCGAGGAAGTGGAAGTGCCGCTGTACGGCATTCCGATCCGCATCACCCGCACCTACGACACGCGCCAGTCGAAGGAAGCCCTCGACTTCGGCTACGGCTGGAGCGTGGACTACCAGAACATCCGCCTGCGCGAGAGCCGCAAGCTCGGCTACTCCTGGCGCCTGGCCCAGGACGGCGGCGGCTTCGCCCCGTTCTGCGTCAAGCCCAACGGCGCACCGGCCGTCACCGTCACCTTGCCCGACGGCAAGGTGGAACAGTTCCGCGCCCGGTGGTCGCCCGAGTGCCAGCAGTTCCAGCCGCCGGTCTACGGCACGCTGGTGTTCGAGCCGGTCGACACGCGCACCACCAGCCGCCTGGAACAGCTCGACTACGGCCAGATGCGCCTGGCCAACGTGGCGGGCGGGGCGTCGGACATCATCGACATGGACTCGATCCAGCCGATCGATCCGACGCGCTACCGCCTGACCACGGCCGAGGGCATGGTCTATACGTTGAACCAGCAACTCGGCATCGAGACGATCGCCGATCCGCTGGGCAACAAAATCACCTACAGCCGCGATGGCGTGACCCACAGCTCGGGCACGCGCATCGACTTCGTGCGCGACGACAAGAACCGCATCACCGATATCGTGCTGCCCGATGCGCGCCGCCTGAAGTACCGCTACAGCGCCGCGGGCGACCTGGCGGAAGTGAAGGACCAGGCGGGCCTGGCCACCACCTTCACCTACCTGCCGTCGCAGCGCTGGCCGCACTACCTGCAGGACATCATCGATGCGCGGAACATCCGCGCGGTGCGCCAGGAATACAACGACGAAGGCCGCCTGATCGCCTCGGTCGATGCGGAAAACCACCGCATCGAATACACCCACGATATCGCCGGTCATACGGAGATCATCAAGAACCGCCGTGGCTACGCGACGACCTTCGTCTACGACGACAACGGCTGGGTGCTGAGCGAAACCAATGCGCTCGATGAGCAGACGGCGCACACCTACGACACCAACGGCAACGAGCTGACCACGACCGATCCGCTGCAGCGCACGACCACGCGCACCTTCGATGCGCGCGGCAACGTGCTGACCGAGACGAACCACCTGCAGCAGACGACCACGCGCACGTGGACGTACTTCAACGAGCTGGAAACCGAGACCGATGCGCTGGACCGGCTCGTCGTCAGCAATGACTTCTACCGGCACCCGCAGACCGGCGAGCCGACGCAGTACCTGCGCTCGACCACCAACGGGGCGAACGAGAAGACCTTCTTCGTGCTCGACCTGGGCAGCGCCAGCGGCAACACCGGCAATCTCAAGTCCATGACCGATGCATCGGGCGCGACCAACGCGTTCGAGTACGACGGCCGCGGCAGCGTGATCGAAACGCGCGATGCGCACGGCTGGAAGACGACGATCGTGCCCGACGCCCTGGGCCGCACGACGAAGGAGATCCGCCGCCGCACCGTCAACGGTGCGATCCAGGAGCTCGTCACCGAGCACGTGCTCGACGAGAAAGGGCAGGTCAAGGAAAGCCGTCATCCGGACGGCAGCACCACCAAGGCCACTTACAACGCCATCGGCAAGATCGCCACGTCGACCGACGCGCTCGGCCGGGTGACGCACTACACCTACACCGATCGCGGGGAAGAGGAGCGGGTGACCTTCCCCGATGCGACCTACACCGAGAAGACCTACGACGAGGAAGGCAACGTCCTGACCGAGCGCGACCGCGACGGCCGCGTGACGACGATGAAATACGACGCGGCCAATCGCCTGAAGGAAACGATTTATCCGGATGACACGCCGGCAACGCTCGATGACAACCCGCGCACGGTCAACCACTACGACAAGGCGGGTCAACTGGTCGGCGTGACCGACGCGCGCAACCAGACCACGACCTACAAATACGACGATGCCGGTCGCCAGACCCACGTCATCAACGCGCTGCAGCAGACGACCGAGACGATCTACGACAAGGCCGGCCGCCGCGAGGCGGTGATCGACAGCCTGGGTCGCACGACGCGCTTTATCTACGATGCCGCCAACCGCCTGACCGAGACCATCCACCCGGACCTGACCCCGGCGACCGACGCCGACAACCCGCGCACGTTCGCCGCCTACGATGCGGCCGGCCGCAAGGTGAAGGAAACCGACGAAATGGGCCGGGTCACGCGCTTTGCCTATGACGCGCTCGGCCGCCTGACCCAGGTGATCCTGCCCAACCCCGCCAATGGCGCGAACCCCGATCTCGTCAACGGCGAAAGCCCCGCCGGCAGCGGCACCCTGGTCACGCGCTACGGCTACGACGAGCTCGGCAACAAGCTGACCCAGAAGGATGCCGAGGGCCGCACCACGAGCTGGACCTTCGACAAGGCCCAGCGCCCGCTGACGCGCACCTTGCCGCTGGGCCAGACCGAACGCTTCCACTACGACGCCCTGGGCCGAAAGGACAGCCACACCGACTTCCGCGGACGCACCACCGCGTTCCGCTACAAGCCCCAGACCGATTACCTCGAAACGATCGACTATCCGACCGATCCCGACGTCACGCTGACCTACACCGCCGGGGGCGAACTGCACACCGTGCAGGACGCCAACGGCACGACGGTCTACGCCAACGACGTCCGCGGGCGCCTGGAAAGGGTCACCTGGCCGGTGCGCCCGGGCGAGGCGATCGCCCCGTTCGTGGAATACCAATACGACGCCAACGGCAACCGCACGAAGCTCACCACCCCGAACCAGGTCATCGACTACCAGTTCGATGCACTCAACCGCCTGGACAAGGTGCTCAAGGGCAGCGAAGTCATCGCCGACTACGGCTACGACGGCGTCGGCAACCGCGATCACCTCGTCTACGCCAACGGCACCCGTACCGACTACGCCTACAACCTGCGCAACCGCCTGACCGGCATCACCCACAAAGCCGGTGCGTCACTCCTGCTCGGCGTCGTCTACACCGTCGACGCCTCCGGCCTGCGTACCGCCATCGACGAAACCGGCGCGATCCGGCGCCACGTCGACTACCGCTACGACAAGGTCAAGCGCCTGGAAAACGAAACCGCCGTCGCCCAGCTCGCCAGCGGCGCCGTCACCCGCAGCACCACCTGGACCTACGGCAAGACCGGCAACCGCCTGACCCAGAGCAAGAGCGTCCAGGCCGGCGCCACCTCGGGTTTTGCCAACACGGTGTATGGCTACGACGCCAACGATCGGCTCGACACGGAAACCGTCACCAAGAGCGGCACCCTGCCGGGCGTCATCGCAGGCGTCACCAGGTACACCTACGACGAGGCCGGGAACACGATCAAGAAAGTCGCCCCCGACGAAACCGTCGAGTACGCCTACGACGATGCGAACCGGATGAGTGAGCTCAAGACGCTCGCCGGCGAGGTCACCCGGTATGCGTACAACCATGCCGGCATCAGGCTCAGTCAGACGAGCAAGGCAGGGACGGCCAATGCGAAGACCAGTCATTACCTGATTGATCCGAATCAGGCCTATGCGCAGGTGATCGAAGAATCCACCGCGCAAGGGACGAATGCACCGACGGTGAGTGCGCTGTTCGTGGTCGGCGATGATCGGATCAGTCAGTTCAGGCCGGCGGTGGTGGGTGGCGGCAGCAGCCCGGGCGTCACCGCGAGCTTGCGGTACTACCACGCGGATGGGCTGGGATCGACTCGCCTGTTGACCGGTGAAGCGGGTAGCCAGACCGACGTTTACGGTTACGAGGCCTTCGGGGAGCTGGACCAGGCAATCACGCAGCAGGCCAGCAGCAACGACTTCCTGTACACCGGCGAGCAGATGGATCCGAATAGTGGGTTCTATTACCTGCGAGCGCGATACATGGTTCCGAGCATGGGGCGGTTCGTAGCCCTAGACGCCTACTTGGGCGACAGCGCCGGTCCGGCGTCATTGCACAAATACATGTATGGCAACGCGGATCCTGTGAATGGTCGCGATCCTTCCGGATACACGACGATCGGGGAGGTTGGGCAAGCGCTACAGACTGCAGGGAATTTAGCTACAAGCGCACTGCGGGTGGCCAATACGATTCATCGTGTTGAAACCACGGTAAATATGGTCTATAGCGCAATTGAGATTGCACAGCTGTTCTATTCTGGCCAAGTCGACAAATCCATGAGGGAGGCTCTAAGAGATTCGACGGCTGCTTACGGTAAGGTCAACATTGACGATGCTGTTGAGAGCCTTCTACGAAACGCGCAACCGATTTCCACTTGGTCCTTGGCAAGCTGGGTGAAATATCTGACGCCGAGAGTCAATAACATCGAAGGGTTTGTTATCTACCTTCCTCAGAGCCCGATCTCAGTAACAGTGCCGTTCGCAAAAGCGGGAAAGTACAAAGTCAGCTTGCACACCGACTCGAAAGGGCGCGGTCGGTTGACTGGTGTCGGTATCAAATTTCGGGGCATCAAGGCCCCGCAGCAAGTATGGAGAATGGACGTTCATGCCATTCATGCGGATAGGGATGACGCCAATGATGCGAAGTTCATTCAAGACCGGCAGTTTCACTATCATGTCAGGAAGCCGCCCGCATGATTAAGGATAGAAGCAAACAATTGCTCTTCTTGTTTTGTCTGCCAGCGGATGAAATATATGATTACTTAATTCGTGGGATGCACGGAGCGGTATACTACGGCCCGGATAGCGAACACGAAGGAACAAATATGCCGGAGGTGATTCTGCTCGAGTTGAGCGAGCACTTCCTCGGTGACGAGATCAGTCTTGGTTGTGAAAGCGATGTTCTGGCTGAGCTTTGTTGGCTAGTCTCAACAATGTTGGAGATATCAGTTCGTGCACCTAACGAAGCTAGGCTGAGGTTTCTCGAGTCACACGACTACTTTTGGGCAATAGTGAGGCGTTACGCTCGCCTTGTACTCGTCGAGTACGATATTGAACTTCAGAATCCCTCGTTCGATTTTAGGAGCGTGCTGGAGGCGCACGGCTACTCGGTTGAATTCCAGCCGCGTGCAATCCAGGACAGCCAGGAATCGGAATTCTGAACGCTGACCGGGTGTATCAACGAATCCGGGACAACCATGAATCAGCCAATTCCTAGGTCTGAGCGGGAACATTGCTGACTGATGCACCACCGAAGCTGTCCCGTCCAAGGTGTCCACCGCCGATCTCCCCGGCGGTGGATCTCTCGTTGTCCCGTCCAAGGTGTCCACCGCCCATCTCCCCGGCGGTGGACCTCTCTTTCTTCTCAATTTCCGGCGAACCGGGCTGTTGGTCTGGCCATTTTCGGTGTTGGGAGATCAGCGCCAGCACGGAATTTCCGTCGAATCGCTCCGACGCCGCAATGCATCTGGCGGATTGGCATGGCTGCCCGTGGACATCACTGTCCGAGGCTGCTCGGGCGCCGATTCTTATGTGCCGGCGAAGTACCACCCCGTCAGTCTTCCGTTCCAGCCGGAGAACCATTCCGGCTCGCCGCGTGCTTTCGATCGTCCACTCCAGGTTTCGGCTGGCGTTCGACCCGCAAGATGTTGATGCGGTCGCACATGGTTGTACCAGCAGCGAAACTCGACAAGCTTCGTCCGAAGATCGTCGCCGTTGCCGATTGCGATGCGGTCCAGATAGCTTTTCAGCGTCCCGAACAACCGCTCGATACGTCCGTTCTGCCAGGGGCAGTGCAGTTCCGTTCGCTGCAAGCGGATGCCGAGACACCGCAGCGCAATGCGCATTGTCCGTGACGTAAAGCAGCGTTCGTTATCGACACGGATGCGTCGCGGCAATCCGAACTGCCGGAACGCGCCGACCAGCTCGCGCAGGATCGTGGCGCTGCGCTTGTCCGCCAGTTCCAGTAGCCGAAGCGCTGCGCGGCTACCGTGGTCGATGACGCGAGAATCAACCGCTGCCTGCCGGAAAGATCGGCCTTGCCGGTCAGATCCATCGCCCAGATGCGGTTGGTGTCGATCGCCGGTGGTACACGATGCTTCAGTGACCGACGCAGCCGTGCGATCGCTGCACGGTGCTTGCGCAACGCGCTGGCGACGTAGCTCTTGCTGACGGTGATGTGACGAGCGTCTGCATACCGTCGGTTGAAGACGTCGGCAATCACGCGGCAACCCAGGTTCGGGGAGAGCGCGCGCAGGCGGACCAGTTCACGGACGACCCAATCGGGCTTTCGTTGAAAGCGGCAAGCGAATCGCGATGCGCGAACGAGATCGACCGTTTCACGCATCCGGCGTCGTCGCGAATCGGCCTGTGGGCGCAGCAACACAGTCGCTAGCGCGATGCACAACAGAGCGATCAGTAGCGTCATTTCTTCGGGCGAAATCCGCCCAGTCTAACCAGCACCGAGCAGCTGCCGTCCAGTCTGTGGCGCATTGGGTCTGTTCGTCCAAATACGCATGGCTCGTCGGGGCAGGGGTGTGAGACTACACGACGAAGGAGATCCGCCGCTGCACCGTCAACGGTGCGATCTAGGAGCTCGTCACCGAGCACGTGCTCGACGAGAAAGGGCAGGTCAAGGAAAGCCGGCATGCGGACGGCAGCACCACCAAGGCCACCTACAACGCCATCGGCAAGATCGCCACGTCGACCGACGCGCTCGGCCGGGTGACGCACTACACCTATACCGATCGCGGGGAAGAGGAGCGGGTGACCTTCCCCGATGCGACCTACACCGAGAAGACCTACGACGAGGAAGGCAACGTCCTGACCGAGCGCGACCGCGACGGCCGCGTGACGACGATGAAATACGACGCGGCCAATCGCCTGAAGGAAACGATTTATCCGGATGACACGCCGGCAACGCTCGATGACAACCCGCGCACGGTCAACCACTACGACAAGGCGGGTCAACTGGTCGGCGTGACCGACGCGCGCAACCAGACCACGACCTACAAATACGACGACGCCGGTCGCCAGACCCACGTCATCAACGCGCTGCAGCAGACGACCGAGACGATCTACGACAAGGCCGGCCGCCGCGAGGCGGTGATCGACAGCCTGGGTCGCACGACGCGCTTTATCTACGATGCCGCCAACCGCCTGACCGAGACCATCCACCCGGACGCCACGCCGGCGACCGACGCCGACAACCCGCGCACGTTCGCCGCCTACGACGCCGCCGGCCGCAAGGTGAAGGAAACCGACGAAATGGGCCGGGTCACGCGCTTTGCCTATGACGCGCTCGGCCGCCTGACCCAGGTGATCCTGCCCAACCCCGCCAACGGCGCGAACCCGGATCTCGTCAACGGCGAAAGCCCCGCCGGCAGCGGCACCCTGGTCACGCGCTACGGCTACGACGAGCTCGGCAACAAGCTGACCCAGAAGGATGCCGAGGGCCGCACCACGAGCTGGACCTTCGACAAGGCCCAGCGCCCGCTGACGCGCACCTTGCCGCTGGGCCAGACCGAACGCTTCCACTACGACGCCCTGGGCCGAAAGGACAGCCACACCGACTTCCGCGGACGCACCACCGCGTTCCGCTACAAGCCCCAGACCGATTACCTCGAAACGATCGACTATCCGACCGATCCCGACGTCACGCTGACCTACACCGCCGGCGGCGAACTGCACACCGTGCAGGACGCCAACGGCACGACGGTCTACGCCAACGACGTCCGCGGGCGCCTGGAAAGGGTCACCTGGCCGGTCCGCCCGGGCGAGGCGATCGCCCCGTTCGTGGAATACCAATACGACGCCAATGGCAACCGCACGAAGCTCACCACCCCGAACCAGGTCATCGACTACCAGTTCGATGCACTCAACCGCCTGGACAAGGTGCTCAAGGGCAGCGAGGTCATCGCCGACTACGGCTACGACGGCGTCGGCAACCGCGATCACCTCGTCTACGCCAACGGCACCCGTACCGATTACGCCTACAACCTGCGCAACCGCCTGACCGGCATCACCCATAAGGCCGGCACCTCGCTGCTCCTCGGCGTCGTCTACACCGTCGACGCCTCCGGACTGCGTACCGCCATCGACGAAACCGGCGCGATCCGGCGCCACGTCGACTACCGCTACGACAAGGTCAAGCGCCTGGAAAACGAAACCGCCGTCGCCCAGCTCGCCAGCGGCGCCGTCACCCGCAGCACCACCTGGACCTACGGCAAGACCGGCAACCGCCTGACCCAGAGCAAGAGCGTCCAGGCCGGCGCCACCTCGGGCTTTGCCAGCACGGTGTATGGCTACGACGCCAACGATCGGCTCGACACCGAGACGGTGACCAAGTCCGGCACCCTGCCGGGCGTCATCGCCGGCATCACCAGGTACACCTACGACGAGGCCGGCAACACGATCAAGAAGGTCGCCCCCGACGAAACCGTCGAGTACGCCTACGACGATGCGAACCGGATGAGTGAGCTCAAGACGCTCGCTGGCGAGGTCACCCGGTATGCATACAACCACGCCGGGATCAGGCTCAGTCAGACGAGCAAGGCGGGGACGGCCAATGCGAAGACCAGTCATTACCTGATTGATCCGAACCAGGCCTATGCGCAGGTCATTGAGGAAGCCACGCAGCAGGGCACGGCACCGGCGACGGTGAGTGCGCTGTATACCTTTGGGGATGACCGCATAAGCCAATTCCGGCCGGCGCAAGTCGGTGGCGGGACGACGCCGGGAACTGCGGCCAGCCTTCGCTACTACCATGCCGATGGACTGGGTTCGACGCGGCTGCTGACGAGTGAGGCGGGAACCAATACTGACGTCTACGGATACGAGGCCTTCGGGGAGTTGGACTCTGCTATCACGCAGCAGGCCAGCAGCAACGACTTCCTGTACACCGGGGAGCAGATGGATCCGAATAGTGGGATCTACTACCTGCGGGCTCGTTACATGGATCCGGTGGCGGGGAGGTTCACGCAACAAGACGCATTTTCGGGTCACGTCCTTGACCCACTGTCCCTAAACAAATACGTCTACGCAAGCAACCTATCGAGCGAATACGTTGACCCAAGTGGTTATAACAACACGCTTCCGGCGCAGACAATGGCTACGTCAAATGCCATTGTCCTTTCAGGCGCCCGTGCGGTGCCGCTGCTTACGCGAACGAGCTTGAAGATCGGTATGAGGTCATCAATCTGGGCGGCCCCGATCGCAGCAACAGCTGCTGCAACTGCCGGAATGAGTACTTCTGGGCTTGATATGGTAAAGGCTCTCGCGCATCAAGCGCAGAGCGAAGGCAGTGACCGCCTACTGGGTGTGCCGGTGATTGTATTTGGAGGGCTAGACTTCCCAGGGCACGCGCTACATATTGCCTTGTCGCAGATTGGCATCTCTAAAAGTGGCGCCCGCACACCGTACGCGTTAAATGGATTCCCGGAATGGGATAGGTCCTGGCTAAAACAGACCAAGGAATGTAACAAGAAGGCTGTTGCTGCTTCTCCGGGGAAGTCGGCTTGTGATGAGTTTCCGTTCGCTTCGGCGCGTCAAGGTGGCCCGGTGAACTATATGCTAGGGAGCGTTTCGCTTCAGCTTCTCGATAGAGACGAGTCGAGCCGAACCGGGCCATTCATTCGTGATTTCTACAAATACGGGGCAATCGCCAGAGATGGGTTTTCTCCGACTTCGCGCTTCTTCGCGTTCGGGGCTCCCGGTGCGAAAAGTTTCTTTATTGACAGAAACGGTCTTGTTCACAACAAGGAATAGTGGTGTCAAATGTTAAGAATCACGTTCTGGCATATCCCAAACTACTTCCAGTTTTACATTCAGGATCCGGGAACGGAAGCTGCTGTTGGATCGGCAGCCGCGGAAGAACTGGTTAAGGATCGTTTTGTTGTGCTGAAGGGGTTGGTTGGAGTCGGGGTGACTAGCGACTATGACCGTATTCCTATTACAGTCGAGTACGATTCAGAGCAGTGCGCACTTTCCGATCTGTCGGAGTGGGATCGTGTTGTCGAGTGCTCGATTTCGACTCAGTCCGGTCGGCTGGAGCTAATTGGGTGCACCGCGTCGGACGCCTTCGGTGTAATCGAGCTGCCCAGCGGGGACTATCGGCTGCGCCTTCACTTCGGTGGCCAAGATGAGACTGACTCTGAGGGGAATGCTGCGGACTATTACCTAGTTCAGGTGTGGCCAAAGGCGTTGGAGTCGACGGTCATACTGAAGTCGTAACATCCGGGTGCGACGCGCATGCGGGGCGATTCCGGGGCCGGGCGATTATTCCGGGATAACCATGAATCAGCTGAGTCCCAGGGTTGTGCGGGACTTTTGCTGGCGGTTCTACTGTGCTGTCCGTAGTAGTCGACGTGACTCTCGAATACCGATACCGCGTCGGCGAAATCCGCGAAGTGCGCCACCAGCTTGCCGAAGTCATGGAAAAGTCGTTCGAATATCACCGTTTGCGAGAAGGCGAAGCAAGTGAGTGACCGAGCGTACGATGCGTGAGGTCGCGGCATGCTGAGCCCGACGGTCTGGTGGATCGCAATCGAGTCGGTCGATCTTCGGGCTCTACGTCATGAGAGGCATCACGCTGTAGCGACAGCAATAGGCAAGAATGTTTGACTGGCAAGGGGCGAAGGCCAAGACACCTACGCTGGAGCAGGCGGTTCGTTCGCGGACGTAGCTAGGTGAACGCTCAGCGATGGTCGTTCGCCTCTGACGAGACACTTTGCCGCATACAAAAGCCACCGAAATGCTGAACGCACGAACCGATTGGCGTCCAGCATCGGAGGATGAAACGACACCTTTTCAGATATGGCAAGCTCAGTAACGCTTAGAGTGCCTAACAAAACGCCGCGTAGTCTACAATGCGTCAGCCACAAAGAGTTGAGTGCTGACGGATGAGTAAGCTTGAGATCAAGGACGATCTATGGGACGTGATTCGGCGGCTACTTCCGCCGGAGCCAGATCGCCCGAAAGGTGGTCGGCCAAGAGTGCCGGATCGTGCTGCCATCAACGGCATCGTGTTTGTCCTGAGGACGGGGATTCCATGGGAGCATTTGCCGCTCCGGCTAGGCTATGGATCCGGCATGACCTGCTGGCGACGGCTGCGAGACTGGCAGCAGAGCGGTGTTTGGGATCGATTGCACAAGGAACTGTTGCGGCGGTTGCGTAGCTACGATCAGATCGACATGTCGCGAGTGAGTGTGGATGCAGCGAGTGTTCCTTCCCCCCGGGCGGGGAGGAAACCGGTCCAAATCCTACCGATCGAGGAAAGTTGGGGTGCAAAAGGCACGTTGCGGTCGATGCCAGGGGCACGCCGCTCTCGTTCCTCATCAGCGGCGCGAACACGCACGACAGCAAGTGCTTCGAAGCCGTAGTCAATGCGTTACCTGCGGTTGGTGGTCTTCGAGGGCGTCCTCGGCGATGGCCAGACAAGGTTCATGCTGACAAGGGATACGACTACGAACATTGCCGACACGCGTTACGGCACCGTGGAATCGTCCAGCGTATCGCTCGGCGAGGCGTCGAATCTAGCCAGCGACTGGGCAAGCATCGTTGGGTCGTCGAAAGAACGTTTGCTTGGCTCAACCGATTCAAACGCCTTCGCATCCGGTATGAGCGCCGCCCTGAAATCTATCTGGCCTTCGGATTGCTCGCTTGCTCATTGATCTGCTGGCGTGCGATTGAACGGTTTTGTTAGGCACTCTAAGTGGCCCGGTTCCAATTCGGGATCTATGTGGACTGCACAGATCAAGGCGGACGGGAAACTAGTCGGTCTTGACGGGAATATGTATTCAAAAGCGAATAACTTTACACACATTCCGATTGACTAGTGGGGGCGATGATGGATCTGGACGAATACGAAGACCTTCCGGAAACAATCTCTGCTGCTCAGGTCGAGGTACTTGTGGATGTGTTTATTAATGAGCAGCGAAGTGGGTCGGGCAAAGATTGGTTCGCTAAGTTGGAAATACTTGCGGACAAGCAATGGCATACCTATAGCGAGCCTTCCCTCTCTGTTAGGGAGAAGGTGACGTCGTGGATTCTGGAAGCATGGGAGGACAGCGACGACTTTCTGGAGCTGGCGATGGGGGTCGCGTATTCGTTTTGTCTTCGGAAGCAGGTTTTTGAGCGGGCTTTTGTCGCATACAATGGAAGCCAAAAGGTGGAATTTGCGGAGATGCTGGAAAATTCCCCTGGCGATAACATGGATGCGTATTGGTCGCTTCGTAACCTGTAGGTAGCGATTCCAGCACGACTCCAGGACAACCAGCAGCGCCGGGACCGAGCCTGTCAGGATTTTTGCGAAGCGAGACACTGGGTGTCCCGTCCAAGGTGTCCACCGCCGATCCCCCGGCGGTGGATCTCTCTTTCTTCTCAGTTTCCGCCAATGCAGGCCACTGACCTACCGGTGTCCGGCGCTTGGCGAAATTCTCACCAAGCCACGCCAGTTCGGCGGTGCGCTCGACGCGTTGGCGCGTCCGCCCGTGGACACCGCTGCCCCTGAGCCATTCTGGTGCGCTGTTTTCTACGTCCCGCCTAAGTGCCATCCGGTCAAGCGCCCATCCAACCGCTGAACCATTTCGATTCGCCGCCCGCTTTCGGTCGCCCCTCTCACATTTCGGCAAGGGGTTCGATCTCCAGATGCTGATGCCGCCGCACAGTTATTGGACTCCTTGATCATCCGCACAATGCGATCGATCACTTCTACTGAGGCTCCATTCTGTCAAACGAAGCGGGCGTCCCCAGAGTCTGGGGCAAATCAAGTCATTCCGAGTTCCTGCTAGCACGCAAAGTGCGTAATCGCGCTGCATATTCCGCAGCGTACGGGTATCCGCTGGTGACATTCTTTCTGACCTCGTCGAATAGAGGTTTGTCGGCGAGGTTTTCTCCCTCCGCTGGAGTTCAGGGATCCATGGGGGTGTCAAATGCACGGAGCACTACGATGAGTCAAAATTTGCTTTCTCTTGTTCTTACGGATGCGCAGCTGGCAGAAGCAGATGCGGCGCTGGACGCCCTGGAGCGCGCGTTGGACGATCTGATTTCGTTGACCCCGGACGAGCGGCGTGGTCTGAATCGGATGGGGCCGAAATCAGAGGTCTTCTGCCGTCAGGTTGTGGCGGCGTTGCAGCAGAATCCGCAGATCGTGCCGCCGAAAATGAATGTGGCTGAAGGCGCTGCCGATCTTGTGGCGATCGATCGTCTGCGTCCGCGGCTTTCCCGCTTGCTGCGTATTACGGAACGGGCAGATGATACGGTGGCCGTACTGGGCAGCGATGTAATGAGCTTGGCGCTGGAAGGGTATGCCCAGCTCAAGGTATCTGGTCGTAATGAAGGCCTTGACGGGCTGCGGAAGGAACTGTCCAGTCGCTTCCGGAAGTCGCGCTCGGGTTCGGTGGAGCCGACGCCGGCCTGATGTGGCGCGAGCTGCTGCGCAGGGCTGATTGGCCTTTTCTGCCAATCGGAGTGGCAGAACACCTCTCGCGATAGCTGACGGGGGTATCTGGAGTCTGGATTCACCGCTCCGCGGGCCCGATCAACCTCTTCGTTGTCGCTTTCTTGCTCAATGGACAACCGAAGCGGGGTACCGATGGGGCGGAACGGGGTTCGCGAGAGGTGGCGCGGGTATCCGGTGTCGCGAAATTGGCCAACGGATGGCAGCGGAACCTCTTCAAACAGGTTCGACCGGCGTCTGGCCGCGTGCGAAAGGTCATCACAAGCAGGATTCCCGGGCACTGGTGCTGATGCGGGATCGGCCGATCCCGCATCAGCGTTCTGTACAGGCGTTGCGGTGGAGGGCCGTCGCGGTGGCCGTCGCGACGGAGCGGGTGGCCGCTGGGGAATTGCCGTTGGCGTGTCCGGGCTCGTCAGCGCGGGCAGGCCGGGTCGCCCTGCTGCAGGTCGGGCGGGTTCGCACGGTATTCCTGGGGCGGCGGTTCAATGGCGGGCAAGCGTCATGGGAAACATCGTCGGTTCCGATGTGCCGTCGTTTGCCTTTCCGGGAGGTTAGGGCGGTGATCGGTATTTCAGAGGCCAAGCTGAAACGAATGACGGTGTTTCGTAGGAGGCTCGCGGTGCATTTCCTGAGTCGTACGCGTTGGCGTCGTTGATGCCCGGTCGTGCGGTCGCCGGTGGCGATTGCACGGTGGAGCCTCGCACATCGCCGAGGATTTCCACCGTGCGATCACGCCGACGCTACGCCCCCAGTGGCGAGGCGTCGGTGTCGATGCGTTCCCATTGATAGCTGGCATGACTCTCCAGCGTGGTCAGTGCATCGACGATATCGGTGAGAAACGCCACCATCCGCCCGACGTCGTAGACCATGTCGGTATCGATCGCCTCTTCCGGGCTCGCTGCTGACCGAAGCAGTTGCGACGTCGTGCGTACGCAGGCCAGGGCGGTGTCGCGGCCGTGGCGTGCGGCGCCGAGGACGCGGCGGTGGTCGCAGTGGTCGGCGGAGAGCGGGGAGATCAGCACGTCGTGGATGCTGTATTCCTCCGGCGGAGCGAAGGTGTCCTCGTCCAGAGCGGCGTTCATGCGCGACTCCTTGCGACCGTGGTGCGCGCATCCTTGGCGCGGTGCAACCGCCCGCACCGGTGTGGGGTGCGGTGCAGGCGGCGGGTACGACTCGACGGCAAACGTTCGCGGTGCGCGAACGGGCATTCCATGCGGGGAAACATTGCAGTGTCCTCGACGAGTGTGAAGTAACCCGTCACCGGACCCGAGAGGTGACGGACGGCGCATGGTTGGCGTACCGGGGTAGTAGGTCCGGCCAGCATTGCTGCTGCCATGCGCCGCCCGCCATTGAACCGGAATGGTATCAAAGGGCGCCCAGCCGACGACTGGGCGCGAAAAAAGCGCCGTCATCGTCGGATGGGCGCTTGGGGACGCCTACTACCTGCCAGGACGCCAATCCTGGGCTACCGATTTGGCGGCAGCGGGGCGAAGTGTGTAAAACGCAGCGCGCGACGTCAACGATTTCCGCGATACGCCAGCGTCGTGTGCCACCTAGGCCGCGATTAGACATGCTCCATCGGTTTCACATCGTCCGCGGGAAGACGCTCGGTGCCGGGATTTGGCCGCACCGCTGGTCGTGCATCACGCCGCATCAGCGCCATGGCCAGCAGCACCACGGCAACGACGAACAGGGCGGTGCCGCTGTAGTAGTAGGGGCCGCAGGAGGAGAAGCGCACGGTGTGGGTACCGTGTCCGCCGCCGGCGAGGCCGGCCATGAGGCCTACGGCGTTGAGGATGGTGCAGCGAGCGCCAATGATGGTGAGAACAACGCCAACCAGGCCTAGGCTGGCCGCCCAGATCATTCCGCGCCGGCGTCCCGGCGTCTCCGCATGACGTCCCCGCCCGTTCATCACCCGAACCCCGCGTGTGATGGCTAGTCTGTGCGGTTAGTGTACGGCCTTGCGGCGGACGGCGCGCAGCGCTGCTTCCTGGTCGTGCCCGATACCCGGATAGTCGGGCCCGCTGCCTATCCGGCGCGGCCGTCGGCGCGGGGTGTGAGGTAGATCCAGGCCGAGCGGAACACCCAGGGCAGGAAGGCGGCGATCCAGCCGATACCGGCAGCGGCCTGCCACAGCGGGCCGTCGGGCAGCAGCTCGGCGGCGATACGGATCACGGCCACCCCTTGGACGGCGACGAACGCGATGCCTGCTACCGTGCCCAGCTCCAGCGGACGCCCCGAATGCCCCTGGGTCACTCGCGTCACCATCGCAACGAGCAGGCTGCCGAAAAAGCCGATAAAGAGGGCATGCGCCGGGGCGCGTCCAAGAATGAAATCACCGCCAATGGCGTACCAGAGACTTTGGATCACAAACAGCGCAAACGCGACAGGCAGCCAGGCGTAGCCGAGGAACAACACGCGTAGCAGTGCCGGTGCGGGCCCGCGCGGCCAGGTTTTCCAGGCCCACAGCACGCCGATGCCGAGCAGCGGCACATCGGCCAGCCACAGCCAGGCGTAGCCGTGCGCCAGTTCCAGGCCCAGGTGGGCGATGGCAAGCACCCAGAAGACACCCAGCCAGGTCAGCGGGCGCCACACGCGGTAGCCGATGACGACGTTGCCGGCGAAAAACGGAAACATGCGGTGCGCGACCGTCACGTAGATCGGCAGCAATAGGCCGAAACTGCCGAACTTGATCGAAGCGAACAACAGGCGCGCGTCGCCGCCGTGCAGATAGACGTTGAACAGCACCAGCCCGACGGCGCCCATCAGCAGCGCGGCGGCGCAGGAAATGGCGTGCCACGTCTTCGCGCCCTCCTGCCAGATCAGTCGCACCAGGAAGGCCCAGGCCGCCAGCCAGCCCATCAGCGACAGCATCGCTCCGGCTTGCACGAGCGACGGGCTACCGGCGAGCCCTGCCAGGCACAGCAGCTGCCCGCCCAGAAGACCCAGGCCTACAGGCACGTAGTGCCAGCGCGACAGCTCGGGCAAACCCATCCATCGCGGAAACACGGTCAGCAGGAAGCCGAAGATGAAGGGCGGCAGCACCTGGTACTGCATGACGAAGGCGTGCATCCAGCCGGCGGGATAGGGGAGGGGGCCAGAGCGAACCATCCGGATCGCATGTCGACCAGATAGACCGTCCACCAGGCCATGGCGGCAAGCACATTGAGTGCGCCGACGAAAAAGAGAAGCCGATGCGGTGCGGCGGCCAGCTGTGCGGCGGAGGGAAGATAAGCAGGCTGCGGGCGGGCGGTGTCCATGCGCCGAGTGTGACGGCGCTACTGGCGCGCTGCCTTGATCCCTATCAGGTCGGGTTGCGTCGGAACGTTGTCATCGGGGATGCCTGGTGGAGTGCTGCGTTCCGTCTTGGCACCGCGCACCGTGCGGCAAGGCGAACTCAACCGGACTGGAAAGGCCCGGCACGCAGATTGCTTTGCATTGTCTACGTTCGATAGCGGAGCAGCCCATGCAGTGTGAGTTTTCGGTAGTCGTCAGTCTCATCGAACGCGTCCGGACGCTGGAGATCCAGGTGCCCGGCACCGATGAGCTGGTGCGATTGGACGTTCACGAAGATGCGGGCGCCGCGCGTTTCGGGGTGAAGGCGTTCCGGCGGGTACAACCGCGCAGCGCGGGTTCCAGCGTGATGGTGTGGGAAGTGTATACATTGATAGGCGCGGAGGGTGGAACCGTCGATGCGGCAATCGCCGCGGCGCTGCAGTCACTCATCGCCAGGTTCCAGGCGGAAGCGGCCTGATCGCGCCCCGCAGCCGCTCAATCGCGCAGGCGCAGCGAATCCAGCAGTTGCCGGCCTTCCGGCCATGCGCCGTGACCGCTGGCGGCGTTGATATGACCGGCGTTCCGTAACCACACGAACTGGCTGCCCCAGGCTGTGGCGAAATGTCGGGCGACGCTTTCGGAGAGATAGCGGTCGTCGTCGCTGGCGACGATGATGGAGGCGAACGGCAGGTGTTCCAGGGGCACCGGTCCGAAGCCGACAGGGCCTGTTGGATAGTGTGGGCCCGTGGGATCCGTCGGCGCGACGAGCAGTGCACCGCGCACCATCTTGAGCCGGTCAGCCGCCGCGTCGTGCGCCCAGTGGGCCACCATGGCACAGGCGGAACTGTGCGCGGCGAGAACAACCGGCTGAGCCTGGTGTGCCAGCACCTCGTCCAGGCGCAGCACCCAATTGCGGCAGTCGGGCGTATCCCAGTTGTCCTGCAGCACCCGCCGGCAATCCGAATCGGCGCGTTCCCAGTGGCTTTGCCAGTGGTCCGGCCCCGAGTTACCGAGGCCGGGAAGGATCAGGACGGGGCAGCGGTGGGACATCGCAGGCAACCGGATCGAAAAGGAAGCAAATGATGATAGCCAGCCGCTTCCTTGCCGGCTAATCACGGCTGGCTGTTTGCATCAGGGTGTATCGGTGCCGTCGGTGAAGATGCGGTCGAATCCGAGACGCCACACGGATACATAGCTGGCGGGATCGATGCGTGTGATGCCGGAGATAAAAAGGTTGCCGCGCGCAAACGTGGCCCAGCGGGATTTCTCGATGCCGCGCTGGCCGTCGATGACGGTATCCAGGTGGCGCAGGCCGCCTTCGCCGCAGCGGGCGTCCGGCTGGTTGGCGGCGTCGAGGCAGAGAACCACGTAGTCTGGTGTCGCGCCGCTGTCGACGGTACGCGCGTTCAGGACGATGGCGCTGCGCCGTTGATCGAACGTGACGGCACGCATGTCGGAGGCGGCGGCATCGCTGCCGAGTGCGGCGTAGCGCGGCGAGGTAATCGCGGGCGACGCGCTGAATTGTCGGCCGTCTGGCGATGCGACCAGCACGACGAGATGGCGAATCGATTCGGAGAACATCGTCGACGGCAGTACCAGGCGTCCGTCCTCCAATTGCGCCACCCCCGACGGTTCGGCGATGACGCCGTTGACGCTTGGCGTGGCGGTCATGCCGTTGGTGCCGAAATCCGGATCGGGCAGACCGCCGGTGGTCCAGCGTCCCGCGGCACCCATGGGGCCCGACCAGCCGATCAGGATGGGCTTGCCGTCGGTCTGCACGAAGCTGTCCCACCACTGGTTGGGGCCCGTGCCGGTAACCAGGCGTCCCGTGCCGTTGTCGCCGAAGGTGGCATCGCGCTGGCCGTCGCTCGTATACCGCGTCACCTCCCAGGCGGTGACGGTGGAATTGCGGCGAAACGCGTGGGCACGGCCACTGGCGTCGGCGCGAAACAGCAGCGACTGGCTTTCCGTCGGCGTGCGGACAACGCCCTCGGTGCCGTAGGTGGTGACCAGCGCGCCCTGGTGATCGAGCCGGGCGATGCACGTGTTGGCGCTGACCAGGAACCCGTCATCCGGCGTTGGTTGAGCGACGATCGTCGTGCGAAATGTGCCGCAGGTGGAAAGATCCACATCGACAAAACCGTCCGGGCCGAACGTGGTGTCGGGTGTGCCGTCGCGCTTGAACCGCCGCAGGTTCAGATGCACGCCACCGGCCGAATAGGCGGCAATCACGGTCACCGAGTCGTCGGCATGAACGACGTGACTGATGCCGTCGAGCGGCATGGGCTGTCCGTTGTGCAGGACGGCATAGGTCACGCTGCCGCCATTGCCAAAGCCGGTGTCGGGGCTGGCGTCGGCGATTGGCGCATCGGCGTGGACCGCGGTCGCCAAAGCAAGTCCTGTCGCGAGAACCAGCGGCCGGATACAGGTCACGCGGGAATCAAAAGGCATGCGGGCAGGCTCGCTTCTTGTTGTTGGCAGGGCGGACGCTACGCATTCCGCAGGGCCGGAATCGTGGGCGAATCCGCAGATTATGGCCGCAAATCCGGCGAGGTAGGGGAGTTGTTGCCCGCTTGCGTATTGGCAGATCAACGGGAGGACTCGCTACCTGTCGGCAGCGTTGCGCGCGAACTCGTGAGCGGCGTCGAGCCTGATTTCGCAGGCTGTCATTCGCGCATTCAGCCGTGGTTTCGCGGCAATGACATGCCGTACACGGATCGGACACGACAATCGCCGCAGGTGGCCGACATGAGGTCGGCTATGCACGGAGGCCGACATGCGTGCCATGAGAATGGGATGGCTGCTCGTTGCAGCCTGGATTGCGACGGGTGCACAGGCTACTCCCGCTGTCGTCGTTGCCCAGGGCGGCGTTGCGCGCTGGGCGGGGCTGGATGCAAGGGAATGCGGCTTCCTCGGCAAGCGCTATCCCGCGGTGGATGGCGCGTGCTATTACCCGGTGGATCTGCGCGCCAAGGTGGGTGTGCATGAAATCGCACTGTACGATTCGGCCGGCAAGCAGCATCTGGGTGCGATGACCGTCGAGAAGGTCGATTTTCCGGAAGTGCGTATCGACCTGCCGGACGACACCTATCTCAACGTGAGCGCCGGCAATCAGGCCAGGCACAAGGAGGAACGCGCCCGCGTGCTGGCCTTGTTCAAGACGCCGGTCACGCCTGTGCGTTTCTCATTGCCGCTGGCAAAACCCGCGAAATCCATGCCGCCGAGCGAGAATGACTTCGGCAGCCGCCGTGTCTTCGCCGATGGGCGCACCAGCCAGCACACGGGACGTGACGCACCGGTCACGCAGGGCAGCACTGTGCGCGCCGTTGCCGATGGGACGGTGCTGCTGGCGGAAGAACACTTCTACACGGGCAACACCGTCTTCATCGACCACGGCGGTGGCCTGATGAGCATGAATTTCCACTTGTCCAAGATTGCCGTGGATCGTGGCGATGACATCAAGCGCGGCCAGGTGATCGGAACGGTCGGTTCCACAGGCCGTTCCACAGGCCCGCATCTTCATCTCGGACTGCGCTGGCTCGGTGCGCGCATCGATCCTTACCTGCTACTCGACACGCCAACGAAGCTGCCGTCGGTGGGTGACAGTCCGGCCAAGGCGGAGGCCAAGATCGAGGCGGCCCGCGAACAGGAGCCGGAAGAAGACGATGCCGAATAGGACGGCTAGCGTGCGCCGCGCCGCCGCCGCGCCTGGCGACGCAGTACCCGCAAGGTGGCGCGTTCGGCCTTCTGCCAGGCGGCGCCTTCGGGTACGCGGCGTAGCGGCAGCAGTTCATCGCGTTCGTAGGCTTCGCAGATCGCCGGATGGACGTAACAGGCACGGCATACGGCCGGCGTATTGCCCAGGGCCCGGGCGACGGCGGTGATCGCTGCGGTGATGTGACGCCGTGCGGCGCGCGGCGACTCCGGGCGATCGGCTCGGGATAGCAGCTGCCCGGCAATCACCGAACCGGCCCAGGTGCGGAAGTCCTTGGCGCTGAAGTCATCCCCGAGGGCGTCGCGGATGTAGGCGTTGACGTCCTGCGAGCTGACGGGCCGATGCACACCGTCATCGTCGACGTACTGGAACAAGGATTGGCCAGGCAGCTCCTGGCACCGACGCACGAGGATGCGCAGCCGCGCGTCGCTGAGCGCAATTTCCTGCATCACGCCGCTCTTGGCGCGGAAGCGGAACGTCAGGCGCGAACGGGTTTCGCGTACGTGCCGGTTGAGCAGGGTTGTCAGGCCAAAGGAACGATTGGTGCGCGCATATTCCGGATTGCCGACGCGGATCAGGGTGTGTTCCAGCACGGCGATGACGAGCGCGAGGACGCGTTCGCGCGGCAGTCCCCGCCGTGACAGATCAGCCTTGACCCGCTTGCGCAGCGCGCCCAATCCTTCGCCGAAAGCGATCAGCCGGTCGTACTTGGCCGCATCGCGGACGCTGCGCCAGTCGGCGTGATAGCGGTATTGCTTGCGGCCGCGGGCATCACGGCCGGTCGCCTGGATATGGCCGTCGGCACGCGTGCAGATCCAGACATCGCGATAGGCCGGCGGAATGGCCAGCGAGCGGATGCGGGCCAGCTCAGCCGGATCCTCCACGCGCGTACCGTCCGGGTTCCGATAGATGAATCCACGGCCACGACGGTGACGCGTGATCCCTGGTTCGGTATCGCTGACGTAGCGCAGCCCGGCGTCGACGCAGTGGCTGATCGCGGCGGGCGATGCAAGGGGAGCATCGAGGGGCAGGTCGCTATCGCACTCGGGACTGTGGCGCATTGGCACGATCCAGGCTCAGGCCGATTGCCCGTCGCAAATCGCATGCCAGTGCGCATCGCGCGCCGTCCGTGCTTTTGAGGTGATTTATGCGTCGCAGTGAGCGCGTTTTGCGTTTTTCCAGCTGCAGCCGTCGTGCAAATTTCGCGGTATACCCAGCGCCTACTGCCCGGCGATCTCCAGCAGCTCGACCTCGAAGCTCAGGCCGGCGCCCGGCTCGATCTCGCCCTGCAGGCCCTGGTCGCCATAGCCCAGCTTGGCAGGCATCCATAGACGGTACTTGCTGCCGACGGTCATGAGGCTGAGCCCTTCGGACCATCCGGGCATCACCTGGTTGAGCACGATCTCGACGGGATGATCGCGTTCGTAGGAATTGTCGAACGTCGTACCGTCGAAGCGGCGGCCGATGTAGTGGACGCGGACCGTATCCGTCGACTGGGGCCGCGCGCCCTTGCCTTCGGTCACTACCTCGTACTGCAGGCCCGAGGGTGTGCTTTTCACCGATGGATTCTTGCGCGCATTTTCCGCCAGGAATGCGGCCCCGGCTTCTTCATTGCGGGCGATCATGGCCTTTTGCTCGGCTTCTCGCTTCTCCCGCAGGTACACCGTGAACTCGCGGCGCACGACATCCAGCTGTGCATCGTCCAGCGCGGGACGGGCGCCATCGAGCGTGCTGCGCAGGGCGTCGAGCGTGATGGCCAGGTCGATCTCGTTCTTGACCGGCCCGACCTGCCTGGCGAGGTCAACACCCACCAGGTAGCTGTAGCGGGCCTGTGGCGTATCCAGTTTCCGTGGCGTCACCGCGGACGGCGTCCCTGTGGGTTGGCCACTCTGGCAAGCGGTAGCCGCGAGGATGACGGCGGCGAGCAGGGAAGGGCGCAGCACTCGGGTCATGGAACGGGCCTGGTCCAAAGGGTTCACAACTATACGCCAGCTCTGCATCAGCGCGCGGTGCGACCGTGCCGCGGGGCGCTGGAATGGCCAGCGCCCCGCCGCGCAGATGCTACGGATTGAACCCGTCCGTAAAGAGGAAATCTGACGGCTTGGCGATGGAGAAGGCATCCAGCTGCAGGTGGTTGCCGGTGCTGCCAATATGGCCGAGCGAGACCGAGGTACCGGTCGTCAGATCGACACGACGGATTTCACCGCCGCCATTGGCCGAACCCATCCACGTGGCCATGTACAGCGTGCCGGTGGAATCGTCAAAGTCCATATCCTGGTAGTCGCTGAGATTGACGCCCAGGCCCTGCGGCAGCGCCGTGGCTGCGCCGGTGGTCGGATTGATCCGCAGGATCTTGTCCTGCGACGCATCGGCAATGAAGATGCGCCCGTCCGGATGGACGGCCATCGCGACCGGATTCATCGCGCCGGAAATCGTGGCAACCGTGGTGACGGCGCCGGTCGCGAGATTGACGGCACCCAGCGTCGGCGTGGCCGTGCCGCTGGAATTGGCAGAGATCACGTACAGCTTTTGCGCCTTGTGGCTCCACGAGGCGGCCGCCCAGCGCGCACTGCTGCCCGGTGGAATGGTGCTGGTGCCGACGGTGGTGCGCACATTGCCGGGCACGGTCACGGTGACCAGCTGGTTGGCTTCGCGATCGATCGCGTACAACTTCGAGAAGTCGTTGCCGACGAAGTCACCGGCGTAGGCGCGCAGTTGCGGCGACGTCGCGCCGTGGCTGGTAACGACGCCGGGCGAACCCAGCGTCAGCGAAACCAGGGGAATGCCACTGCCATTGAGCTGCAGGGCATAGGCTGTGCCTTCGACTGTGCCACTCGGTAGCACCGTCAGCTGCAGGGTGCCCGAGTGAGTGAGTGCGCTGGAATTGCCGGCGATGGTGACGGTTGCGCTGGCGGGTGCCGCATTACCTGCGGCGGTGAAGGTCAACGTGGAAGCCACGCTGCCGTTCGCCGGCGGCGTGACGGACGTCGGGGAGAACGACGCCGTCACGCCTGCCGGCAGGCCGCTGGCGGTGAGAGTGACCGGCGCTGTAAAGCCGGCGATGCTGGTGACGTTGACCGTGCTGGTGGCGGTGCTGCCCGGTGCGACGCTGGCGCTGTCGGGATTGGCAGCCACGCTGAAGTCGGGATTGCCGCCGGTGGCGTTGTTACAGGTGGCCGACGTCGTATCGGTGAACGTGGAGCCGGCGACCGGGACGAAGTCGGCACGGTAGCCGGTCGATGACAGCGTCAGTTTCAGCACGCCGTAGGTGTCATCGTTGGCGCGTTGCAGCAGCGTGTGCGTGCCGTTCAATGCATAGAAGCCACGGCCACCGCTGCCGATCAGAATTTGCGCGATGCCGTCGCTGGCGGCCACGAGCGAGGGGTTTGCTTTCGCGTAGCGTTGGTAGTTGTGATCGTGGCCAACCAGGACGAGGTCGGCCTTGTAGTCGTAGAGGGCATTCCACAGCGGTTTGACGCCGGACACGCCGGTGTAGTTGCCACGGCTGATCAATGGATGGTGCCACACGGCCGCAGTGCAGGGCTTGGTATTGGCCGCCAGATCGTTCCGCAACCAGGTCTCCTGGGCGGAGCCGGCGCTCATCGAGATATTGCTGTTGAGCGCAATGAAGTGCCAGTCGCCGACATCCCAGCTGTAATAGCCCTTGCCGCGTTCACCGGCGATGCCATTGTTGTTGCCGACGCCGTTGAAATAGTCGAAATACCCCGAGGCGCCGCTCGTGTTGTATTCGTGATTGCCGGGAGTGGGTTTTGTATACGATTTGAACGGCCCCCAGTAGGTGTTGTAGAAGCTGTTGTATTGCGCCAGCGTGCCGTCGCTGTAGGCGTTGTCGCCGGCGGTGAAGACGGCCACCGGATTGATGGCGGTGATCAGGCTGGCCGTGCGCGAGCAATCGGCGCTGTCGCAGATGTCGCCGGCGCCCGCGACGATGGCCGTCGTGTCGCCCAGCGGCAAGGTGCCAAATTGATAACCGTCGATCTGGAAGCGGCTGTCGGTGCTGCGGAAGCTGCGTTCGATCGTCACGCAGTCGCCGCGCAGTGCGCGGATACTGAACTCTCGACCCCGATAGGCGGAGCCCTCCAGTGTGTAGCTGTCGCCGCCGGAGCTGCGCAGCGTGAGGGCGTCGTAGCCCGCCAGGTCGAGCGATTTGAATCGCAGGCGCATCCACTGCGCGCCCGGCTCGCAAATCTGGTTCACCGGCGCCGCCAGGCGCGGATTGGCGGGTGTTTCCAACTGCCGCGTGAGGGCCGAATCCTCTGCCACCTGCACGATCGATTCCGCGGCGCCAGCCGGGCTCGGGGAAACCGACCCCAGCCCGATGGCCACAGCAACGGTCAACACGGTACGAATACAACGATCCATCGGGACATCCCTACCTTGGTTAACGGTGTTCCGCGCCGCCGCGGCGGCACTGGAGTGGCCGGGCGGTCCTCATCCGCCCGGTACGGCGATCACGGCTTCGATGCCGAAGGAGCCCGCAGCTCGTGTCGCGAGCCTGACACACGGTTCGGCGTCGATTCCCGCCACACGTCACAACACGCCGTGAAAGGGTGGCGGGCTCCGCATCGTCGACCACCGGAATCGCGCAGGATGGCGGTTGCGCAAGTCGGGGCGATGACAATCGCCTAATTCGCAGTGGGGTGGCCGCGCGGGCCACGTCGGATCTTCAATGGGCGCCGAGGGTGACGACGGCCTGGCGGATCACGGGTTCCTGGCAGTCGGGATGGGCCTGGGCAATGGGAAGGGCGTCGCGCAGCAGGGCCAGTCCTTCGGTCGCGTGGCCGGATTGCGCGGTCAGGCTCAGCCCCAACCCCACGCGCAGCGGCGACAGCTTGATGCGGTTGTCGGGCCCGTACATGTCAGTCGCTATTTCCAGCGCCGCGCGGTAATCCTGCGCAGCGTCGGCCAGGCGACGCTGGTAGAGACGCAATTCGGCCCGCGTCGCCAGCAACTGTGCGCGCACGTAGCGGTGTTCGTCGCCATCGCGTGACAGGCTGCGCGTGGCGTCGCTGATCAGGCGATCGGCTTCGATGCCGTTGCCCTCGCGCAGCCAGGCAATGCCCAGGACTGCCTGTGTCGCCGCCACCCACAGGTGGTCGGGGCCAAACTGCCTGCGTCGCAGGGTTACGGCGCGTTCCAGCCAGTGCCGTGCCGGCACGGTTCTCCCCGCGCACAGGTGGGCGATGCCGACGTTCTGGGCGATGGTCGCAGTGCCGGCGTGATCTTCGCCGCGCACGCGCCGCGCCTTTTCGTGGGCTTCCTCCACAATGGGCAACGCGGTGTCGTAGTCGCCGCCGCCCAGGTGCGCCATGCCCAGCATCCAGCGCATGTCGATCGTCAGCGGATGATCGGCACCCAGGCGTTCCGTCGCGAAGGCCAGGCCCTGGCGAGCCTGTTCGACGGCCTCGTCGGCCTGGCCCAGCCGCAGGCTGCAGTAGGCGCGTCCGTGGGTGATCTTCACCCGCACCAGGGGGCCGTCGGCTTCGCTCACCGCTGTTTGCAGATCGGTGAAGCGCTGGTGGCAGGCGCGGAAGTCGCCCAGCTGACTTTCATTCCAGCCCAGTTCCGTGTCGATATGGTGCAGGAGCGGTTGGTTGTCCTGGGCCTGCGCTTCATCACGCAGGGCGCGAAACATCATCCCGGCGTCCGAGTTACGGGCAGTGCGCATGGCGATGCGGGCACGCTGGAAACGCGCTTCCAGGAGCGCCGGCGAAGGCGGGGAGGCAGCCTGTGCCAGCTGCTCGATGGCGCTGTCGAGGGTGGTACGCGCCTTATCCTGGCGCCCCAGGTTGCTGAGGATGCGCCCCAGCTCGAAATTGACCTGGCCGGCGATCTCCGGGTGCCCGGCAAAGCGTCGTGGCACCTTGTCGACGGCCTCCTCGACCACCGTCGTGAGTGCCACGCCATTCTTTCCGCCGGCCCAGGGATCGGCGGCGCTGAGAATGTCCTTGGTGATGAAGTCATTGACCGCCTGCGTCACTGCGCGGGCGCGCTCCGCTTCACGACGTGCCAGTTCCGCGCGGTCGCGTTCGCCAGCCAGCTGGTAGGTGAAGGCGCCGACCGTGCCGAAGAAAACCACGGCGATCGCCGCGGCTGTGCCAAGCGCCAGCGGGTGTCGCCGTGCCCACAGCAGGCAGCGGTGACGGACGGACGCTCGGCGCGCAACCACGGGATAGGCGCCCAGGAACCGGCGCAGGTCCGCATCGAACTCGGCGACCGTCGCGTAGCGCTGCTCCGGTTCCTCGGCGCTGGCACGGGCGAGCACGGCCAGCAGATCCGGTGCGGACACTGCTGCGTTGCCGGCGCGGATCACGGTGTCGCACAGGCGGCCCAGCTGCCAGATATCGGAGGCAATGCCCACTTCCTGGCCGGCCAGTTGCTCAGGGCTGGCAAAGCCCGGTGAAAACGCGGTTGCGCTGCGAGAGCCATCCATCAGTGCCGCGATACCGAAATCGAGCAGACGTGGTTGGCCATCCGCGTCGACGAGCACATTGCCGGGCTTGATGTCGCGGTGAACCAGCAGCTTGCCGTGCGCGAATTTCACCGCGTCGAGCACCGGCAACAGCAGGTGGATACGTGCCGTGAGATTCAGTCCGCGCGCGACGGCATGCTGGTCGATCGGCAGGCCTTCCACCAGTTCCATCGCGAACCAGGGATGCCCGCCGTCGCAGTGCCCGCCATCGATGAGGCGCGCGATGTTCGGATGCTTGAGGTTGGCCAGTATCTGGCGCTCATGCCGGAACAGCCCCATGCGGGCTTCGTCCGGTCGGGTATCCGGCAGCCATTTGAGCGCGACCTGCTGCTCGTATTCACCATCGGCGCGCGCCGCGCGGTACACGATGCCCATGCCGCCGCGACCGATCTCCGCCGCGACGCGGAAAACCCCGACGCGTTGGCCAGGCGCGAGTTCGCCCAGTCCGAAGCGCTCGTCCACCAGGTCGCGGAACAGGCTGCAACGCAGCGGACCGCCGGGTTCGAGCAGATTCAGGCGACGACTGAGGCGGCTGCGACGTTCGTCGTCACCGTCTTTGCCCGAGGCGTCGGGACTCATGGCAGCTCGGCCAGGTTCTGCCGCAGCGCGTCACGGGCCACCTGCCACAGGCGCTGCACGGTGCGTAGCGACAGTTGGAGCGCCTCGGCCGTTTCCGGCTCGCTCATGCCGGCAAAAACGCGGCACTCGACGATGCGTGCCAGGCGCGGGTCGCTCGATTCCAGCGCTTGCATGGCCGTTTCCACGGCCAGCAGGTCTTCGGCCTCGGTATCGCGTGCCGCATCGTCGTCGCTGTAGCTGTAGTGGCAGGCACCGCCGCCGCGCTTGGCGGTGACGCGGTCGCGGGCGCGGTTGATCAGGATCTGCCGCATGGCGCGGGCAGCAATCGCGAGCAGGTGAGAGCGGTCACGCACGCCGTCGATGCCCGAGCGCACGAGTCGCTCGTAGCATTCGTGAACCAGTCCGGTAGCCCCCAGCGTGTTGCCGGGAGCAGATCCCAAGGTGCCGCGCGCGATGCGCTTGAGATCGGAATAGAGAATCTCGACCACTTCGTCCCAGGCGTTTCCATCGCCGGAACGTGCGCGATCGAGCAGCACGGTAATCTCGCTCATAGGCGCCCCCACCCTACGACCGACGAGTCTACTCCGGCCCCTGCGGGAGCCGTAGTGGGGGCGATATGAATTTGCAGACTGTGTCGCAGTGGCGCGGATTTCGCATCCGCGCCACTGCCGCCGGGTTACTGGGCGAATCCGTTCAGCTCAAACGGCAGGTCCTGGGTCACGTCGGGGGCGGAATCCGGGTTGCCCTTGTCGAGGATCGTGCTCCAGCTGTTCGAGGACACGGTCAGCTGCCGTGCATTCGCACCGCTGCGTGTCCGCGCGCCGGGCACCACGATCGACGGTGCGAAGTGGCTGCCGCTGGCCGAATCCGTGGACGTCCACACGAGCCAATAGGTGCCGGCCGTGAAATAGCCGTCCGCGGCGCAGGTCGCGGGCACATTCAGGCGGTTGCGCCAGATTCTGCGCGTCTGGTCTGGCGTGCTGGCGGTTGGCACTACGCTGTGGGCGATGCGGAACATGGCGTAGTCGCTGGTGGACGCCAGCACATTGGTGCTGGTGTCGCCGCACAGAACGGTGCTGCCTGAATCGCCGGGACGTCCACGCCAGATCTGCAGGGTGCCGCGCGTGAAGGGCGAGGGCGATGCCGCGACGTCGCGCTTGTAGGCAAAGGTGTCGATGGACTTGATCGTCCACGTCTGTCCGGCTGGTACGGTGAAATCATCGGCAAGCCGGAACGCATTGGCATTGACCGCGTAGCCGCGCTCGATGTTGGCGATGCTGGTGCCGGTATTGAACTGCAGCTCGCTCCAGCTGGTGCCCGCCGGGGCGGCAGTGCCGTTGGCAGCCGTGGTGCCCGAATTGAGGTTACCGTTGCTGTAGATGCGCGTGACTGGCGTGGTGCTGCTGACAGTCAGTTGCACGCTGGCTGTCTTGCTCGTCGTACCCGATTGACCCGTCAGCGTGATGGTGAACGTACCCAGGCTGGCTGTCGCAGCGGCGCTGAAGCTGACCGAGGTGCTGCTCCCGGGTGTCACCGGGTTGGTGGCCACGGCATAGGTGACGCCACTGGGCAGTCCGCTCGCACTGAGCGTGACCGGATTGGTGAAGCCACCCGTTGCGCCCACGCTCACGGTGGTGGCCGCAGTGCCGCCGCGCATCATGCTCAGGGAAGTCGGCGCGGCAGCGACCGAGAAATCGGCGACTACCACCTTGTTGCATTGGCCACTGACCGTATCCGTGAAGGTCGAACCAGCTACGGGCACAAAGTCGGCCTGGTAGCCCGTGGAGGACAAGGTGAGCTTGAGGACGCCGTACGTGTTGGCATTGGCGCGCTCGAGCAAGGGATGCGAACCGCTCAGCGCGTAGAAGCCACGACCACCGGTGCCGATGAGAATCTGGCGCAGGCCCTTGGGATCTGCGGCAAGACTCTTGTTCGCCTTGCCGTAGCGCTGGTAGTTGTGGTCATGGCCGACCAGGACGAGATCTGCCTTGGCATCGTAGAGCGCGTTCCATAGCGGCTGCACTGACGAAGAGCCGGTGTAGTTGCCACGGCTGACAATCGGATGATGCCACACGGCGGCCGTGCAGGGCTTGGTATTGGCGGCCAGGTCGCTGCGCAGCCAGGTTTCCTGCGCCGAGCCTGCGCTCATCGAAATATTGCTGTTGAGCGCAATGAAGTGCCAGTCGCCGACGTCCCAGCTGTAATAGCCTTTGCCGCGCGTACCGGCGATGCCGGTCTGGACGCCAGTGCCGTTGAAGTAGTCGAAATAGCCGGAAGCGCCGCTGGTGTTGTACTCGTGGTTGCCCGGCGTGGGATGCGTGAAGGATTTGAACGGCCCCCAGTAGGTGTTGTAGTGGCCGTTGTACTCACTCAGCGTTCCGTTGCTGTAGGCATTGTCGCCGGCGGTGAAGACGGCAACGGGGTTGATTGCGCGGATCAGGTCCGCAGTGCGCTTGCAGTCGGTGCTGTCGCAGATGTCGCCGGCGCCGGCGACGGTCACCGTGGTCTCCGCGAGCGCCTTTGTACCGTATTGGTAGTTGTCCAGCTGGAAGCGGCTTTTCGCACTGCCGAACCAGGCCTTGATCTGCACGCATTCACCGCGCAGGGCGCGCGTGCTGAATTGGCGGCCGTTCCAGTGATTGCCTTCCAGCACGACGCTGTCGCCGCCAGAACTGGTCAGCTGCAGGGCGTCGTACTGGTCGAGCGTCAGCTCGCGAAAGCCCACGCGGATCCAGTGGGCACCCGGCTCGCACACCTGATTCACCGGCGCGGCAAGCTTGCCGAGCATGGTCGGTGTCTCGACGGCCTTGGTGAAGGCGGAGTCTTCGACAAGTTGCGGCGTGGCTTCGAGCAGGCCAGCCGCCAGAGTGGCGGCCGGGGCCATCGAACAGGCGATGGCAAGGACGACGGCGCGCCGTGGCACACGGCGAATCAACGACTGCATGGTGAATACCCCTCCCGTAGCTGGCTTGGGAACGGCACGATGCCGATCCCGGTTCAATAGCGGGCAAACAGGCAAACCCGACTGAGTATAGGTTGAAACAATGGGACGACCGTGCGACGGCCGGCACAATCCAGCCCCCCGGCTGGGCGACGGCAGCCGCCCCCGGCGGTCGTCCGGCGCTGAAACACGATAGGGCGCCGGATCCCGCCACGTGCAGGGACCAGAACGCTCGCTGGTCGTCTTTTTGCGTCGAGGTCGACGAAAAAGACGCGAGAGTGTGGCGCCTCTGGATTGCAACGATATGATGAAACGATGCCGCGGCTGGCTGGCAGGCCAGTACCGTGATCGGGCCACGGCACCACATCGAAACAGGAACGCACTGATGGACTCGTCTCCCTACCGGCCTGACCGAAAGCGCCGGCGTCTGCTGATCGCCCTCGCCGCCGGTATTCCGGCAACCGGGCTGCTGGCCTTCAGTCAGCGCTGGTTCGCAGCACCTTCCGGGGCGTCGGTGCCGCCGGCCCCACGACCACCGGCCCCAGCCACGGAAGTGACGCCCGATCTGAAAGCACCGGTCGTTGCCGACAGCCCGTTCACGCAGCCGCTGCGGATTCCCGGACGCGAGGGACTGATGGCGCAGACTCCGCGTGGCTCGGCCTTGCGCCTGGTCGCGAAGGAGGGGGCATTTCCGTTGTTCGGTGGACCCGAGACGGCGCTATGGCACTACAACGCCCGCATTGACGAAACCATTGTCGCCAATCCGCTGCTCGCCATCGGCAGGGGCGAACCGCTGGATGTGACACTCGAGAACGCATTGGCTGAACCGACGACGATTCATTGGCACGGCCTTGCCGTCGATGAAGCCAACGATGGTAGCGGCCTGCACCCGGTCGCGCCCGGCAAGAAGCGACGCTACACACTGCGTGTCGAGAACCGGGCGGGCCTGTACTGGTACCACGCCCATCCGCACCAGTTGACCGGCAAACAGATCCAGCGCGGTCTGGCCGGCCTGCTGCTGGTCGATGACGAGGAGGAGCTGACGCTGCGCAAGCGACTGCGGCTGCCCTGGGGTGAGCGTGATATTCCGCTCATGATCAGTGACAAGCAGGTCAATGATAGGAATGAAATAGTCTACAAGGATAATCCGGACGACTGGATCGGCAATCGCGTCCTGGTCAACTGGACGGCCGGGGCCTATCTCGACGTGAAGTCGACGCTCTACCGCTTCCGGCTGATCAACACCAGCAACGCACGTGTGTTCCGTCCGGCATTCCTGCACCGCGGCCGCCCGCTGGCGTTTCACCTGATCGGCACGGACGGCGGGCTGCTGGAAAAGCCCTGGCGGGTGGACGACCTGTTCCTGGCGCCGGCACAACGGGCCGATGTACTGGTGAGCTTTGCCGAAGTGGGCGAGGGCGAATCGGTCATTCTCACCAGCCTCGACTATGTCGCAATGGAGAACGAGGACGACAGCGGGCCCCTGCAGCCACATCTGATGGCTGATCACCCCGGCGCAGTGCCGATGGGGGGCAGGATGGAGCTGATGGAGTTTCGTATAGGTGCCGCTGACCCGAAGGATTCACCGGCCCCGCTACCGCCGAAACTGTGCAACTTTCCAAAACCGGCTGTGGAAGTGACTCCCGTTCGGAAGTTCCGCTTGAGCCTGGATGCGGAGGGAGTGTGGCACATCAACGACTGGAATATGCATGCCAGCGGCCACGACGCACAGTTCGTCGTGCGTCGAGGCACATGTGAGATCTGGGAAATCCACAACGCCATGGCGAGCATGCCGCACCCGATCCATATCCATGGCTTCCAGTTCCACGTGCTGTCACGAACCATCAGTCCGCCCGATATCCGGGCGCGGGCCGTCGTTCCGGGCGGCCTGGGGCCGCAGGACCTGGGCCTGCTCGACACGATCCTGGTCTGGCCCGGCGAGACCGTTCGCATCGCGCTGGACTTTTCCCAGCCGTTCAAGGGACGCCAGCGCTACATGCTGCATTGCCACAATCTGGAACACGAGGACATGGGGATGATGGTGACCTTCGCTGTTACCGATGATGCACCGGTACTTCCCGTGGGCTGATGGATACGGGGTGATCTGGTTCACTGACGTCCGCCAGCCGTCGAGGCTGCTACAAATCCCAATGTTCCGCCTGTCGAAAGTATTGCTGGCCGACTACAATCGTCCGCACAGGCTGGTCCGGCCGGCGGTGTCCGTGATGACGCGTACCGGTTCCGGACCCATCGGGAGGGGCGTTCGACATGCGACTCCAGCAGGTGGTCGGCGGACTGGCCCTCATCGCCCTGGCGGCGCTGCAGCGCATCGTCCTTGCACCGGACCTGACCCGCATTCCCGCGGACTACGCTGAGGAAACCCAGTACGACGCGGCGAGCCGTTCGCGCGAAAAGGCAGAGGACGACTGGCAATACCTCACGCTGACCGCGCGTCGCGTTGACCAGACACTGGTGGCTGCACGCGGCCACCTCATCGTCCAGGGTGACCTCCACTGGGCGGACGACTCGGGCATCGTCCTGTTCGAGTCCAGTGGTATCTATCAGGTGGATCGCTATTCCCGCACGAACCTGGCCGGTTATGGCGATATCGAGCGCGGCGGGCAGTTCCTGTTTCCGACCCACGTGCAGGAAACCACGTACCGCTACTGGGACCCCATGTACGTCGGCGAACGCACCGCGCGTTTCGAACGGCACGATTGGATCGCCGACATGGATGTACTGGTATTTCGTTTTACCGCGAAAGACCTGGACGAAAGCGCCGGGTATGCGCACCTGCCCGACGTACCCGAGCGTTACGAAGCCCATACCAACGGCGAAGGGGTGCTGCGTGTCGAACCCATGACGGGCGTCGTGATCGATTACGAGGACACGGGCACCAGCTACTTCTTCGATCCGGTCGTGCGCACGCACGTTGCAGATATGTACATCTGGACATCGCGCTATACGCAGCAGACGCGGGAGTTCAAGATCGCCCAGGCCAAGCAGCTGCGTCGCCGCATGATCATCGTGGAGCGCGTGGCACCGGCCGCGCTGCTCATTGGCGGAATAGCGATGATGGGCTTCGGACTGGCCCGTCGCCGTGGCAGCGGCAGCGTGGCGCTCACGCCCGCCAGGGAAGCGGGCGCATGAAATCGCACCTGGGCCTCAAACATCGGATTGCAGCGGCGTTTTCGCTGTTCGCCGTGATGCTGGTCAGCGTCACGGGACTGCTCTCGTACCAAGCCGGGCGCGATTCCCTGGAGACGGCGGCACTGTCGGAGCTGCTGTCCTCCGCGCTCGGCAAGGAGGCCCAGCTGGATCGCTGGTTTGAGGAACAGCGAACGGATATCGAGACGATCGCCAACTCGGTCGGCATCCTGAGCGACACATCAGTGCTGGTCGATCCGAAGGCTTCCACGCAGGCGATGACCGTCGCCCGCGAACACATCGATGACTTGCTGCGAACCATGACGGACACGGCGCGGCATGTTCGCCTGGTGCTGGCCGTGGCCGCGCCGGACGGCCGTTTTGTCGCGTCCACGCTGGCGGCCGTGGAAGGCAGGAATGCACGTGACGAGCCGTTTTTCACGCAGGCACAGGACCGCTCGTATGTGGGAGCGCCGGGGAATTCGTCACTGCTGGAGCGAGCGGTGGTGGCCATCAGTGCGCCGGTGCGCTCGGCCGAGGGCAAGCTCGAGGGCGTACTGGTCGGCTGGTTCGACCTCAGCGATTTGCAGGCCATAGCGCGGCGGCATAGCGGGCTTCACCGCACCGATGACGCGTATGTGATCAATCAGGCGGCCCAGTTCGTCACGGTGCCGCGGCTGGACGGCCAACGACGGGTACTGCAGGACGCGGTCAGCAGTGCCGCGGCCAGGCGTTGCCTTGCCGGCAATAGCGGTGTGATCAAGGCGCCCGACTATCGCGGCATCCCGTCGATCAGCGTTTATCGCTGGATGGCGTACCGAAAGCTCTGCCTGGTGGTGAAGATGGAACAGGCAGAAGCGTTCGCGGCCGCGAGCGATTTCGGCCGGTCGGTGGTCCTACTCAGCCTGATCAGCCTGATTGTCGCGTTGATCGTGGCATCGCGCCTGTCGCGGACCATCGTGCGGCCGGTGAAGGCGCTTCGCACGGCGGTATCACGCCTGGCCAGCGGAGACCGGGAGGTGCGGCTTCCCGTGGATTCCAACGACGTGATCGGCCAGCTCGCGCGCGAGTTCAACCGGATGGCCATGTCTATTGCCGAGAAGGAAGCGCAGCTGCTGAGCAACGCCGAGGCGCTGGAGGACCGGGTAGCGGCGCGGACAGTCGCCCTGCGTGACAGCGAGGCGCGGATCCGCCTGCTGCTCGACTCGACCGCCGAGGCGATCTATGGCGTCGATACCGACGGGCGCTGTGTGTTCCTCAATCCGGCCTGCCTGCGGCTCCTGGGCTACCAGCGCAGCGACGAACTACTGGGTGTGCCGATGCACCCGTTGCTGCAGCCCGACAGCGTCAAGCGTGCCGCGACACCGGAGGAGATCCCGGTGTTTCGCAGCATCCGGACAAACAGCCCGATTCATTCGGTTGGCGAAAAATTCCAGCGCGCGGATGGCAGCCGGTTCTCCGTGGAGTACTGGATCCACCCGATGCGGCACGGCGACGACGTGCTCGGGGCCGTGGTCACTTTCCTGGATACGACGGATCGCGAGCAGTTGCAGGAGGAGCTCAACCGGTTTTTCGACCTGTCCATCGATATGCTTTGCATTGCCTCGAATGAGGGGTACTTCCTTCGCGTGAATCCGGCCTGGGAACGGGGGCTCGGTTATACGGCAGGCGAATTGATGTCGCGGCCGTACATCGAATTCGTCCACCCGGAAGATGTGGAGGCGACGCGGCGGGAGTCCGAACGGTTGAGCAAGGGGCTGGAGAGCCTTGGCTTCGAAAACCGGTACCGGTGCAAGGACGGTTCCTACAAATGGCTGCTGTGGCAGGCGACGCCGTCGCCGGATTGCAGCGTCTTCTATGCCGCCGCGCACGATTTCACTGCCCGGAAATTCGCCGAAGCAGATCTGCGCCAGGCCAAGGACGATGCCGAGGCTGCCAGCCGCGCCAAGAGCGAGTTCCTGGCCAACATGAGCCACGAGATCCGCACGCCGCTCAATGGTGTCCTGGGAACGGTGGGTCTGTTGCTGGAAACCTCGCTGTCACCGATGCAGCGCGACCTGGCGGGATTGGCCAGGGCCAGCGGTGAAACCCTGCTGACGCTGATCAACGACATCCTTGATTTCGCCAAGATTGAAGCCGGGCGGCTGGAATTTGAGCGTCTGCCCTTTGACCTGCTGGGCGCGGTCGAACAGGTGGCCGGCATGGTGGCCTTGCAGGCGGGAGGCAAGGGAATCGACATCGTGGTGCGATACCCGCCCGAAGTACCGCGTCACGTGATCGGCGATCCCGGACGTGTGCGGCAAGTGCTGATGAACCTGGCCGGCAATGCGGTCAAGTTCACGCACGAAGGCCACGTGCTGATCAATGTGGAAGCCTTGCAGGTTGATGGCGACTCCGCCGTATTTCGCTTCAGCGTCGAAGACACGGGCATCGGCATCTCGGACGACAGGGTCGAGCACCTGTTTGAGAAATTCTCCCAGGCCGATGCATCGACGACGCGGCGTTACGGGGGAACCGGCCTGGGACTGGCGATCAGCAAGCAGCTGGTCGAACTGTTCGGTGGCACGATTGGTGCGCGCAGCCGGCTGGGCGCCGGCTCGGTGTTCTGGTTTTCCCTGCGTCTTGCGTTGCAGGGCGACGTCGTCCAGCCGTCCGATTCGCTGCCGGCGCTGGGAGACGCGCGCGTGCTGATCGTGGATGACAATGCGACCAACCGGCGTGTGCTGCGCGAGCAGTTGCTCGGCTGGGGGATCCGCAATGATGTGTGCGAAGCAGGATCCGTCGCGCTGAGCCTTCTGCGGGCCGCGGTCAAGTCTGGCGACCCGTACCGCATTGCTCTGATTGATCACCAGATGCCCGACATGGATGGCGCGATGCTGGGCAGGGCCATCAAGTCGGATGCGTTGCTGCGCGACGTGCTGATGCTGATGCTCACATCGATGAGTCACGTTGGCGCGGCGGACCGGATGCGTGCCATCGGGTTCGAGGCCTGCATGACAAAGCCGGTACGCCAGTCGGAACTGCTGGCGACGCTCGTCAATTGCTGGAGCTTGCATCAGCAGGGCGCGCGTGCGCCGCAGCGTCCTGCCGCAGTGGCCGCGGCGGCCCAGGGTGTGCTGGAGAGCATGGCGTCGATGGCTGTGGAGGCAACGGTGCCGGTACACAGTCACGTTCTGCTGGTCGAAGACAATCCAACCAACCAGGTTGTCGCCGCGATGACGTTGCGGAGTCTGGGGTGCGCCGTGGACGTTGCGACCAACGGACGCGAGGCGTTGAGCCGGGTTGAGGACGGCCAGTACGACATTATTTTCATGGATTGCGAGATGCCGGAGATGGATGGATTCGAGGCGACTGCTGCTATCCGCCAGCGTGGCGACCGGAAGGCGTTTACGCCGATCGTGGCGGTCACTGCGCAGGCGATGCGCGGCGACCGCGAGCGGTGCCTGGCGGCCGGAATGGATGACTACGTCAGCAAGCCCGTGCAGCGCAGTGCTTTTGTCGATGCACTTCGCCGCTGGTTGCCCAAGGTGGATGCCGCGCTGGGCGAGCCGGTCTTGCCAGCGGCTGTGCCCGCAGCGTCCAGGAAAGCAGGGCAGACGGCGCTGGATCCTGGCACGGTCGAACGGCTGCGTGAACTGGCCATTGCGACCGATGTGGCACTGTTTGCGGAGGTCTACCGCGGTTTCCAGATGGATGCGGGCGGGCGTATCGCGGCGTTGCGGGCGGCGGTGGATACCAACGACGCAGCGGCCCTGGCCGCCCAGGCGCATACGCTCAAGGGCGCCTGTGCCAATGTCGGTGCACTGGCGATGCGCGATGTCGCCGAGGCGTTGGAGAGCCTGGGACGTACGAATACGCTGGATGGAGCAGGCCCCCTTATCGACGAGCTGGGTGAGGCCTTTGTCCGCGCCCGCGACGAGATCAGCCGTCTCGGTGTGTCGACCGGGCAAGGAGAGAATGCATGAAGATCCTGATCGCCGATGATGACGTGACGTCCCGGTTGCTGCTGCAGGCAACACTCAAGAAAATGGGACATGAGGTCGTCTGCGTGGAGAACGGATCGCGCGCCTGGGAAGCCTGGCAGCGCGACAATTTTCCAGTGGTTATTTCCGACTGGATCATGCCGGAGCTCGACGGGCCGGACTTCTGTCGCCTGGTGCGCTCCCATCCTCGCGCTGAATATACCTTTATCATTCTTCTGACGGCCCTGGACGGCAAAGGCCGTTTCCTGGATGGCATGAACGCCGGCGCCGACGACTTCATCACCAAGCCCTTCGACGAGGAACAGCTGGCTGCGCGTCTACGCAGCGCCGAGCGCATCCTTTCGCTGATCCGCGACCGGGTGGACGCCGAGGAAGCGCTGCAGCGCCGCAACGCGGAACTGGAGGCTGTCAACGAGAAGCTGGCGGGCACGCAACGGCAACTCGTGCAGTCGGAGAAGATGGCGTCCGTGGGGCAATTGGCGGCAGGTGTCGCACACGAGATCAACAATCCCATTGGTTTCGTCCAATCCAACCTCGGTACGTTGCGCGACTACACCCAGCGATTCCTGGCGGTCATCGATACGTGCGAGGCCCTCGCCCGAAGCGTGGGCGACGGGCAACCGGTCACACAGGAAGTGGCCGACGTGCTCGGGGATTTCGCCAGCATCGACTACCTGCGCAAGGATGTGATTGACCTGATCGGTGAATCGCTCGACGGCATCAAGCGCGTGGAGATCATCGTGCAGGACCTCAAATGTTTTGCGCGCCTGGACGACAGCCAGTGGGAGGTGGTGGATCCGCACGTGGGCCTGGAGACAGCGGTCAATATCGCCTCGCACGAATTGCGCTACAAGGCGGAGATCCGCAAGGAATATTCCGCCACGGCGACGATCCAGTGCATGCCGTTCCAGCTCAACCAGGTTTTCCTGAACCTGCTGGTCAACGCGGCCCAGGCGATTCCCGGGCACGGTACGATCACCATCCGCACCCAGGACGACGGCGACATGGTGCGTATCCAGATCAGCGACAACGGTGTGGGGATCGCGCCGGAGCACCGGGATCGCATCTTCGATCCCTTCTTCACCACCAAGCCGGTCGGGGTCGGTACCGGTCTCGGGTTGTCGGTGTCCTACGGTATTGTCGACCGGCATGGCGGGCGGATCGACGTCGACAGCGAACTGGGCAAGGGAACGACGTTTACGGTGCGTCTGCCGAAGCGGCAGATTTCCCGGGCAGCGGGCTCGCCCGCGGAGCCACCGCTGGGCACTACGCCGGCCACGAGCCGTGCATGAAGCGCTCCGCAAGATTGACGCTGACCGCAGTGGTATGCGCACCGCGTCGGAAAACGGTGCTGTGGTTTCTGGCAAGGTAGGCCGGCTGACCTCGCGGAGCTGCCATGCATCGACGATCGTTTCTCGCCGCCGGAGCCGCGGCCCTGACCGTTCCCCTCATCGCCCGCCGGGCAATGGCGTCGACCGCCAGGACACCCGAAACTCTGCTGCTCGACATTGCCAACAACAGCGGCCGCTTCGCTGATACGTCGATCTACCTGACGGTGGTGGGTGTCAACCTGTCCACCGGCGCAAACAGCTGGCTCCGGCCGGACGGTGCGCTGGTCTCGTGTGGAATGGCGGACATCGGGCCGGACGGCTACGCCAACTATTCGATGACCCTGGCAGCGTTTCGTGGCCTGGCGCTGCCGCGCATGTCCGGTCGAATCTATGTGTCGATCGGCGGCCCGCTGAAGATTCGCCCGGTCGCGGATGCAGGACAACCGGGGGGTATCGGTCTGCAGCAACCGGCGGGCTGGGTGCCCACTGACGCGAACTACACCCTGCTGCACGACTGGGTGGAGTTCACCTTTGACGGCGGCGGCATGAACGTCAATGCCACGATGGTGGACATGTTCAGCGTGCCCCTGGCGCTGCGCCTGGTCGGCCAGGCCACCGTCACGACGGGTACCCTGCGTCCGGGCGGACGCGACCTGGTGTTCGATACCCTGAAGGCGAATCCGGATTTCGCGCGGCTGATCGTGGCGGGCGGAAGACGCATCCTGGCGCCCGCTCACGGCATCAATGCCGGACTGTTTCCACCGGACTATCTCGACAGCTACATCACGCAGTGCTGGACCCACTACCAAAGCCACAGCATTGCCGCCCACAACGATGTCTACGGCGATTTCACCGGCCAGGTGGAAGGCAGCCAGCTGGTGTTCCGGCAGGGCGGCACGGTCACCGCCCGTTTCGACAAACCAACGACGCGCGAAGTGTTCTTCTGCAACGGGGCGCTCGCGGCGCCGAACAATGCACTCGGTGCGTTGGCCGCTATCATCGGCGCAGCGCTCAACCGTACCAACCTGCTCTCGAACGCGGTGCAGCCAGCCGCGAACGCCGCAGGCTTCTACCTCACCCCGCGGACCAATCACTACGCCCATGCGATGCACCTGGCGACCGTGGACGGAAAGGCCTATGGCTTCGCCTTTGATGACGTGGCGGAGTTCAGTTCCTATGTGGCAGACCCCCAGCCCCAGTCCTTGACACTCATCATCGAGCCGTTCGGTGATCGCCTCTTCAGCGACGGCTTCAACGGCGGCTGATCGCGCGGGCCATTGGCGGTTCTGCCGACCGTGCGACGTATGGGCCCCGATACGGCTATGAAATCGCCCTTTCCAGCGGTTCTGATGCGTGTCCCCTTATTGATGGAGCGCCCATGTTTGCGATCGAAAACTACGCCAGCTTCGTGATGGCCATCCTTGCGTTCCAGGCTATTCCCGGCCCCGGAACACTGGCCATTCTCAATGCCACTGCACGTGGTGGTGTACGCGCCGGGATGGGGGCGGTCCTGGGAACACTGTTGGGCGACGCTGTATTCATGCTGGCGGCTGTGGCGGGGCTGGCGGCGGTGATGAGTGCACATCCCGTGCTGTTCCAGGCACTGCAATGGTTTGGCGCCGCGTATTTGTGCTGGATGGGGTTTCAGTTGCTGCGGGCGACGGTGAGCGACGAGGTGACGCCGGCGGCGTCGACGGCTTCGGCAGCGGTGTACCTTCGACGCGCCCTGGCAGTCAGTTTCACCAATCCGAAGGTGGTGCTCTTCTTCGTCGCGTTCTTTCCCTTGTTCCTCCGACCCGACTCCTCGCGCATGACGCTGGTGGCGATGATGCTGCACGTGACGGTGCTGAGCTTTCTCTACCAGGCGCTGCTGGTCCTGGTCGGAAACGCCATGGCCCTGCGCCTGCGCGGATTGCCGTTGGCGCGTACCGTGGCAACGCGCCTGGCCGGCGTTTCGCTGATCGGATTCGGTGTGAAACTGGCCGCCAACCAGCGCTGATGCGTTTCGCCCTTGCCTGAAAGCGTCCGACCCGGACTGCCGGGCCGGACGGGCTACACCCTGGCTACCAGGGGCGCGGATTGCCGCATTGGTAGCCAGGTCCATTGATGAAGCGCGAAACGGCGCGGGCATTGGCATCGGACCGCGCCGCCGTGCGCACACTGGCCGGCACCCAGGACTTGGGATAGTCGGCAACGTCACACAGGAATTCCACCTGTACCTGGTTGGGCGAGTGGAACCGGTTTGCGGTTCCGTCCGTCTGGTACATCGCGCCGAAGGCGTAGGCACCGACACCGTGGAAGTAGAAGTAGTCGCAGGCGTCCGTAGCAGTGCAGGTACCCGGGTTTCCGCAGCGATGGCCGCCGCAGGAACCGTTGTTCCAGTTGTATTTGCTCAGCCACGCATGCCATCCCTCGTGCATGAAGTCCCCGGCGCGGGAGGCCGGATTGCCGCGCGTCGACGTGGCGTTGTAGAGCGAGCACATGGTCTGGACTTCATCCGGTCCGAAGATGTGTGGCACAAAGGCGCCAAAGCAGCAGGTGTCGTCGCTGGCGGTGTGGTAGAGGCTGTCGTGGAAGTTGCTGCTGGCCGCCTCCGCGGTGGCGCGGTAGTCGGCAGTGCCGTGCCAGGAATAGGTACCGTTGTCGGCCAGGCCGTAGGTCACCAGGTACGATGCATTCCAGTGCTTGGGGTATTCCAGATTGACGTTGCAGGCATCGTTCCAGCCGCGATTGCCCCAATCCGAACTGCGCATGTCATAAGCCTGGTATTGCCACAGGTAGAAGTCGGTCCAGCAGCCGTGCAGGTTCCACAAGTCCCGGTCTGCCGTACTGGCGCTGGACTGGTTGCAAACGGCGGCGGCCTGCGGGGAAAGCGTCCATGCGCCCAGCGACAGGCACGCCGTCAGGAAAGTGCGTAGAAGTCTCATGGCGGATCTCCGAAGCGGTGCTCAATGGGCGGGCGGCGTGGCGGATGGGCCGTGCGCGTGGTCATCCAGCGGCTTCGTGCCGCGCGTCGGAGCTTCGGGCCGGACTTCCGGATGTGCCTTCAGATACGCCTCCAGTCGAGCATTGAAGGCGGCGGGCTCTTCGCCGGCGACGCGCGTGACGCGATCGAGAAAGATCTGTTCATCCGGCTTGACCACCTTGAGCAGGCGCTGCCTGGCTTCGCGGGAGTGCTTGTGGTTCCAGAGAAATGCGGCAATCGCCTCGGCACGGACGATCCGCGAGGGATGCTCGCCGGCGATGCGTAGCACTTCGGCGTTCGCCGTTTCGGTCTGCAGGTAGGCCAGTCCGTCGACCGCCTTGGCCTGTAGGGTTTCCAGTGCGACCGACTCCTGGATCTCACCGTCGATCCGGGTGCCGCGCTGGGGCAAGGGGCGCGCAATCCATTCGTTGAAGCAGGCCTGTGACGCTTCTGTTCGCAGTTCCCCCAGTACGGCAAGCGCGACCAGCGCGCGGCCGTGATCCACGTCGCCGGAAAGGCGCGATTCACTGCAGATTTCGGCGGCGACGCGCTCGGCATCGGCCCGGGCGCTGGCAATGGCCGAGCGCACGCTTTCGGCTTCGTCCATAGTGGATGAGGCGGCGAAGTCGACGAACGTCTTCGCGGACCCCGCTGCCAACGTCGGCGCGGCGCGTGGCTTTGACGGCACTGGTGCCTGGATCGCGGGGGCTTTTCCGGAGGGAGGGCTTGCGGGCCGTTCGGTGGCGAAAGCCGTGGCCGTCGCGACCATCAGGCAGACGCCAGCCATCCCGGCGGCGGGCACACGTCGTAGCGAGCGGATAGGCATTGAAAACTCCTTCATGACGTCGTATCGGGCGCGCCATTGCGCCAGGAAGGCCGCTTCCGCTGTGATGCCGGAACGGGCGCGTTCAGGGCGCGGCCCGCAGGACGTGACTTCCCCGGATCCCGACGAAAGATCCGTGGGGGGCAGTGATACCGGCAACAGGTATTGATGTATACCTGTGTATTATGACAGCGGCCGGATTGACCCGGTTGGCATGGGTCAGGATTCCCGCACGCCGCCACGGGGATCCACGTCCGCTACCAGGGAGTGCGCTGCTGTCACCGTGATAGCGCACACAAGTACGACCAATGACTGAAATGCCCCGCGCGTGGTCGACGCTATAATCGGTGAGCCACTGCACGATCACACCGCGCAGTGCGCAATTGGCGAGTCACCAAGGAGTACCCATGCATACCGGTAGTTGTCTGTGCGGTGAGATCAGGTACGAAATCCGGGGCGACCTGGGCCCCGCCTTTTTCTGCCACTGCTCCCGATGCCGCAAGGCCAGCGGTTCGGCGTTCGCATCGAACGTGGTTGTCGCCGAGACGGATTTTGCGATCACCCGGGGTGAGCACCTGCTGGGCACGTTCCGCTCATCGGAAGAGACCGTACGCTGCTTCTGTACGCGGTGCGGATCACCCATCATGAGCCGACGCGGGAACCTCGGCCAGGTCCGGGTTCGGATGGGAACCCTGGATTCCACCGTGACAAAGGGCCCGGGCGCTCACATCTTCGTCGCCTCGAAGGCGCCGTGGTACGAAATCCACGATGCCGTGCCGGCGTTTGACGAGCGGCCAACGGTCTAGTCCTGGACCGCACTCAGCGCGATCGGCGGTATTTGCGACGGTCGCGCTCCTCTTTTCGTCGGCAGGCATCAAGGCCGGGTTTTCCATTTGCTCCGCCGGATTACCTGACGTGCTCATCCGTCACCAGTATGTCTGTGCACGATTCGTCCATTTTCCCGTCGTTTTCAGGCGACGCCGAACGGTCGGCGTGATATGCCTTCATGGCATGACGTGATTCGGTAATAGCGTTCACATTAAAAGATATCGAATTACTATTTTTGCGTTGTTTTCCCCTCCGTCGCACTTGACAATCGTTGGGCGGCAGTAACCGGTTCCCGCTCAGCTCCCTTGTCTCGACTGCTCGCTGTTGAGAACGGGCGGCGCCCGGAAGCCGGCGGTTTTCTTGCCGCCATTCCGTTCACGATGTCTCTTTGGAGGGAGGAGTTCATGAACTGCCTGTCCACGCGGTTTGCCCGCAGCTGCCTGAATCAGTTGCGCGGCATGATCTATCTGATTTTCCTTGCCGGCAGTTCCGCGGCAATGGCGCAATCCCATCACCAGCCGGCGATTGATACGGAGCAGGATCCTTTTGCGCCGGTATTCATCGTCACCTCGAAGAATACCTTCGAAGAAATCCGCAAGTTCGCCCGCGACGGCGTCGAGCGACGTGACAGCCTGGGAACACCGCTCGTCGTCGCTCAGGTCCAGGCTTACCAGCTGTCTGACATCAGTCATCGCATCCACGAGCGTGAGCTGCGCTGCGGTGGCTTCTTTGCCTTTGCCAGCCGCGCGGAGGCGGATGCCTTCATCCGCGCAGACCGCGCCGCTGACAGCGTGTCGCGTGCCGTTCTGGTGGACTACACCATCGACAACTCGGCCACCGTCAATCCGTGGCTGCCCGCCGTCACCGAAAGTCGCATCCGCGACACGCTCACCTCACTGACCTCGTACCGGAACCGCTACTACAACTCCACCTACGGAAGGACGTCGGCGGAATGGATTCGCACGACTTGGGCCAACCTCGCCGCAGGTCGCACCGACGTGACGGCGGAACTGTTCACCGCGTGCAGCAACTGCTCGACCCAGCCATCGGTGATCTTGACCATCCAGGGCACGGACCTGGCGTCGGAAGTCATCGTGCTCGGTGCTCACCTGGATTCGATCAACGGCTCCGCGGGCGGCAGTTCGGAGCAGCTCGCGCCGGGTGCCGACGACGACGGCTCCGGTATCGCCACGCTGACCGAGGTGATACGGATATCGCTGGCGAGTGGATGGAAACCCAAGCGCACCGTGAAATTCATGGGCTACGCGGCGGAAGAGGTGGGATTGCGCGGATCCAATGCCATCGCCCAGTCCTTCAAGAATTCCGGCATCAACGTGGTGGGCGTGATGCAGTTCGACATGACCAACTACAAGAGCGGAAACGTCGAGGACATGCAGCTGATCACCGACTACTCCAATGCCGCGCTCAAGACGTTCGTGACGAACCTGTTTGATCACTACCTTGCACCGATGGGGCTGACCCGCAGTACGTACACCTGTGGCTACGGTTGCTCCGATCACGCTTCCTGGACCAGCGCGGGTTTCCCGGCCGCCATGATGTTCGAAGCCGGCGACAGTGGCGGTGGTTACTTCCCCTACATCCACACAGCCAATGACACGCTGGCGAACATGGGCAATTCCGCCCAGAACAGCGTGAAATTTGCCCAGCTGGGCCTGGCCTTCCTGGGTGAGCTGGGCAAGACCAAGAGCACTACGCCGGGTAACCAGCCGCCTGTGGCGAACTTCAGTTTCAGCTTCAGCGGACTTTCCGGCACCTTTACCGACAGTTCGACCGATAGTGACGGGACGATCGCATCCCGCAGCTGGGCCTTCGGCGATGGCACGACCTCAACCGCCACCCATCCGTCAAAGACCTACGCCTCTGCAGGCACCTACAGCGTCACGCTCACCGTGACCGATAACCAGGGCGCCACCCACAGCAAGACGCAGTCCGTGACGGTGACCGATTCGAGCGGAAACGTGTTGAGCAATGGCGTCCCGAAAACAGGCATCAGCGGCGCCGTGAACGCGACGCAGGTCTTCACCCTGGTTGTTCCGGCAGGGGCGACGAACCTGCGGTTCGTGACCAGCGGCGGCACTGGTGACGCCGACCTGTACGTGAAGTTTGGAAGCGCGCCGACGACCTCGTCCTACGATTGCAAGTCGACGGGCAGTGCCAACGCCGAAACCTGCGCTATCAGTTCGGCGCAGGCGGGTACCTACTACGTGATGGTCCATGCCTACTCGGCGTTTTCGGGTATGAGCCTCACCGGCAGCTATTCCACCGGAGGCGGCAACGTGCTGCAGAACGGCGTGCCGGTCAGTGGCTTGACAGCGACGAGCGGCAATTCACTGTCGTACACCCTGGTGGTGCCGGCGGGTGCCACGAACCTGCGGTTCACGACATCCGGCGGCACGGGCGATGCCGACCTCTACGTCCGGTTTGGTTCGCCGCCGACGACGTCGACCTATACATGTCGCTCGTGGGCGTCCGGCAACACGGAGACCTGTGCGATTGCGAACGCGCAGGCAGGCACCTATCACGTCATGGTGCGTGCCTACGCGACGTTCTCAGGCGCGACGTTGACGGGTAGCTTCACGCCTTAGTCCAGAGACTCCACGGATGACCGTTGCCCAGGGAAGGGCTGGGCTGCCGCCAGCGGATTTCGTAGCCTATGTGCACCTTCCGCACGATCTGGCTGCCATGGAATTCCACCATCTCGACGAGCTCCTTCGCAGCAGTGCGGCCGATTTTCGGCTGGCGACGGAAGAGAAAGTGCAGTTACGGGCGATTGGCGCGCAGTCTGACAGTGAGCAGATCCGGCGTTTGCGCAATGCGGCGTTCGCCATCGCCCGGGAACAGATCACCGGGCAGCCGGCGCAGAGCATGGCGGTACTGGGCTGGCTGGAGCAGGTGGTGAAGACCCTGGATGTCTCCGCGGGTATCGCCGCGGCCTCGCACAGTGCGTATTTCACGCCGGGCGATGCGTGCCTGCGCAAGTTGCGCGAACTATGTGGCCGCGCGAAAAACCAGATCGACATCTGCGTCTTCACGCTGGCGGACGATCGGCTGAGCGACGAAGTGTTGGCAGCGCACCGGCGTGGCGTGGCGGTGCGCATCATCACCGACAACGACAAGCGGCTGGATCACGGCAGCGACATTGAGCGGCTGTCCCAGGCAGGGATCGCTGTTCGCGTGGATCGCGGGTCAGCCCATATGCACCACAAGTTTGCGCTGTTTGACACGCGCTGGCTGGCCAATGGCAGTTTCAACTGGACGCGCAGCGCCAGCTTCAGCAATGACGAGAACCTGGTTGTCAGCGACGACGGCTACCTGGTGCGTTGTTTCGGCGGACAGTTTGAACAATTGTGGCAGAAATACGAGCCGTAGGCGCCTCGCGTCCTTGCAGCAGGCGCCCGGAGGCACCGGGTGCGGTTCCCGACACGAATGTTTGCCGTTGCCCCAGTATCACCGCAGGCGTTGGGTGTCCGGCGCTGCCGTTCCCGGAGACAGGGTTTTGAGCAGTCCCTCGACCATTTGCGCGATGTATTGCGGCAGTCGCCGATCCGCCGACAGGTTGTTCGCTTCGTTGACGTAGGTGCGCGCGCGGTCCGGCGCGGACGCCGCGAGCGCCAGCTCGGCCAACGTGACATAGGTGTAGGCGCGTTCGGCCACGATGCGTTGCGGTAACTGCGCGGCGTCGGCGGCGAGTGCGGTTTCGGCGGCCAGGGCCTCGTCCTTGCGTCCCAGCTGGAGCATGGCGCGCAAGCGGATCGCACGCCGGTGCACCAGCGTCGGCGATTTTGGCTTGGCCTGGGGGCTTTCAGTTGCCTGCGCCAGTTCCACCAGCTCCAGCGCCGCTTTCGGTTGGCGCGCCTCCATCATGGCCAGGGCCAGCCAGGTGTAGACGCGGGCGAAACGCGCCGGATGGTTGGTGCCGGATTTCTGCAGGCTCTCCGCACGTGCGCGCGTGGCGCTTACCTCGGCGACGGCTTCCGCGCGGCGATCCGACTCGGCCAGCGCACGGGCGATCTGCGCGCTGATCAGAAGCGCGCTGATCGGGTCTTCGGTGCACAGTTCGCGCGCCTCGCGCATGAGCGCCAACGCCTTGGTGTATTGCCCCAGGTCGCGCTCAAGCGTGGCGACATTGAGGGTGGGAATCGCCAGTGCCGTCGTCGTGCCGGGCGTGGCACGGCGGATGGTCAACGCTTCGTGCAGCAACGGTGCCGCTTCGACCAGGTAACCGATGCGGACCAGATAATTGCCCAGGTAGGTCAGCGGCACCGATATGAAATTGCTGCCCGCCGGATACCCTTCGCGTGCGATGGCCAGTCCACGACGGAAATTGGCTTCGGCCCGGTCCCAGTCGCCAAGGTCTTCCGCGGTGTCTCCCAGCAGCAGGAAGACGGCGTAATCCTCGGGGCGTGGTGTTTCCAGCAATGCCAGCGAGGTGGCGAGCCGTTCGGCAGCCTCGTTGAGTTTTCCGGTGGCCAGCAGTGTGCGCGCCTGGTGCTGCAGCACGTTCATACGTCGCCGTGGCGCCACCGGCACGATCGAGGACTCGATCGCTTCGGCCTTCGCCTGGTCGGCGACGGCCTTGTCCAATTGGCCGAGAAATTCATAGTTGGTCGCGCGAAACAGATAGGCGTCCACCAGCTTCTCGCTCCACTCGGGTTGGTCGGTGAGCAACGCGATCGCCTGGTCCAGCCAGTTGAGCGAGTCGGCGCGCCGCATTTCCGACATCGCGAGGAGGCCCGACTCCAGCGCGATACGCCCCTGCAGGCCGGCATGGGCCTGACTGCTGCGCGCCTGTGCCAGTGCGTCGTCGAGCTGCCGTCGCGCCGATTCGAATTGGCCGAGCCTGGTCTGGATCGCGCCAATGACCATCAGCAGCTCTGCCTTGAGCAACCCGTCGGCCAGATTGGCGTGGGCATCCTGCGCGCCGCGCGCCAGCACCGCGCGGGTGTCGATGAGGTTGCTGTCCTTGGCATCCGGGCTGGCCGCCTCGAACAGGCCGACGAGGAAGCTCTGGACGGTGTGGGCGCGCGCGGACTCTTCGCGAATCCGTGCGGATTGCCAGGCCACGGCCGCGGTCACCCCGATCAGGGCGAGGAAAGCAGCGCTTGCCGTCAACACGCCCCAGCGATGCCGGGCAACGAAACGGGAGGTGCGGTACGACCAGGTCGGCCGGCGCGCCAGTACGGGTTCACCGTCGAGCCAGCGACGCAGGTCATCCGAGAACGCCACGACCGTGCGATAGCGTTCCGCTGGTTCGTCGGCCAGGGCTTTGAGAACCACGGCGTCAAGATCGCGCAGGTGCTTTCCCTGGGGGCGGAGCGCGACGCGTGACGGTGCGCTGACCGGCGGCCGCGGCGTCGTCCGGCTGGTGCCGGCGTGGGGCGGTTGTCCGGCGAGCAGCCGGTAGAGCAGGGCGCCGAGTCCGTAGACGTCCATGGCGGTGCTGGGCGGTGCGCCGTCGAGCTGTTCGGGTGATGCGTACTGCGGCGTCAGCACGCGGCACAGCGTCTGGGTGGCCTCCGCATTGCCGTCGGCCAGCCGCGCGATGCCGAAGTCGAGCAGACGGACATGGCCGTCTGCATCGACCATCACGTTGGAGGGCTTGATATCGCGATGGATCACCAGGTTCTGGTGGGCATGGGCGACTGCCTCGCACACGTCCAGGAACAGCCGGACGATACGCACTGCGTCGCACCCGCGTTCCTCGCACCAGGCGTCGATGGGTTGTCCGTCAACCAGGGCCATGGCCAGCCACGGCGTTCCGTCCTCGCCAATGCCGGTGTCAAACAGCTGGGCGATGCCCGGGTGGTTGAGGCGCGCGAGAATGGCCTGTTCGGCGCGGAAGCGTTCAAGCCCGTTGGCTGCGAGGGCGCCAAGCGTCATCACTTTTACCGCGGCGGCGCGATCGACGCCGTCATGGACCGAGCGTGCGCGATAGACCACCGCCATGCCGCCGCGGCCCAGCTCCTTTTCCAGGGTCCATATCCCGAGCGTGCGTCCGATCAGGCGTTCGGTGACGGCTGCCACGATGAGGGGATGGTCCAGGGGGCCATCCGGTTCGGAATGCGCTTGAAGCATCTGCTCGACACGCTGTCGGACCGCGTCGGGCAACGACAGCGATTCCAGGTGCGTGTTGCGTTGGTCCTGCGGCAACTCCAACAACTCATCCAGCGCGGCATTTGCTGCACGCCAGACATCCAGCGACGGATGCATAGAATGGCGCCCCCCTCGACCTGCGGGTCCCAGCATAGTGGCGTCGGTGCGCCAAAGCGACAAGGAGCTGCTGAACTCCAATGGTCGAGCCCGCATGGGCGCGATGATCTGGAAATCTGGCACTTTTGTTCACTGTACTGCGATACGCGCGCGAAACGACGGCGAGCAGCGACTGCAACAAGGCGCTATGCTGGGCGCGCTGGTGTGTTTTCGGGCCGTACTCAATGAACGAAGTCACTTCGCTGCTTCACGCCATGCGTGAGGGCGACACTGCCGCATTCGGACGTGTTTTCGCGTGGTTGTATCCTGAGTTGTTGCGCATCGCGCGCTCCTGTGTCCGCGATGACGCACGATCCCTGACGCCCACTGCCCTGGTCCACGAAACCTTCGTGCGACTGGTACAGGCTCAGCGTCTGGAACTGCACGATCGCAGCCATTTCTTCGCCTGCGCCGCGCGCGCAATGCGCGCCATCGTCGTGGATCATCTGCGACGACGCAGCGCGCTCAAACGTGACGGAGAATCCGTGCCGATCGACGAAGCATTCCCGATCGCCATTGATCCTTCGGTGGATCTGCTGCAGATCGACAAGGCCCTGGGCTGCCTCGACGAGATCAGTTCGCGTCAACGTGAAGTGGTCGAAATGCGCTTCTTCGGCGGTTTCGAGTTCGAGGAGATCGCCCAGTACCTGGGCTGTTCGCTACGGACCGCCAAGCGCGAATGGGATCGCGCGCGCGCCTTTCTTCACGCTTACATGGCCGAAGAGACCGCGACGGCGACGCGCTGAGCCGGCGCGGCGACGCAGTCTGGATGACCGCTGCGTTTTTCGTAGCGGGCGACGGCGGATGTCATCCGTCGTCTTCGACCAGTACGCGTTGTTCCATGAGGTCGCGAAACGACCGGAAGCGGTAGGCGACCGGGTTCTTGGCGCCGAGAAACCACGCTCCCCATTCCTCGCCAGATCGCACCGACGGTATCAACAGCAGGACGTCGCCGTCGCGGCAGCATGGGCGCTACTGCTGCGAGAGCGTGGTCAGGTGGCTGCCACCAGGGTCTGCCACACCGCGCCGGCAATCGCGCACGCCAGCAACGTCCAGCCCATGCCGATACGCAGGCGCACCATCGCGACCATCGCCGCGACGCTCAGGACAGCAGCAGCGATGTCGATGGACTCCCAGCGCGGGACGTCCAGTTGCAGCCATCCCCACTCGACGCGGTGTACTTCCTGGAAGACGGTGCGCGTGGCGAACCAGACCGCAAGGTTGATCACTACGCCGACAACGGCCGCCGTGATCGCCGACAGCGCTGCATTGATCGAGCGGCTGTGGCGCAGGGCCTCGACGTAGGGAGCGCCGAGGAAGATCCACAGAAAGCAGGGCACGAAGGTGACCCAGACGGTCAAGACGGAGCCGAGTACGCCGGCAACGAGTGGAGAAAGACCAGCCTGGTGCTGGAAGGCGGCCTGGAACGCAACGAACTGCAGGACCAGGATCAACGGGCCTGGCGTGGTCTCGGCCAGCCCGAGGCCGTCGAGCATCTGCGACGGGGTCAGCCAGTGCAGGTCTTCCACGACGCGCTGCGCCACGTAGGCGAGCACGGCATATGCGCCGCCAAACGTGACGACGGCGGTCTGGCTGAAAAGGATACCTTGCTGCGTGATCACCGCGTCGCCGCCGAGCCACACGGCCACCGCCGCTACGGGAAGCAGCCAGATGGGAAGCGCTATCAGCAGCGTAGTGAGCGCACCACGCACGCTCGGCCGGGACAGTGGCCGATCACCGCGGGCGATCGCGGCATCAATCACATAGTGTGTATCGCCGGTCGCCGCGTCGGCCGATGGGCAGGGAAAAGCGCTCGGGACCAGGTAACGTCCGACGATGCCGACCACCGCCGCTCCCAGCACGATGAGAGGAAACGGCACGGCAAACCCGAAGATCGCTACGAACGCGGCCAGCGCGACGATCACTAGCAACCGGCTTTTCAGCGCGCGCCGGCCAATCCGCAGGACAGCGTCAAGCACGATCGCCAGCACGGCCGCCTTCAGGCCGAAGAAGAGCGCGTTGACCAGCGGTATCTGGCCGAGCAGCGCGTAGAGCGTGCTCAAGACCAGCATCGTCAGGAAGCCCGGCAGGACGAACAGGATGCCGGCGACCAGTCCGCCGCGCCTGCCGTGCATCAGCCAACCGATATAGACGGTCAGTTGTTGCGCCTCGGGGCCGGGCAGCAGCATGCAGTAGTTGAGTGCATGCAGGAACCGGGACTCGCTGATCCAGCGCCGCTGTTCCACCAGTTCCCGGTGCATGAGCGCGATCTGCCCGGCCGGTCCACCAAAACTGAGCCAGCCGATCCGCGCCCATACGCGGACCGCGTCGACGAACCGGACGTGTTCGACGGAACTGCTCATTCGCGCGCCATCTGCGCAAATGCAATGCGGGGAACGGCGGGGTCGGCCTGGCAGCGTGCGTAGGCCAGGTTGGCCGCAGCCAGGTCGCTCACGGCAACGCCGGTCGAATCGAGGACGAAGCACTCAGTGGCATTGCTCCGGCCAGCAGTGCGTCCGCTGACGACGTCCGCCAATTCGGCGTGGATGTCGGATTCGCGAACGACGCCCGCGCTGATCGCGTGATGAAGATCTCCCATTTGTGCTGCCTGCGCCAGGCTGTCGGTCACAACGCGAGCCATCTTCAGCACATCCGGCGCCAGTTCCTGCTTGTCGGGGCTGTCAGCTCCGGTGGCGGCAATGAAGCTTCCCGGCTTGACGTCGGCCGCGTGAACCAACGGGCGTCGCGACGGTGTACAGGTCACGAGGACGTCGGCCGCACGGGCGACCGCGCCGGGCGTCGCACACGCATGGACGCGCAGATCATTGCCCGCCTGATTCGCCACTGCGGTCACGCGCGTGTCGTCGACATCGTGGAGATAGAGATCGAGAAAGGGGAAAAGTGTGCGCAGTGCGGCGAGATGATAGCGCGCCTGCAAGCCGCAGCCGATGATGCCCAGTGCGGTGGAGTCCCGTCGCGCCAGCTGGCGCGCAGCGACGGCTGATACGGCCGCTGTCCGTTGTGCGGTGATTTCGACGGAATCCATCAACGCCAGCAGCCGTCCATCGGTGTTGTCGACCAGTGCGACCACGCCTTGAATCGTCGGCAGCCCCGCGTGTGCGGGATTACCCGGAAAGTTGGCGTTGATCTTGATGACGGCTCGTCGCGTCGATGCGGCGGTCTTGACGTGGACGCCACCCCCTTCGCCGAGCACGTGCGTCACTGCGGGCACCTGCAGGCTGGCGTCCGCCATCACGACGAGTGCGTCGTGGACGGCGGCGAGGTAATCGGCTGCGCCGAGATGACGCGACAGGGTGTGTCCGGTCAGCAGGAGCGTGCCACCGGCCTGGATTGTGCTCATGCGGTGCGCCCCTTGGATTCAACCAGCGTGGGATCGGAGAATGCGGTGTGGAGGTGATCCAGGACCGGCATCAGGGACTTGAGCAAGGCATCATCGTCGCCCAGACGGGCGCGGGCGCCTGCCAGCACCGCCGTGAATCCGGCGGCCTCCGGAATGGCCACGCCGCCGACATCGAGGTAGTGCACCATGGCGCCCAGCCGGGCGAGACCGCGGTCGTGTTCAAAGCCGAAACTGGCCAGCAGCACTTCGAAGGTCACCCGTTCGCCGACATGGCTGAAGAGCGCACCGTCAAAATCAAACCCGACGGCCTTGCGCGGACAGTCCTTGATCGATGCGAGCCAGCGAAAGGTGGCCTTCGGATCGATGAACCGGCGGATCAGCCACGCACAGGCGATGCGGTCGACCCACAAGTGGGCACGCGTGGCCCACAGGCGTCCCCGGAAATCGGCCCGATCGCGGCGCGGGATGACGCCAGTTCCCGGGCGGGGTTCATCGGGCGAGAAGTGTGTAGTGATGAGTGTCCGCGCGTCCTCGAATGCCGTTGCCAGCTGGCGACGCGTTGCGGTCGGAAAGAAGTCTACGGCCGCGATGGCGGCCATTTCGCGTTCCAGCGTTGCGAAACGGCGGCGGCAGTCGGTTTCGGTCAGGGTGAGGAGGTCCGCCAGCAGTGCATCCAGTGCCGCGTGCACGACAGCGTAGTCCGTATCGCGATTGAACAGCTGGCGGAACTGGTGCTCCTGGGCCTCATCGGTGCTGTTTACCGTGATGACATGGGCCGTTCCGTCGGCACGCGTGACCTCGTCGGCGACCTGGGTCATCAGTTCCTGCGAGGTGTCTGAGGCGGGCAGCAGGTAAGCGCCGTCACGCAGCGCACCAGCACCCGCCGACTTCAGGCTGCGCCAGATTCGCATCCGGGCGGTCTGGTTTTGCCCGGCGAGGCTGATGACCAGTAAGAGCCAGGCGCCGCTCCGGTCGGTGTTGTCCTCGGGTGTACGGATGGTTCGCAGCATGGGTGTAGTAATCACTACAGAGTAGTAGTAATCTCTACTACACCATTTCCACCGCGTGTGCAATGAGACGACAAGGGGTGAGCTATGAAATGGGTGACGCGTGAACGTCCGAAGATCGACCGGATTGCCTGTCCCTGGCTGGTCGCGCGATTTATTGATCCGGCGGCGGAGTTCCTCTTCGTGCCGCCGTCCCAGGTGCATGCGGTGGCCGCCGAACAGGATGCCATCCCGTTTGATGTCCCGGACGTACCGCTGGGGCATGTGGGCGACCAGTGCAGCTTCGACGCTTTTCTGAAGGCCTGGCCGCAGAACGATCCAGCGCTGGAGATCCTTGCCACGATCGTTCGCGCTGCTGACACGGGACGGCTGGACCTGGCACCGCAGGCGGCGGGCCTGCTGGCGGTATCGCTCGGCCTGTCCCGCTGTCACGCCGATGATCATGCCATGCTGCGGAAAGGCTTTGATCTTTACGATGCGCTTTACGCCTGGTGCAAGGATGCACGCGACGAATCGCATGGCTGGAATGTCGGCGCACTGCGGCAATCGATGCGCCCGCCAGAGTAGGACAGCCGCGTCAATCTGTCGTGACGGATCGGCCGCGTGCTGATCCGCATCAAGGCGGGTGTGCCTCATCCGGGTCAGTCTGGCAGTGACTATCCGGAGATATGACCATGCGTTCCGTTGTATTGCTGCTGGGACTGCTTCCCACCGCCGTCGGCACGGCCCTGGCCGAACCGACCTTGAAACCTGTGGTGGATCTGCGGATCCGCTACGAACACGTTGACGATGCGCGCTTTGCGCACGACGCCCAGGCCCTCACGGTGCGGGCGCGGGCCGGCTTGCAATGGGCGATCTCGCCGACCTGGACTGCACTGGTCGAAGCGGAGGCAACGCAGGCAGTCGGTGCTGACCACTTCAACAGCACCGACAACAGGCGTACGAACTATCCGACCGTGGTTGACCCCGACAACGTCGAGCTCAATCAGGCCTGGGTGGCGTGGGCGCCACGCGACACCTTTCGTGCGGTTGGTGGACGCCAACGCCTGATCTACGAAAACCAGCGATTCATCGGCAACGTGGGGTGGCGGCAGAACGAACAGACCTTTGATGCGATCGATCTGAGCTGGCGTCCGGAGGCAAAGACGACGCTGCGCTACAGCTATCTCGACCGTGTGCAGCGCGTTTTCGGCAACGACCACTCCAACGCCAGTCTCGCCCGATGGGATCTGGACGGACATCTGGTCAGTGCGGCGCGATCGATCGGTCCGGGCACGTTGACCGTGTACGGACACTGGATCGAGAACCGCACGCTTGTCGCGAATTCGCAGCGCAATGCCGGCATTCGCTACGTGGCAAAAGGGGGCAGGGCCGACGGACCGGGCTGGCACGGCACGGCGGAGGTGACGCGCCAGTCCGCTTACGGTGGATCGCATTTCAGTGCCCAGACCTATGTGCTCGCCGAGGGAGGCGTCACCTGGCCGTCGAACAAGATCACCGTCGGCTACGAGCGCCTCGGCGGCGACGGACGCTATGGCTTCTCGACGCCGTTGGCAACCTTGCATGCCTTCAATGGCTGGGCGGATCTCTTCCTCACCACACCGCCATCCGGGTTGCAGGATCGCTACGCAGGATGGAGATACGCAAAAGGGCCATGGGAGTTCCAGCTCTGGCGCCACCGCTACAGCGCGGACGCGGGAAGCCGCGACTACGGGCGGGAATGGAATGCTCTCGCCAGCCGCCGGCTCTCGCCGCGCTGGTCGTCGCAGGTAAAATTTGCCCGTTACGCGAGCGACGGCTTTGGTGCAGATGTCAGCAAGCTGTGGATCAGCGCAGAGTATAAATATTGAGAAAGTGCGGCACGCGCGGTCGTCGCGCGGGCCGCTGGCGCTCAGGCAGCCATGCCGGCGCTGCGTTGGTCGACGACGGAGACGATCTGTCGCGCCAGGTAGTCAAAGTAGTGGTCGATGTAGCTCAGCCCGTTCTCACTGTCCTGCAGGAACGGATTCATCAGCGTGTGCCGCAGAATGACCAGGCGATCGGCGCCGTCGTGATCGGGCAACAGGGTGGCGGGATCAAGATCCAGTGCAGCGAGTACGCGCTGCATGTCCGTCGCGCCCAGGGCCTCCGGGCGCAGCGTCGTGACAGAGCCATAGAACTCGCGCGCCTGGACCGCCTTGTCGGGATCGCAGCGCAGGGTTTCGTATAGCCGCGTCAGGAACGCATTCATTGTCCGGACGTCGCGATTGCCCGCGGGATTGATGGCCAGGCATACGAGATTACTGTCCGGCGCGAACGGAACGCAGACGTGAAAGCGTCCCGCCAGCTGTGCAGCGAACCGCTCGATCCGCTGCGCGAACGCTTCGGCGGAGTGGATGGTTTCCGCTGTGATGCGACCGAACTGGGTGTAGTCGAGTGGCAGTACGCTATGGGTGACATAGACGGCGGCGGCAGCGGCACCGGACTTTGAACCCTCCAGGATGTAGCGTCCGAGCTTGCGGAACCGCGCGAAGTAGTCGTTCCCGGTGCCGCCCGCAAAGACATAATCTGCATCCTCCACCAGCAGCGGCATCGCGCGCTGGTCGCGGCAAATGAAGGCACCGGCGCCATAGGGCAGGTAGCCGAGCTTGTGCGGATCGACGGTGATCGAATCGCTCCCGCCGAGGGCCGCGATAGCGTCATAGCTGTCCCGGCTCGGGAACGCGGAAAATTCCTGCCGCATGTCGGAGAACGCACGTAGCGTGCCCTCTGGTGTTCGGAACAGCGTCGCAAGGTAACCACCCCAGGCAGCGTCGACATGGACGCCAAAGCCAAAACCCGTCGCCGCGTGCTGGTCCCGGCAGGCCAGGATGCGGTGTACGGGATCGATCGTGCCGAACTCGGTGGTCCCCAGTACGGCAACGGTGAGCAATACGGGGCGTCGTTCGGCGCGAAGACGGTTGACCAGGTCGTCCAGGGCGTCGGTGTCCATGCGCATGCCACGCTCCGGCACGGCGAGCAGTTGTGCGCGTCCCAGGCCAAGCAACTTGAGGCCCTTGCTCCAGGAATAGTGCGCGGTCACGGGCGCCAGTACCACCGGCGGCGTGAGCGTGGGATGCCGGGCAAAGAACGCGACCAGTCCCAGTTCCTCGATGCGCTCGGATTGCAACCGCCGCACCCAGTCGTGGCGGGCACTGGGTGTCAGGCCCGACAGCCAGTGCTGCCATTGTCCGACCAGCTCGATGCAGTCCTGGGTGGGTAACGTGAATGCTGCCCAGTCATCATCAGGTAGCGTCAGTCCGGGCGGTGCTGCGGCGCACAGTGCGACGGGAAAGGCTTTCAGGGCCAGTGCGAGGCGCAGCGCCTGGTAGTTGGCGACGGTACCGCCAGATGTAAGATGACCGAAGGCGCAACCGGGATGATGGGGGTCGTCGTTGAAGCCGAGCATGCGTGCCAGCTGAAGCCCCGCCTTGATTTCCAGGTCAATCGTCACTGGCGCTGCATCGTCGCTGACATTGTTCGGGTTATAGGGGAGGGCCAGCATCTGCGCGGCGAGCCCGGGTAGCGCCAGGTCCGATGCCATGTGCCCGAGATACCGAGGACTGTGAAACGGCACCGAGCGTTTGAGCGCTGCCGAGAGACGGTGCAGCTCGCGCCGCATGCGTGCCTCGAAGGCCTGGTAGTCTGCGCGCTGGGTGGCCGTCGTCGGAATGACCGGCGGGTCTTCCGGATGGAAATTGCGTCGCCAGTAGACGTGATCGCGCAGGAACTCGACCGCGAGTTTTTCCAGCAGGACGTCGTTCTCGCCATAGGGGCCGAGAAAACACGGGTACAGAGAAGGGTTGCTCATGCGCGGGGCCGCGGAAAGGGAATGGCACGCTGACAGTGTCGAAAAGCCTGCCGGCCAGTGCCTTGATCTGGATCAGTCTCGAAGGGCCGATTGCGCTTGACCCGGGTCAAGGCGTCCAGCCTGGACCGGTGGCTTACTGGGCGCACCCTTTTGAAGGAAGCGCCCCATGCCACAGTTCGAACTGGATCTGCGCGCCAGTCGCGATACTGCGCAGCAGAATGCCCAGCGTGTGATTGAAACGGCCGCGACCCTGGGCAAAGGCCAATCGATGGTGGCCCAGCTGTCCCAGGTGCCCTCCACGCTGCTGGATCTGCTGGAGGAACTGGGTTTTCGCTATGACCTCAATGTGCGCGGTGCAGAAGACGTCGGTGTCCTCATTACGCGCCGGTCCGGTGAGTGCTGTGGTTGCTGTGGTGGCGGCGATTGATGGGCGATGACATGCCCCTTGTCGACGGCGATACGTTACGCCGGCTGGACCTGCGTGACCTGGCGCCGCCGGAGCCGATGGTCCGTGCCCTCGATGCGGCGATGCAGTTGCGGCCGGGTGAATCGGTTCACGTGCTCACGCCGCTCTACCCACATCCCTTGCTCGAAGCGCTCGGTCAGCTTCCGGTGAGCATTGACGTGGCCATGCTGCCGGCGGGCGGGGTCTGCGTGATGATTGCCTGCGATGGCGCGGATCGCGATTGAAACGGCGCCGCCGGCTTCGGTGCCACTGCGTTTTCTGGCGAGCGCGCCTGCCTGGGGCATGGTGGCTGGTGCCCTGCTCGTGTTCGCGCCCGACGCGGCATTGGCGTCGCGTTGGCACCCGGCGACGCTGGCGATAACGCATGCTGTCACGCTGGGCGTGCTGGGAAACGCCATGTTCGGCAGCTTGCTGCAGTTTCTGCCGGCGGCTGCCGGCGTGCGGCTCTGCGGAGGACGATGGATGGCGGCGGGGGTACATGTGCTGCTCAACAGCGGTGCCGTGCTGCTCGTCTGGGGTCTGCAGGAGTTCTCGGCGGCGCGGCTGCAATGGGGAGCTTTGGCGCTGATGGCGGCGTTTGCCGGCTTGGCCAGCATGACCTTGCCCGGCTTGCTGGGCGCGCGGGCAGCGCGGCTGCTGCGGACCGGGCTTGCGCTTTCCGTCGTTGGCGGCGTGACGACGGCGCTGCTGGGCTGTGCGCTGGTGTCGATCGTGACTGGTTGGCTGTCATGGCCGCTGGTCGAAACGCTCGACCTGCATGTGACGTGGGGCATTGCCGTCTGGATAGGAGTGCTCCTGGTCACGGTCGGAAGGGTCGTGCTACCCATGTTCCTCGGCGTGGCTGCCTACTCCGACTGCCGTCAGCGCGTGGTCCTCGGCAGTCTCGTCGGTGCGGCGGTGCTGGTGACAGTGGGTACTGCACTGGCATACGGACAGTGGCCGTTGCGCCAGTTCATTGGTGCGCTCGGTGCGTGCATCGCCGCGAGCGCGTGCGTTTGGGTCGTGGCGACGGCGCGCGGCCGAAATCCGGGCTTGCGCGCCTACTGGCTGGCGGGACTGGTGGGAATCCTGGCAGCAGGACTGATGGCCAGCGTCGCTGGCGATGACGGCATGGCTGCGGGGACCCTGCTTGTGGTGTGGGCGCTGCCGACCATTGTCGTCGGTACACTGCTGGAGATCGCGACATTTGTCACATGGATCGTGTTGCAGCGATCCAGTGCACGCGGTACGCCGCTGCCCACGCTGCAGCGGTTGCTGCCGGAGCGCCAGAAATTCCTTGGCCTCGGATTGCAATGTGCGTCAGGCGTCCTGTTGCTTCTGGCTGTCCTGCAGCCGACGCCAGCGCACCTGGATGCTGCAGGTTGGAGTTTGCTGGGAAGCTACGCGTGCTTTGCCGGAATGCTGCTCGGACTGCACCGGCAGGCCGGGGCGTTTGTCAGGCTGCAGGGGCGGCATGCATGACTGCAGCCGCGCAACTGGCAGCGCTGCGGGGCCTGATTACCGGCATTGATGATGGCCTGATCATTCTGATGGGGGTGCGCTGCCGTGTAGTGGCGGCGGTCGCGGCCCTGAAGCAGCGCGAAGGCTGGGCGGTGCGAGACCCGCTTCGCGAACGGCGTGTCCTGCGCCGGGCCTTGCGCCTGGGCAAGGCCTGCGGAGTTCCTGCGCTCCAGGCCGGACGCCATTCGCGCATGCTGATGCGCGCGGCGTGTCGTCAACAGCGGCGGACGCAGGCAGCGTGCGCCGTTTCTCCAAACCGGATTGAGAAGGCACGGGACACCATGATTTCCAGACTCCCTTTTCGTTCGCTGGCTACTGATCTTCTGGGACTGCTACCGCCGCCAAAGCGGTTGGCGCCGGTGTTGGCAGCGATTCCTTCGCACTGGCGCGCGCAATGGCTGGAGCGGGCCGTTGGTCAGATCGTCGGCGGTGGCGATGACGAATGGGCGTTCCTGCAGGGGCGTCGCATTGGCATTGAGATCACTGATCTGAACCTGCGTTGGGTCATCGCCTACGGTGAATGCCAGGCCCGCGTGGTGGACGCGCCGGCGGATGCCAGCGTCCATGCGACGGCGGTCGACCTGCTGCTGCTGGCCAGCCGTCTGGAAGATGCAGACACGCTATTTTTCCAGCGCCGCTTACGCCTGACCGGTGACATCGAACTGGGACTGACCTTGCGCAACCGGCTCGACAGCCTTCCGTGGGAATCCATCCCGCTGGCGATCCGCATCCTGCTCAACCGTGGTGCGCGCGCGGCTCGCAGGGCGCGCGATTCGCACCACAAGTTGCGGCATCTGCGTCTCTGTGTCGCTACGGAAATTGCAGCGAAATCGATACGGCAGCGAAGGGCGGACGAGCCTTGACCTGAGTCAAGGCGGGTGCGGGCCACGGGACCGCAGACTCGCGGGCATCCTGTTTGCCGGACACATCCGATGAGCCGACCGCTTTCGCTGGACCACCAAGAACTGATCCGTTGTGCCCATGGCGGCCTTTTCGGCCCTGGGAATGCCCGGTTGCCGGCGCCGCCGATGCTCATGTTCGACCGGATCACGCACATCGATGAGTTCGGCGGTACCCATGGCAAGGGTGTGCTGCAGGCAGAACTCGATGTGCGCCCGGACCTGTGGTTCTTCGACTGCCACTTCGACGGCGACCCGGTCATGCCCGGGTGCCTGGGTCTGGATGCGATGTGGCAGCTGGCCGGCTTCTTCCTTCCCTGGCTCGGGGAACCGGGACGCGGGCGGGCACTCGGCGTTGGACAGGTGAAATTTGCCGGGCAGGTGCTGCCGTCCGCACGCCTGGTGCGCTATCGCATCGATGTGCGCCGTGTTCTGCGCGGAAAGCTGCCAATGGTGATCGCCCACGGTGTCACGTCCGTGGATGGTCGCGACATCTACGTGGCCGAAGGCCTGCGGGTTGGCCTGTTCCGTTCCACGGAGGGCTTTTGATATGCGTCGCGTCGTGGTGACGGGATTCGGGATTGTGTCGTGCCTGGGAAACACGGCCGACGCCGTCGTGCGCTGCCTGCGCGACGGTATCAGCGGAATTCGCGCGGTCCCCGAGTACGCGGAGCGTGGCCTGCGCAGTTGCGTGGCGGGAATTCCGCAGATCGACCTGGAGGCGGCGGTAGATCGAAAACGTCGCCGCTTCATGGGTGATGCGGCAGCCTACGCCTATGTGGCCATGCGCGACGCCGTCGCTGATGCGGGCCTGTGCCTGGAGGCGCTGCGCAATCCGCGCATTGGCGTGATCGCAGGATCAGGTGGTGGCTCGGCGCAGAACCAGATCGAGACTGGCGATACGCTGCGCCAGAAGGGAATACGGCGCGTGGGCCCCTATATGGTTCCGCGCACAATGTGCTCGACCGTGTCGGCGACGCTGGCGACCGCATTCGGGATCCTGGGCCTGAGCTATTCCATCGCGGCCGCCTGCGCCACGTCGGCACATTGCATTGGCGCTGCGGCCGACCTCATTCGCAGCGGTGCACAGGATGTCGTGTTTGCCGGCGGCGCCGAGGAGCTGCATTGGGGCATGACCGCGCAGTTCGACGCGATGGGGGCGCTGTCGAGCGCCTACAATGCGGATCCCACGCTTTCATCCCGCCCCTATGACGCGCAGCGCGACGGTTTTGTCATCGCCGGTGGCGGCGGCATGCTGGTACTGGAAGACTACGAGCACGCGCTGGCGCGGGGCGCGCCGATTCGCGCCGAGCTCGTCGGGTATGGCGTTGCTTCGGACGGCGGCGATATGGTGGCCCCCTCGGGCGAAGGTGCGAGGCGATGCATGCGGATGGCATTGCGCGATCTCACGGTTCCGGTCGACTACGTCAATACGCACGGCACTGCAACACCGCTGGGCGATATCGTGGAACTTGCGGCGCTGCGCGACGTGTTTGGCGCCGCGGTTCCGCCGCTGTCGTCGACGAAGGCGCTGAGCGGTCACTCGCTCGGTGCGGCCGGCGTGCATGAGGCCATCTACGGCCTGCTGATGCTGGAACGGGGATTTGTAGCGGGGTCGGCGAACATCGATGCGCTGGATCCAAAAGCAGCGGGATTTCCCATCCTGCGCCAGTCGCGGGAATTGCCGGTCAAGACCGTGCTGTCCAACAGCTTTGGTTTTGGCGGTACCAATGCCAGCCTGGTGTTTTCGCGCGTCTGAGAGTGAGTACGTCAAGCGATCAGGGCTGCCGGGGCGGAACGCCCGGCATACCCGGCTCCCCGTGCCAGTAGCCATTGCGCACGCCGATCGGCGGCAGTGCGCGGGATTCCCGGCGGGCCAGATCAAAATGCGACACGATAGCGGCCATGCCTTCCGCCTGGGGTGAAAGACGCAGCACGTCGACCCCGAGCGAGCGCAGATCCGGGACCTCCGGTGACATGTCGACGACGGCCTCGCTCTGGATCTGAATGCCATTGACGCGCAGGAAGGGCCGGCCATCGCGCGTGGCCAGCGCAAGACCGTCCGGATGTTCGATACAGCGGAATCCGCAGTGATCCTTTGCGATATCAAATGCCCGGGCGGTGAAACAGCGCGCAGACCAGGCCAGGGAGAGACGCCCGTGTGCGAATACTTCCAGCGACGGCGGTTCCTCGCCGTCGCTCCTGATCGCCGTGTGGATGGCGGCGACAAGGTCGCGACTGTGCTCGGTTCCCGCCACCCACCGCCGCATGCCGTCATCGACCAGGCGGCGCAGAGTGACGTGATTGTAGATGTTCAGACTGGGGCCGCCGACGAACGGGATGCCCCGCTCACGGCAGATCTGGACCGCAGTGACGTCATTGGCTTCGATCCAGCAGTGCCCGTTCTCAGCCAGGCGCCGCACGACAGCGACTTCTGACTCCGCTTCGATCAGGGCGAGGGTCGACATAACGACTTCCTTTCCGCGATCCGCCAGGTCATGGGCCAGGTCGATCCAGTCCCGCGTGCGCAGTTCGCGCCGCTTGCTGCACACCGTTTCCCCCAGGTAGAGGATATCGACCGGCCACTCGGCGGCTTCGCGATAGAACGCCACCGTCCGTTCGCGTGGCCAGAAATAGGGCATAGGTGCGATGCTCAACTTCACGGAGGCCTCCTACTGCCAGTGGCGATGGTACGGTCCGAGAGTCGTCTGATGACCCTCGGCATGACTGGCCAAGGTAGATTGCCAGCGGGACTGCGGCTTCCAGTCATGGGGCGAATCGGCGTAGCGATCGATGGCATCGCGCCAGGTTCGGGTGACAGCCGTGACGTAGGCGGCGCCGCGCTGCCGTCCCTCGATCTTCAGCGCCTGAACGCCGCAGGAGTGCAAGCGTGGCAGCAGTTCGAGCGTGTTGAGACTGGTCGGTTCCTCCAGGGCGTGGAAGATGTTCTGGCGCACCTCGTAACGGCCCTTGCACACGGTGGGATAGCCTGCAGCCTCGTCGGGCGCGAACCGGTCGATCAGCACGTCATTGAGCAGCACCGTACGCGTACCGTCCGTCGATTCCTCCCAGCGCACGAAGCGGGCCGGGGAGCAGACGCCGTGCCGGTTCGGTGATGCGGCTGTTACGTAACTTGAAAGCTGGCAGCGCCCCTCGACCATGATGCACAGGCTGCCGAAGGCAAATACTTCCACGGCGACGGGACTTGTACTGCACAGCCGTTCCACCTGCTGGATCGACAGGACGCGCGGCAGAACTGCACGGGATATGCCGAACTGCTCCGTGTAGTAGCGCAGTGCCGCTGCGGTCGTCGCGGAGCCCTGTACCGAGAGGTGGCGCGCGAGTGATGGATACGAACGCGCAGCGTAATCGAGCACGGCCATGTCGGCCGCAATGATGGCGTCACAGCCGCTTTCCGCCGCTGTCGCGACGGCCTGGTGCCACTGGTGGAGACGCTGGCTGTCCGGGTAGGTGTTGAGCGCGAGATAGAGCTGGCGTCCTCGCGCGTGGGCGTAACGCGCGCCCTCGGCAAGTGTGTTCGCGTCGAAGTTCAGGCCAGGAAACGCGCGCGCGTTGGTCTGGTCGCGCAATCCGGCGTAAACCGCATCGGCGCCGGCGTCGATCGCGCACGTGAGCGCGGGCAGGTTTCCGGCGGGGCAGACCAGCTGCATGACATTCCCTGGTTGACGAAGCAGACACGCATGCTGGCGTAGCGCCGGTGACAGTGTCCTTGACATGTGTCAGGCGGCTTTGTGATCGCGATCAAGCGTCCGCCGTGGACGGTCCGCATAGTGAGCCATTCTGCAAGCGGATGAAGAAGAGCGTGAAGACCGACAAGGCAGTGATCCCCGTCTGGCAATGCATTGGCTGCGGTCGCATCGAATTGCCACAGATCTGCATCGGCGTGTGCCGCGACGAGAAGCGCTATCTCGTCAGCGCGCACGCACTGGATGCGAGTGTGGCGGAGAACGAGCGACTGCGCCGCGTTCTGGGGGAGGTGTGCTCGCGACTGCAGCGCTTTGCGCACGCGCGCCCGCGCGAGAACCGCTGGGAAGCGGCATTTCTCTCGCTCCAGGCCGAGGTTGCCGCTTTGATCGACCAGGTGGAGTCGGCGCGTGCGGAACCCTAGGCGCGGGCGTCGACGATATCCCGCCACAGTGCGTCGACACGCCGTTCGATGGCGGCGTCCGGCACGATGGGCTTGCCCCATTCGCGCGTGGTTTCCGCTGGCCATTTGTTCGTGGCGTCCATGCCGAGCTTGGAGCCCAGGCCCGCCGTGGGACTGGCGAAGTCCAGGTAGTCGATGGGCGTGCGATCGACGAGGACCGTGTCGCGCGCCGGGTCGACGCGGGTCGAGACGGCCCAGATGACCTGCGACCAGTCGCGCGCGTCGATATCCTCGTCGACCACGATGACGAACTTTGTATACGTGAACTGGCGCAGGTAGGACCAGATACCCATCATGACGCGCCGGGCGTGACCGGCATACTGCTTGCGGATGGCCACGACCGCGACGCGGTAGGAACAGGCCTCTGGCGGAAGGAAGAAGTCGACGATTTCCGGAAAGATCTTCTGCAGGATTGGCACGAATACGTCGTTCAGTGCCATCGCCATCACGGCGGGTTCGTCGTGTGGCGCGCGACCCATGTAGCTGCCGTGGTAGATCGGGTCTTTCCGGCAGTGCATGCGTGTGACCGTGAGGACGGGAAAGGGGGCCTGACTGTTGTAGTAGCCCGTGTGATCGCCGAAGGGACCTTCCAGCGCGGTATCGCCGGGATGGATGAACCCTTCGAGGACGATTTCGGCGCTGGCGGGGATGTCCAGGCCGGTTAGCGGACTGTGCCAGACACGTGTGCGGTCGCCGCGCAGCAATCCGGCGAATTCGTATTCGGAGACAGTATCTGGAACAGGTGCCACGGCAGCCAGCAAGGTTGCAGGGTCGACACCGATGGCGACGGCGACCGGAAATGGCCGGCCGGGGTGCGTGGATGTCCAGTCGGCAAAATCCAGCGCGCCACCGCGATGCGGCAGCCAGCGCATGATGACGCGGTTGCGCGCGATCAACTGCTGGCGATAGATCGCCACGTTCTGGCGTTCCTTGCGCGTACCGCGGGTGATCACCAGGCCCAGCGTGATCAAACGGCCGGCATCGCCGGGCCAGCAATGCTGGATAGGCAGCGTTGAAAGATCGATCGCGTCATATTCGAATGTTTCATCGAGAAAAGCGGCGTCGCGAAGGCGGCGCGGGGAAACGTGCGCCAACTGTGCCAGGTGTGGCCACTGGTGCAGTGCCTGCCGCACGCTGGCGGGCCAGGTCGGTTCCTTGATTTCGGCGAGCAACTTTCCCAGCTCACGCAGGCTGGCGACAGGCCGGCCCGCCAAGGCCATCTGGATCCGTTGGCGTGACCCGAAAAGATTGCCCAGTGCGCGAAGGGAGGAGCCGCGCAGCTGCGTCATCAGCAGCGCCGGGCCGCCGGTCTTTAGCGCGCGGACGCACAACGCGGTCGATTCCAGGTATGGATCCACCTCGGCGGATACGTGCGCAAGCTGGTTGTTCCGTTGAAGGTGCACGAGAAAGCCGCGCAGATCGTGGAACGTCATGACAGTGGCGACGGCGCGTTCCAGCTTCCGTCCGCCAGGCAACGGCGCAGTGCCTGCGTCCAGGGTGTCACGTCGATGCCACGCTGCTGGCGCCATGTGGCGTTGAACAGTGTTTCCTCATAGCGTTCGCCGCGATCGCACAACAGGCTGACAATGCTGCCGGTGTGCCCGGCGTTTCGCATGTGCGCGGCCAATGCCAGGCAGGCGGCGAAGTTGGTTCCCGAAGACCCGCCGTAGCGCCGGCCAAGGAGGTGGCACAGCAGGTCCATTGCGGCCAACGATAACGGGTCTTCCACCTCAACGACGGCATCGACGACATCGAACAGGAAGCCGGGCTCCACGCGCGGCCGGCCGATCCCTTCAATGACCGTCGGGCAAATCGATGTCGCGGTGTAATCACGCGCAGGCCAGCCGCGGGCGAACGCGCTGCCGATTGGATCGGCGACGCACAGACGGGTGGGGAGACGCTGATACCGCAGGTAGCGACCGACCGTCGCCGAGGTGCCGCCGGTGCCAGCGCCGCACACGATCCACGCGGGTTGCGGATGGGGTTCCAGTGCGAGCTGGCCGATGATGGACTCGGCGATGTTGTTGTTGCCCCGCCAGTCCGTCGCGCGCTCGGCAAGGCCGAACTGGTCCAGGTGGCACGCGCCCCGGGCGGAATGCCACGCCGCGCGGTCATGCACGTCAGCAGGATCATCGACCAGATCGCAGGTGCCGCCCAGGGCCTCGACATCGCGGATCTTCGCCGGTGCGGTACAGCGCGGCATCACGGCGATGAACGGCAGATGCAGCAACCGCGCAAACCAGGCCTCCGCAATAGCGGTGCTGCCGGACGATGCATCGACGACGGCCTGGCCTTGCCGCAGCCGCCCGTTGCACAGGGCGTAGAGGAACAGCGAGCGGGCGAGCCGGTGCTTGAGACTGCCTGTCGGGTGGGCTGCCTCGTCCTTGAAGTAGAAATCGATGCCGGGAAATCCGGCAAATTCCAGCTTGTACAGATGGGTATCCGCGGAGCGGGCCGACTCCCTCGCGAGCGTCGCCAGCGCGGCGTGCACCCAGTCGCGATCATCCAGGCCGTGCTTGCCGATTATCGGTACCGGCGGTGTTATGTGTGCGGCCGGTTTGAGGGACGCGGAAGCGATCGGCACGGCGAGTCCTCGAATGGTCGGTGATAGCGGAGCGGATGATCACGGTACCGCGACAATGGCGTCCTTGATCTGGATCAGTCAGGTCCGGGTATGCGCTGACGCAATACCGTCGGCTTGATCCAGCTCAGGGCACAGCGGCGACGGCACAGCCAGGATTGACTCACCTGTCGTGGCAATGGGCCGGTGGCGGGTGACGTGGCGAGGAGTTTTTCATGGCAGTGTTAGCCGACCGGTTCGGGAGGCAGTTTCCGTATCTGCGGCTATCGTTGCTGGAGGCCTGCAATTTTCGCTGCAGCTATTGCCTGCCGGATGGATATCACGCCGCGCCCGGTCTGCCGGCGCCGTTGCGTATCGACGAAATAGAACGCCTGCTGCGTGCCTTCGCCGATATGGGAATGCGCAAGGTACGGCTGACGGGGGGCGAACCGACGCTGCGCAAGGATCTTCCGGCGATCGTGCGGGTGGCCGCGACGACGCCCGGTGTATCCACCGTCGCGATGACGACCAACGGTTGCCTGTTGCGTCGGCGCTGGCCGGAATGGCGCGCTGCGGGCCTGACGGCTCTGAATGTCAGCGTGGACACGCTGGATCGGGCGCGTTTCGCACAGATTACCGGCCATGACCGGCTTGACGACATCTGCGCCGGCATTGACGAGGCAGTCGACGGCGGATTCACCCGCATCAAGCTAAACGCGGTGCTGCTGCGCGGCCTGAACGACGACCAGCTGCCGGCATTTGTCGACTATGTGCGCCAGCGGCCAGTCAGTATCCGGTTCATCGAATTGATGCGTACCGGGTGCAACAAGTCCTATTTCGAACGCCATCATCTGCGTGCTGACATCATCGCAGACGCGCTGGTGGCGGCGGGATGGCGCTGCTTGCCGCGTAGCGCTGATGCGGGGCCCGCCGTGGAGTATGCGCACCCGAACTACCAGGGCCGCATCGGCATCATTGCGCCGTACGCGCGCGACTTCTGCGCCGGGTGCAATCGCCTGCGGGTCACCGCGCAGGGCGACCTGCGGCTCTGCCTGTTCGGTCATTTCGGCGTTCCCCTGCGTCCGATGCTGCAGAACGACGACCAGATACCGGACCTGAAAGCGGCCCTGTCGGGGCAGCTCGGGTTGAAGGCGGCAGGCCACGGCCTGCACCAGGACGACACCGGCATGACGCCGCACCTTGCGTCGGTCGGCGGCTGATGCACGCCGGCCGCGCGGTTTGAGACATCCCGGGAGGCAATAATCATGATCCACGTAGAAGCAGCGCAGGCATTGATTCGCGACCTGTGCACACGGCTGCCGGCGGAATCGGTCCCACTGGGGCGCGCCTTGAATCGTGTGCTCGCCCGGGATCTCCACGCGACGGACGCGTTGCCGCCGTTCGACAATTCGGCCATGGACGGCTTTGCGGTGAACTGCGCCGGTTCCGTTCTCCGGGAAAATGCGGAATTCGGTGTGGGTGGAGAGATCGCTGCCGGCGACAGCGCGCGTCGCTGCGCCACGGGGGCGATCGAGATCATGACGGGCGCGCCGATGCCGGAGGGATGCGATGCGGTCATTCCCGTCGAGAACGTCGAAATCACCGAGCGGGACGCGACGGGCCGGGCATTGCGGATCCGGTTGATCAAGCCTGCGTGCGCCGGCCAGCATGTGCGTCGGGCCGGCGAGGACATCGCGCTGGGAGCGCTCGCACTCCCATCAGGCAGCTGGATCGCGCCATCGCAGTTGATGGTACTTGCGGGCTTGGGACTGCCGGAGGTTCCAGTGGTGCGCCGGCCGCGCGTGGCGCTGCTCTGCACGGGGCGCGAGCTGGTGGATGACCCGGGGCAGTCGCTGGCGTTCGGACAGATCCGCAATACGAATGGTCCGTACCTGGCGGCACGCATGGCGGAAACGGCGGAGGTGGTCTGTGGCGAGACGGTGACAGATGACACGGGCGCATTCGTGCGGGCTCTGGATCGTGCGTTGGACCAGGACGTTGATGTCATCGTGAGTACCGGTGCCGTATCGATGGGGCGCTACGACTTCGTGCCGGGCGTCCTGCGCAGCATGGGGGCGACGATCTATTTCCACAAAGTCGCCATGCGGCCGGGAAAACCCCTGTTGTTCGCGCGCCTGCCCGGCGGGCAGTTGTATTTCGGATTGCCGGGAAATCCCGTCTCCAGTGCGATCGGACTTCGATTCTTCGTCGAATGCGCGTTTCGCGCGCTGCTGGGGCTGCCCGCCGAGAAGGCGTGGCGTCTTTCACTGGGGCATCCGGTGACGAAGAAGGCTGGCGTCCGCCTGCACCAGAAAGCGGCATTGGCGATTCGCAGCGGCGGCGCGGCGGTGGTGCAGCTGCTCGCCGGACAAGAGTCGTTCCGTACGTTACCGATGGCCGCTGCAACAGTCTGGGCGGTGCTGCCGGAATCCGCGGAGATGCTGGTGGAAGGCGACTGCATCGATGTGTACGCGATGGAGCACACGCAGAGTGGCCTGTTTGCCTTCGATGCGTAGCACCGTTGCGAAGCGCCATCCATCTCTTGCGCACCTTTGACTCAAGTCAATGCCCGGCCGAGGCCGCCTGCCTAGTCTTGCTACCAGACTGATTGATCCTGCGAGATGGCCCATGAGCGCTGTGCATAAACTGCCTGCCGCACCGGATTCGAGTGTGCTGGAGGAGTGGTACCCCGAGGACCCTGCATTCTGGCGCGACCGCGGAAGTCGCATCGCCAATCGCAACCTGGCCATCTCAATCCCTGCGCTGCTGCTGGCCTTCGCCGTCTGGATGATGTTTTCCGCGGTGACCTTGGGGTTGCCAAAAATCGGTTTTGCATTCACCACCGACCAGCTGTTCTGGCTCGCCGCGCTGCCGGCACTCTCCGGCGCGACGCTGCGGGTGTTTTACAGCTTCCTGGTACCGATCTTTGGTGGTCGCCGATGGACGGCGATTTCGACCGCGTCGCTGCTGATTCCTTGTGCATGGCTGGGAATTGCCGTGCAGGACCCGACGACGCCGTTCTGGCAGTTCGCGGCAATTGCGATTCTGTGCGGCCTGGGTGGCGGCAACTTCGCCTCGTCAATGGCCAATATCTCGTTCTTCTTCCCGAAAGCGCGCCAGGGTTACGCGTTGGGGATGAACGCAGGCCTGGGCAACCTGGGTGTCTCGGTCACACAATTTGTCATACCGCTGGTGATCAGCACGGCCTGCCTGGGGTCGATCGCGGGTGCGGCGCAGATGACGGGCGATGGGAAAGCCCTCTACCTGCAGAACGCGGGATTCATCTGGCTGCCGCTGCTGGTCGCCAGTGCGGTGGCGGCATGGTTCGGCATGGACGACCTGGCCAGCGCGCGCTCCAGCCTTTCCGAGCAATCGCTGATTTTCCGGCGCAAACACAACTGGCTGATGTGCTGGTTGTATATCGGCACCTTCGGCAGCTTCATCGGTTTCTCAGCCGGCTTTCCGATGCTGACGAAAACACTGTTTCCGGGCGTGGAAGCGCTGAAGTTCGCCTTTCTCGGGCCGTTGGTCGGCGCGCTGGCGCGGTCGGCGGGTGGCGCGCTTGCCGATCGCCTGGGCGGCGCGCGACTGACCCTGATGGTGTTTGCGGGAATGATCGGCGCCGTGGGTGGCGTGCTGTACTTCCTGCCCGGCGAAACCTCCGCGGGAAACTTCCACGGCTTCCTGGCGATGTTTCTGCTGCTCTTCATCTTCAGCGGCATCGGCAACGCCAGCACGTTCCGCATGATTCCGGTGATATTCCGCACGCTGCACGAGCGCTGGAGTGCGTCGGGTGGCGCGGCAGGCAAGGTCGCCGCGACGCGCCAGGCCGGCATTGAATCCGCCGCGGTGATCGGGTTTTCCTCGGCGATCGGCGCCTACGGCGGCTTCTTCATACCCAAGAGCTTTGGCTCGTCGATCGGGTTGACCGGTAGCGCTGCGCCGGCACTGATCGGATTCATCGCCTTCTACTTCTCGTGCCTGGCGATCACCTGGTGGTGGTACTTCCGCAAGCGCGCCGAGTGCCCCTGTTGATCGCCCTGAATGGCCAGCGGCGGGTACGGACCTTTCTGCAAGATCCTGGAGCACAATGCCCATGAGTCATTTCCTCGACCGTCTGAATTTCTTCAAGCCGGCGGCTGAGCCCTTCTCCGACGGCCATGGCGCGCTACGCACAGAGGAGCGCCAGTGGGAAGATTCCTACCGCCAGCGCTGGCAGTACGACAAGATCGTGCGGTCGACGCATGGCGTGAACTGCACCGGCTCGTGCAGCTGGAAGGTGTACGTCAAGAACGGGCTGGTTACCTGGGAAACCCAGCAGACCGACTATCCGCGCACGCGGCCGGACCTGCCCAATCACGAGCCGCGCGGCTGCCCCCGTGGCGCGAGCTATTCCTGGTATCTGTACAGCGCCAACCGGGTGAAGTACCCGCTCATGCGAAGCGCGCTGCTGCGCCTCTGGCGGGCCGCCCGCAAGACGCTTGCTCCGGTGGAAGCCTGGGCGAGCATTGTCGAAGACCCCGAAAAGGCGCGCAGCTACAAGAGCAAGCGCGGAATGGGCGGTTTCGTGCGCGTGAGCTGGGAGGAGGTGAACGAAGTCATTGCCGCTTCGAACCTCTATACCGTGAAGCAGTACGGCCCCGATCGCGTGGTTGGGTTTTCGCCCATTCCGGCCATGTCGATGGTGTCCTACGCGGCAGGAGCACGCTACCTGTCCCTGCTCGGCGGCGCCTGCCTGAGCTTCTACGACTGGTACTGTGACCTGCCGCCGGCATCCCCGCAGGTATGGGGCGAGCAGACAGACGTACCGGAATCGGCGGACTGGTACAACAGCCGCTACATCATTGCGTGGGGTTCCAACGTGCCCCAGACGCGCACCCCCGACGCGCACTTCTTTACCGAGGCCCGCTACAACGGCACCAAGACGGTTGCCATCACGCCGGACTACTCGGAAGTAGCCAAGCTGACCGATCACTGGCTACACCCCAAGCAGGGAACCGATGCGGCGCTGGCCTTTGCGTTTGGCCACGTGGTGCTCCGGGAGTTTCACGTTGACCGTCCGTCAGACTATTTCGTCGAATACTGCCGCGAGTACTCCGACATGCCGTTGCTGGTGCGGCTGGAGAAACGCGCTGACGGGCGCCTGGTTCCCGAACGCTTCCTGCGCGCCAGTGACCTGGGTGGTCTGGGCGAGGGCAACAATCCCGAATGGAAGACGCTGGCGGTCGATGATGAAACCGGCGCGATCACCGTGCCGAACGGCTCCGTGGGCTTCCGCTGGGGCGAGAAGGGCAAGTGGAATATCGAGCCGCGCGACAGTGCGGGTCGAAAGACGCGTCTTCGCCTGAGCCTGAAGGACACTCACGACCGCATCGCCGCCGTCAGCTTTCCCTATTTTGGGGGCGTGGAAAACGAGCACTGGACGGCAGCGACGTTCGAGGACGTGCTCGAACGGCATGTGCCGGTGATCTCTCTGCGCCTGGCGGATGGCCAGGACTGGGCCGTGGCGTCGGTCTACGACCTGCTGCTGGCGAACTACGGCGTCGATCGCGGCTTTGGCGGTGGCAACGTGGCCAAGGGATATGACGAGAACGTTCCTGGAACCCCCGCGTGGCAGGAAGCGATTACCGGCGTGCCGCGCGGCGAGGTCATCCAGATTGCGCGTGAATTCGCGCGCACTGCGGACAAGACACGCGGTCGCGCCATGATCATCGTCGGCGCGGCGATGAATCATTGGTTCCACAACGACATGAACTACCGCGGTCTGATCAATCTCCTGGTCATGTGCGGTTGCGTGGGCCAGACCGGTGGCGGCTGGGCGCATTACGTCGGCCAGGAAAAGCTGCGACCGCAGACCGGCTGGCAGCCATTGGCGTTTGCGCTCGACTGGCAGCGTCCGCCGCGGCATATGAATGGCACCTCGTTCTTCTATTTCAATTCCGACCAGTGGCGCTACGAAAAGCTGGACGTCAAGGAGATTCTCTCGCCATTGGCAGACCCGGCGAAATACACGGGCACGCTGGCGGACTTCAACCTGCGCGCTGTACGAATGGGGTGGTTGCCCGCGGCGCCGCAGCTGAATCGCAATCCGCTGGCGATCGTGCGCGAGGCGCAGAAGGCCGGTATCGAGCCGGTGAAATACGCGGTGGAGCAGTTGCGCAACGGCGCACTGGACTTTGCTTTCGCCGATCCGGACGCACCGCAGAATTTTCCCCGGAGCCTGTTTATCTGGCGCTCCAACCTGCTTGGTTCGTCCGGCAAGGGGCACGAGTACATGTTGCGTCATCTGCTGGGCACGCGGCATGGGCTGCAAGGCAAGGATCTGGGCGAACGTGGCGCGGCCAAACCCGAGGAAGTGACTTGGCGGGATACGGCGCCCGAGGGAAAGCTGGACCTGCTGGTGACGCTGGATTTCCGCATGTGTACCACGGCGCTCTACTCCGACATCGTGTTGCCGACGGCGACCTGGTACGAGAAGAACGATCTCAATACGTCCGACATGCATCCGTTCATCCACCCGCTTTCCAAGGCGGTGGACCCGGCCTGGGGCGCGCGGAGCGACTGGGACATCTTCAAGGGAATCGCCCGTGCGGTCAGCGAAATGGCGCCGGGCGTGCTCGGTGTCGAGAAAGACCTGGTGCTGGTGCCGACGCTCCACGACACACCGAACGAGCTGGCGATGCCACTGGGGGTCGTCGACTGGAAGAAGGGTGAGTGCGAACCCATCCCCGGCAAGACCATGCCCGCGATGACGGTGGTGGAACGCGATTACCCCAATCTCTACAAGAAGTTCACCTCGCTCGGTCCGCTGCTCGATTCCCAGGGCAATGGCGGCAAGGGGATGCAGTGGGACACGCGCGACGAAGTGGATTTTCTCGGGGCGCTGAACCACCGCGTCGCCGACGAAGGGGTCAGCAAAGGCCGTCCCGCGATCGAAACGGCGATTGACGCGTGTGAAGTCATTCTCCACCTGGCGCCGGAAACCAACGGGCACGTCGCCGTAAAGGCGTGGGAGTCACTCGGGACGTTCACCGGGCGCGACCACACGCACCTGGCCGTCGGCAAGGAACACGAGGCCATCCGGTTCCGCGACGTGCAGGCGCAACCGCGCAAGATCATCTCGTCGCCCATCTGGTCCGGTCTGGAAGACGAGCACGTCAGCTACAACGCCGGCTATACGAACGTGCACGAGCGGATTCCCTGGCGCACGCTGACGGGCCGGCAGCAGTTCTACCAGGATCATGCGTGGATGATCGCCTTCGGCGAGGGGTTCATGTCGTACCGGCCGCCGGTCAACACCAAGACGATCGCGCCGATGCTGGGCAAGAAGCCCAACGGCCATCCGGAGATCGTTCTCAACTGGATTACGCCGCACCAGAAGTGGGGCATCCACAGCACCTACAGCGACAACCTGATCATGCAGACGTTGTCGCGCGGCGGTCCGATCGTGTGGCTGAGCGAAGACGACGCGCGCAGCGCTGGCATCGAGGATAACGACTGGATCGAGCTGTTCAACGTCAACGGCGCGATTGCCGCGCGTGCGGTCGTGAGTCAGCGCGTGATGAACGGCATGGCCATGATGTACCACGCCCAGGAACGCATCATCAACACGCCAGGGTCTGAAGTGACCGGGACACGCGGCGGCATTCATAACTCGGTGACGCGCGTGGTGGTGAAGCCGACGCACATGATTGGCGGATACGCGCAGCTGAGCTACGGATTCAACTATTACGGCACGACCGGCACCAATCGCGACGAATTCGTGATCGTGCGGAAGATGCGTCGCATCGACTGGCTGGACGATGAAGCGGTGCCGGCCGGTTCGAAGGAGGTGGTGTGATGAAGGTGCGCGCCCAGATTGCGATGGTGCTCAACCTCGACAAGTGCATCGGCTGCCACACGTGCTCGATCACCTGCAAGAACGTATGGACGTCCCGCGAAGGCGTCGAGTACGCGTGGTTCAACAACGTCGAGACGAAGCCCGGCGTGGGGTATCCGCGGGAGTGGGAGAATCAGCGAAAGTGGAACGGTGGCTGGGTTCGCACGGCCGGCGGTGCCTTGCAGTTGAAGGCGGGCGGCCGCTGGCGGCTGCTATCGAAGATCTTTGCCAATCCCGACTTGCCGCAGATTGACGACTACTACGAACCCTTCGACTTTGACTATCAGCACCTGCATGAAGCACCGGAGGGAAAGCACCAGCCGACAGCAAGGCCGCGCTCGCTGATTTCCGGCGAACGGATGCAGAAGATCGAGTGGGGGCCGAACTGGGAGGAGATCCTGGGCACGGAGTTTTCCAAGCGCTCCAAGGATGCGAACTTCGATTCGATCCAGCGCGAGATCTACGGCGCCTTCGAAAAGACCTTCATGATGTACCTGCCGCGACTGTGCGAGCACTGCCTCAATCCGGCCTGCGTGGCATCGTGCCCGAGCGGCGCGATCTACAAGCGCGAAGAGGACGGTATCGTGCTGATCGACCAGGACAAGTGCCGTGGCTGGCGCATGTGCGTGTCGGGCTGCCCCTACAAGAAGATCTATTACAACTGGAAGAGCGGCAAGTCGGAAAAGTGCATCTTCTGTTACCCGCGCATCGAGATGGGGGAGCCCACCATCTGTTCCGAGACGTGCGTAGGGCGTATCCGCTACCTCGGGGTGATGCTGTATGACGCTGACCGCATCGCGGAGGCGGCGTCCGTTCCCTCCGAGAAGGACTTGTACCAGGCGCACCTGGACATCTTCCTGGATCCGAATGACCCGGCCGTGATCAGCGCGGCGCGGCGTGAGGGGATTCCCGACAGCTGGCTGGAGGCGGCGAAGGCCTCGCCTGTCTACAAGCTTGCCGTGGAGTGGAAGCTCGCACTGCCGCTGCATCCGGAATACCGCACCTTGCCGATGGTGTGGTACGTGCCTCCGCTCTCCCCGGTGCAGTCGGCTGCCGATGCGGGAAAGGTCGGCATGAATGGCGAGATTCCCGATGTGAAATCCCTGCGCATTCCGGTGCGCTATCTCGCCAACCTGCTCACGGCCGGTGACGAGGCGCCCGTCGTTACGGCGATGGAACGTCTGCTCGCGATGCGCGCCTGGCGTCGTGCATTGAACGTGGATGGCGTCGAGGATACGGCCGTCCTCGCGCAGGCTGGTTTGACGGTGGCGCAGGCCGAGTCGATGTACCGCTACCTGGCCATCGCCAACTACGAAGACCGTTTCGTGATTCCCAGCGCGCATCGCGAATATGCCAACGATGCGTTCGGCGAGCGCGGCGGCTGTGGATTCACCTTTGGCGACGGGTGTTCTGCCGCATCGCCGGCGGAAGCCTTGTTTGGCGGGCGTTCCACGCGCCGGATGCACGTGACGCCCAATCGCCAGACCTCGAACAAGGAGCCGGTATGAACCTGCTCAAGCTCATCAGCGTGTTGCTGGAGTACCCGGACCCCACCTTGTGGGAGAACGCCGACGCATTGCGCGAAGTGGTGCGCACCGTCCCTCCGGACGGCACGCGGCGCGACGATCTGGCGCATTTCGTTGACACGCTGCTGGAATTGGATCCGATGGACGCCCAGGAACGCTGGCTGGCCTGTTTCGACCGGGGCAGGGCGATGAGCCTGCTGCTGTTTGAGCACATCCACGGCGAATCGCGGGATCGCGGCCAGGCCATGGTGGACCTTATGGAAACCTACCGGCGCAGCGGTTTTGAAATAGACAGTCGCGAATTGCCGGATTACCTGCCGCTGCTGCTGGAATACTTGTCGTTGCGGCCGGACGAGGAGAAGACCGACTGGCTGCGCCATACCGGTCACATTCTGGAGCTTCTCGCGGCGCGGGCCGCCGAGCGCGAAAGCCCGTATGCCCTGCTGTTCACCATGCTGGTGGAGGCGGGAGGCGGCACCGTCGAATTGTCGGCCATCCGGCGCCGCGTCCGCGATGAATCCCGTGACGACACGGCCGAGGTGATGGACCGCGTGTGGGAAGAGGAAGCCGTTCGCTTCGGCGCCACCGCACCGGATTCGTCGTGCGCACCGGCACGTCGCGTGCCGGAGGGTATTCGTCCTGCCGGGCAGGGGAACACGCCATGAGTTATCTCGACACATTTTTCTTCCAGTTCTATCCGTACATGGCTATCGCCATTTTTGCGATCGGTTGCTGGGCGCGTTTTGACCACGGCGCCTACAGCTGGCGCACGGGATCGAGCCAGTTGCTGTCGGGTCGGGGAATGCGTCTGGGCAGCAGCGCCTTCCACCTGGGGGTCCTGGCGATCCTCGGTGGTCATCTGGTGGGATTGTTGACGCCTCATGGCGTGTACGAGGGACTGATAACAGCGAGTCAGAAACAGTTACTGGCGATGGTGGCCGGTGGCGTTTTCGGGCTTGTCTGCCTGGTCGGCATCAGCATCCTTCTGTGGCGGCGTCTCTTCGATACGCGTATCCGTGCGACCGGAACCGGCCGTGACCTCCTGGTGCTGGTGCTGCTTTTTGCGCAGCTGCTGCTCGGGCTGTCGACCATCGTCGTGTCTGCCGGCCACATGGATGGCGGGCAGATGATGAAGCTCGCCGAATGGGCCCAGCACATTGTCACGTTCCGTGCGGGTGCCGCGGACTTCGTGGCGGACGCGCACTGGATCTTCAAGGCCCATATCGTGCTGGGATTGACGCTGATTCTTATCACGCCGTTCACACGCCTGGTGCACGTATGGAGCGTACCAGTGGCCTACTTGCGCCGGCCCTACCAGATCGTGCGCCGCCGCCCCGCGACGACGGACTATCCCCGGAGAGCTGCATGAACCGGTCGATCCCGATTGTCATGGATCGTGGCGCCCTGTCGGACGCCGCAGCCGCTGATGCGGGTGACCGCTCCTTGCCTGGTCAGGCACCTGGCTTCCTTCGCGTCGGCGACACGATCATCAGCGAGGCGGACGTCGCGCGCGAAATGCAGTACCACCGGGCCGACGATCCGCATGCGTCGCGCCGGGCGGCTGCCCGTGCACTCGCCGTGCGGGAGGTGCTGCGGCTGGAGGCGGTGCGGCTGGGCCTCGATGCGCAGGTGCAGCCGCGGGAGGGCGAGCCGCGCGAAGAAGCCACGATCCAGTGGCTGATCGATCATGAGGTGCCTTCGCCACGCGCAGACGAAGCGTCCTGCCGCCACTACTTCGCGATGAACCGGGAGCGTTTGCGGCATCCGGATCGTCTGCAGGTACGCCATATCCTGCTGGCGGCCGCGCCGGGTGATACCGCGGCGCGCTGGCGCGCCTGCCAACTGGGCGAATCCTTGATTGAAGCATTGCGCCAGGAGCCGGACCGCTTCGGCGAGTTCGCGCTGCGCCACTCCGCGTGCCCGTCGCGCGAGGCGGGCGGCGAGCTGGGGTGGCTCGGGCGCGGCGACACTGTGCCGGAATTTGACCGGCAACTGTTCATGCTCACGCCTGGCCTTGCGGGGCTCACGGTTGAAACGCGATACGGACACCACGTCGTCCTGCTGGACTCGGTCGAACGCGGTGAGCCGGCAAGCTACGAGGAAGTGGCGGACAAAGTCGCCGCCTACCTGGAAACCCAGGCGCGACAGAATGCCATCAACGGGTATCTACAGATCCTCTTCGCGCGCTACGGCGTGGAGGGGGTGGATCCCGAGGAGGCTGCGCCGTAGCCGTCGAATTGCCGAGTGCGAACGCCGGCATGCGAACTCCCGAAACAGTTTCTCTCTCGACGTGCGAATGCAGTCATGCAAGCAACAGCCACGCCGTCCGGCGCGCGCCAGCAAATGGCGTTATGGACCAGCACGATCACCTTCACCGTGTGTTTCGCTGTCTGGACGATCTTTTCGATCATCGGCATTCCGATCAAACAGGAACTGGGTCTCAATGACACGCAATTCGGGTTGCTGGCGGCGACACCGATTCTCACCGGTTCGCTCAGTCGCGTTTTCCTCGGCGTGTGGACCGAGCAGATAGGCGGACGAATCGTCTTCACCGGTTTGATGCTGGCCGGCGCCATCGCCACCTGGCTGCTGGCCAGCGCCACCACGTACCTGGGATTCCTGGCGGCGGCGCTGGCGCTGGGGATCGTCGGCGGGTCGTTCACGGTCGTGATTACCTACGTGTCGAAATGGTTTCCGGTGGAAAAGCAGGGCACTGCACTGGGTATTGTCGGTGCCGGCAATATCGGCGCGGCGGTGACCAAGCTCGGCGCGCCGCTGGTCATGGTCGCCTATGGGTGGAATGGGGTTGCCAAGATCTGGGCCGTTGCGCTCGCCGTCGTCGCGGTGCTGTTCTTCGTCTTGACGAGCGACGAGCCGGACCTCGTCCAGCGCAAGGCGCGGGGCGTGAAGCCGGTGCCGTTCCGCACCCAGCTGGCGCCACTGCGGAAATTGCAGGTATGGCGTTTCTCGCTGTACTACTTTTTTGTATTTGGCGCGTTTGTGGCACTCGCCCTGTGGCTGCCGCGCTATCTTGTCGGCGCCTACGGCCTGGATCTGAAGACGGCCGGCGTCATCGCGGCGGCCTATTCGATTCCCGCCAGCTTGTTCCGGATCGTGGGCGGCTGGATGTCGGATCGCTACGGCGCCCGCAAGGTGATGTACTGGACCTTCATCGGCTCGGTGATCTGTACCTTTCTGCTGGCCTATCCGTCCACGACCTACCTGGTGGAGGGCGTTCGCGGCACGATGCAATTCACCTTGGCGATGGGCGTGGTGCCGTTCACGGTGATCGTCTTTGTCCTCGGGTTTTTCATGTCGCTGGGCAAGGCGGCTGTCTACAAGCACATCCCCGTCTACTATCCCGACAACGTCGGGTCGGTGGCCGGAATGGTGGGCATGGTCGGTGGCCTGGGGGGATTCGTCCTGCCCATCGCGTTCGGGGCGCTCAATGACTGGATCGGCGTCTGGACCAGCTGTTTCATGCTGCTGTTCGTGCTCGTGGCGACGGCGCTCACCTGGATGCACTTCGCGATCCGCCGGATGGAGCTGGCGCGTCACCCGCAGATCCGGCGCGAAACGGATCTGCCGGAGATCCCCGCGACGATGGGCGCGAGTCATTGATGGCGAGGCAAACGACCGCTGCAACCCTGCCAGGCGCTGGCTATGCCAGCGTCTGGCGCAGTGGATCAACGGGGGCTCCGACGAACAAGAAGGCAACGGTCTTGCCCAGATTGGGCGGCTGGATGCACTCAGAGCGGTACGTCAACCATCCCGAAGTAGCCCAGGTACAGGAAGAAGGACACGAGCACCGCGTTCAGCGACCACGCGACCGTCAGTGCGCGGGCCATGTGGGCGTAGGTTTCGTTGCGTACGTTGAATGCGTTGATCCACACCCTGCGCAGGATCCAGGCGGTATACGCAATAAAGGCGCCAAGCAACGCGCCAAGCTGGAGTGCATCCAGCCGCGGGTAGAGAAACAGAACGACACCAAAAAAGATATGGCTCGCCAGCACGCCATCCAGCCAGAAGACGCGCCAGAGCGGAAGGTGCCGGCGCGGAGCGGCGATGAATCGATCCTCGTGACGGCGCGTCATGGCGGCTCCTGATTGAAGGTCAGGCGGCGCGCAGCTGCAACAGGTCGCCGCCGCGGCTGACGGCGACGAATTGCCCGATCCGGCCGCCTTTGATCTGCTCGACCATCATGCGCAACGGTTGTACGGCCTCGTCCGCGTTGGGCGGATATCCACCGCGGCCGGCGAGGGCGGCGACGAATACGATGTCCCAGTTGATGCCCGTTCGCTCGGATTCCTCGCGCAGGCTCTCGAAACTGCCGATCTCCTCGGGACGTTTGTCGACGCACAGTACCGGCGTGAGTGCGCCGCCTTCGCCGTTGGCGAAAGCACTCCGTTGCGCGGCGCTGGCGTCGGATGGCAGGCCGGCAGACGCAAACACCATCAGCAGGCGTTGTGGTTCGTCCTGGCGACGTGCGGCTTCGAGCAGGTCGGAAAAGTGCGTGATTTGCATGATGGCGCTCGGTGGGTGGCTGGGGCCGAGGCTACTCGCGACGCAGCAGCCAGGAATTGACGCTGGTCAGCCAGAGGCCATTTAACGCCGGGCGTATTTCCGGCTCACGCGGACTTATCAATTTCCATGACATTCTCGTTGATGGCATGGTAAGCGCCGGCCCCGAGGGGCGTGGTGCGGAAGGTCGCGGGACGGGAATGCAACGGGAAGGAGATCAGTGAGCATGGCTGGACGTCTACCAGGACTCAACCCGCGCAGGCGTTCGGCACGGATTGGTGCCGGCGGCGCTTTTGTTCTGGCGGCCGCGCTGCTGCCATTCCTGATTGCGCTCGTCCTCGTCGTGTTTCCCAGGGCCTTTTCCGCGCCCGGGCAGGCCACGCTCGTCGGCTACGTGTTTGTCGGCGCTGCGGTGGTGGCTGCGGTGGGCGGGCTGGTGCTGGTGCGACGCTCCTGGTTATGGCTGATCCCGCCGGTCCTGGCGGTCTCGCTGGTGGTGCTGGCCTGGATGAAATCCAGTGGCACGGCCGGCGTGACGGGCTAGCCGGCGCTGAATCCCGCCCGGGCGACCACGTTGTCGTCGCCGGCCGGGCGCTAGGCCGGTAGAATGGCCCGCCGCGGATCACCCGCGTACCGGGAATCTCCGCATGTCTGCTTTTTCCACGATTTCCCTGCCGTCGCCGCTGCAACAGGCGGTCGACGCGCTGGGCTTCACCACGATGACGCCGGTACAGGCGCAGAGCCTGCCGGCATTGACCGGGGGGCGCGATGTCATCGCCCAGGCCCGGACGGGCAGCGGCAAGACGGTCGCGTTCGGCCTGGGGCTGCTCTCGCGGTTGGACAGCGGTGCTTCGGGCGTGCAGGCGGCCGTGCTATGCCCCACGCGCGAGCTGGCCGACCAGGTGGCGAAGGAAGTCCGGCGCCTTGCGCGTTTCCTGCCGAACATCAAAGTTTCGATTCTTTGCGGCGGCGTGCCACTTCGCGTGCAGGTGGAGTCGCTGGCGCATGCGCCGCATATCGTCGTCGGCACCCCCGGCCGTATCCTGGAACACCTGGAAAAGGGCAGTCTGGACTTCTCCGGCCTGCGCATGCTGGTGCTCGACGAAGCAGACCGCATGCTGGACATGGGCTTTGAGGAATCGATGAAGGCGGTGATCGGCTACACGCCGAAAGAGCGGCAGACATCGCTGTTTTCAGCGACATTCCCCGAATCCATCCGCGCGCTGTGCGGCAACTATCTGAGAGATCCGGTGGAAGTCACGGTGGAAGTCGCCCACGCGGCGGACGAAATCGTGCAGCGCTTCTACGAGGTGGAGCCGGACCGCAAGCTCGACACGCTGGCCTGGCTGCTGGGCGAGCACAAACCCGAGGCGGCCATCGTCTTCTGCAACACACGACGCGATACGCAGGACGTTGCGGCGGCGCTCGACCAGCGTGGGTTCTCCGTGCTGGCCCTGCATGGTGACCTCGAACAGCGTGACCGCGACGAAGTCCTGGTGCGGTTTGCCAATCGCAGCTGCACGGTTCTCGTCGCCACCGACGTGGCGGCGCGGGGCCTGGATATCCAGGACTTGCCGGTGGTGATCACCTACGACATCGCCAGCGACGCCGATACCCACATCCATCGCGTCGGCCGCACCGGCCGTGCCGGTCAGAAGGGGTTGGCGCTGCACCTTTGCACGTCACGCGAAATGCAGCGTGCGAAAGTGATCGAAGAACGTCTGGGACATGCGTTGCGCTGGGAAGTCGCTAAGGCGGCGCCGGGCCGCCTGAAGAATGGCGTGCTGGCGCCGATGGTGACGCTGGTGTTCGATGCCGGCCGCAAGGACAAGCTCAGGCCCGGCGACATCCTCGGCGCGTTGACCGGGAGTGCGGGCCTGCCGGGCGATGCGGTCGGCAAGATCGCGATCTTCGACACACGCGCCTACGTGGCGATCCAGCGTAACCAGGCCGACAAGGCACTGGAGCAGCTGCGCGCCGGCAAGATCAAGGGACGGAGCGTCCGCGTCCGTAAGCTCGCCTGAGGGGCATGCCACGCGTTTGAGCACAGTCCGACGCACGGTGCGTGCGTCGGCGGCGCGTTCAGAACCGGCGATTGATGGTGAAATTGACCGAGTAATCGGCAAACGCCGCGTCGCCGTGATTGGCGGCGCGATAGGTGCGTTGGCGACTGCGGTCGACGGCTACCGGTACGGTGAGGCCAGCTGACCACGATTCGTTTGCGAACTGGACACCTGGCTCGACCGAGATCGCATAGCCCGGACGGCGACTGCCGCCGTTGCCGCCGATCAGGTCGTGTGGCGGTACGCCCTCGACGCGTCCGCCCAGGCTGAAGCCAAAGCCGTGCAGCTCCTTGGGCATGAAATCCACGCCGATGCGGGCGAGGTAGGCGTCCGGCACCGAGAAATTCGTCGTGCGGTTCCGCTCGGCCGGATTGATCAGGTAGGAACCGTTGAAATAGCCCGCCCACTGTTCGGCAAAGCGCCAGTAGCCCTGGGTTTCGACTACCACGCCCCAGCCGCCGTCGCCGGGCTGGATGGAGGAGTCGACATAACGCGTCGTCGGCCCGTTGGTGCGCTGGAAAACATCGGTGTTTTCGTAGTCGCCGGTCGGCGCCTTGATGCCCACCCCGATGGCCCAGTTCATGTCCTTGGCTGACTCCGGGTCGCGCATCCACCACGTGCCCGTGACGCGCACGTCAGCCAGGCCAGCACTTTGTGTGTGGTGGCGGTGCACCCGGTCGTGTTCATACAGCGAGGAACGGTCGGAGGCGAAGTAGGGGATGGTTGCCGTGATCCACAGGCGATCCGTGGCGGCGTAGGTGAGGTTCAGGTCCAGAAAGTGGGAGCGATTGACCACTTCGGAGCCTTCGCGCTGGCGGTGTGTTTGCTCGCTGTGGCCGACGAAGTGGCGGTCGGACCGGAACCAGCGGTAGGCCATGCCGACCTGCCAGTGACCGGCCGCCAACCAGGAGCCGTCGGTCGTCTGGGCGATCGCGCCGCCGCCGCGCGCGATCACGCAGCCCTGGGAGAGGGCGGCCGGGGCGGTGAGGACGGACAGGGCGCCCAGCGCCGCCGTGGCTAGGGTCTTGACGGAAAACGTCTTTCGGAACAGAGGCATGGATGAACTCATTCTGGGTGTCGCCGCTATCGGCAGCGGTGACGTACTAACGGAAAACGCGGGCCGTTGCGCCCGCTTGGGGCCGCGCAGTATAGGCAAGCGGCGCACGCGGGCAAAGGTTAATGAGCGCGGAAACTGCGCGAACAATCGTGCCGGAGGCAGAATAGGGGGATGCCAATCCGGAGTCAGCGACGTCGATGCAAGCCCCTGTTATTCGCCATTACGAAGCCGCAGACCTGGCCCAGGTCCACGCGATCTACGCTGAGCCAGCGGCGTTCGCGAACACGCTGCAGCTGCCTTATGCCTCGCTGGCGCACTGGGAGCACAAACTCGGTGACCGGCCCGGCTTCACCTGCCTGGTTGCCCTGCGCGGCGACGAGATCGTCGGGCAGCTTGGTCTTGATGTCTGTACGGCGCCGCGTCGTCGTCACGTGGCCACGCTCGGCATGGGCGTGAAGGCTTCGGCCCGTCGCACCGGCGTCGGCGCCGCGCTCCTGCAGGCGGCGATCGAACTGTGCGAGCAATGGCTCAATGTCTCGCGTATTGAATTGGAAGTGTATACGGATAACGCCGCCGCCATCGCGCTGTACCAGCAGCACGGTTTCGTCATCGAAGGAACATGCCGCCAGGACGTGTTTCGCGATGGCGAGCTGGTCGACGTGCATGTGATGGCGCGGTTGCGCCAGGCGCGCGGGTGAGGCGCCACTGACCGGAAGATCGTGCGCCCCATCAAGGCGCACGATCCCCGAATCGCGATCAGTCGACCTTGAACTGCTGCAAGCTCACCGGCAGTGTGGGCGTTTCATCGACAAACAGCGTCGCCGCCGTGACGGCGCCGACGTCGACTTCGCAGTCGTCGGTGATGGACAGCTGCCATGTGCCGTTGGCTTGCCCGGGCGTCAGCCCGGCCATGACGGTGTTGATGGATGTGGTGGTATTGGCGGCTTCTGCGCTCGTGCGATAGCCGCCGACGGCGAGGTTGGCGTCCGTGCCATTGGCCGTGGACGCGGCGGCCCAGAAATCACCACTGAAGGTATCGAAGAAGCCGTACTGGCCGTTGAGATTCGAATTGTCGTCCGCCGTTCCGGTGGCGCCGGTGTCGCCGAACAGGAGAATGGACGGAGAACCGCCTGGTGCGGACAGCGTCGCATGCAGATCCCCGACATACGTGTGGGTAATCTGGAACTGTATACCGACGCTCGTGACATTGCTGGTCAGGCCGCTGACGTTGAAGCTCACGACCAGGGGCGTGCCTTGCGAGGTGGCATCACAGGCGGCATCAGGACCGTCGGGAATGGCGCCGACACCTGCCCCCCAAAGGCCACCGCACCCGCTTCAGTAGCAACAAAAACGGACGCTGCGAGTACGCCCATCGAACAGATCAGTGTCGCCTTCTTCATCGATTGCTCCACGAGATTTTGCTGTTGATTTGTCGCGCCCGGCTGGGGCGCTTCCTGCGGACACCACGTGCGCAACGCATCCTTCGACCGCACGTAAATTCGAGGTATACCCCAGTTTCCGCGGGGCGGTCCAGTCGTTTTCGATGGTTTCCGGTGAAACGATCAGCGGCGATCGGGATGCGGAATTCTGGAATCTGCAACAGAACTTCTGTGGGCAATTCGCAGGTATGCCCGGCAGGTTGTTCATTCTGTTAGCGAAGTGGCGAACGCGGTATTTGGTGCGGTGCAACAAACGCTGGACGGATGGCGCGACTTGCAAA